>JAFSOQ010000113.1 GCA_017446845.1 Selenomonadaceae bacterium | reverse complement strand
GGAGTTAGCAGTTAGGATTTAGGAGTTAGGAGTTGTTTGAGGCGTTTTTAACTCCTCACTCCTAACTAAAAAAAATTAGGAGTTAGGAATGATTAGGCTAGAAATGCGCAGCATTTCGTTCCGTCGCGGCGATTACGCTAAAAAATTTTTAACGATTTGGCGCGACCGCTGTTCCGTCGCTTTTAAAGCGACCGTCACGTTGCCGCGGCGACAATGTTAAAATTATTGAGTGTCAACCGAAATAATCTTCAATGCCGTCTAAAATTCCTTGCGCCGCTTTCTGAACGCCCTCTTTGGAATCAAGAAGTTTTTCTTCGTCTTTGTTCGAGATAAAACCGAGTTCAATGAGCGTGGCGGGCATGTCGGTATTTTTTACGACGTAGAAGTTGCAAGGTTGAGTTCCGCGGCTCGGCGTGCCGAGTTGCTCAACCAAATTGCGGCGAATACAATCGGCGAGTTTTTGTCCTCTGCCGGAAGTACTCTTGCTGTAGTAATAACCGGTCGTGCCGCGCGCTTCGGGACGAGTAAAGCTGTCGGCGTGAATCGAAATGAAAATGTCCGCGCCGTTACGATTGGCGACGTCACATCTTGCGCCGAGTTCTTCAATGTCGGAGGCTTTTGCACCTTTGGAAGAAACGGTCGTATCGGTTTCGCGAGTCATGATAACTGTCGCGCCTTCCGCCTCAAGCAATCTCTTAAGCTCCAAACCAACTTTAAGCGTGACACTTTTTTCCATGACGCCGGTCGGACCGATTGCGCCTGCGTCATTGCCGCCGTGTCCGGGGTCGATTACAATTTTTTTGCCGCTCAGAGCCATGATTTCATCAAGATCGCTGTCCAATTCCTTAATCGGTTCGTCAGTTTCTTTTTCGTCGTCTGTTTTATCTTTATCTTTCTTTTCTTTATCTTTCTTTTCGCGACGTTCCTGCTTTTCTTTTTCCTTTAATTCTTTTTCGCGTTCGCGTTGAGCTTTAATTTCTTTTTCGCGTTTTTCCTTAAGTTCGCGTTCCTGTTGCTTTTTAAGTTCTTTTTCCTGCTTTTCTTTAAGTTCCTGCTGCTCTTTAAGTTCGCGCTCTTGACGCTTTTTAAGTTCGCGTTCCTGCTTTTCTTTAAATTCACGTTCGCGCTGTTCAAGTTCACGTTCACGACGTTCAAGCTCGCGTTCGCGTTCCTGTTGGGCTTTCAATTCGCGTTCTTGTTTTTCTTTAAGTTCGCGCTCTTGTTTTTCCCGAAGTTCACGTTCCTCTTGTTCTTTAAGTTCGCGTTCACGCTGTGCAAGTTCACGTTCGCGGCGTTCCAATTCGCGTTCGCGTTCCTGTTGCTCTCTAAGTTCAGCGTCTTGCTTAGCTTTGAGTTCAGCGTCTTGCTTAGCTTTGAGTTCAGCGTCTTGCTTAGCTTTAAGTTCAGCGTCCTGCTTGGCTTTAAGTTCAGCCTCCTGCTTAGCTTTAAGTTCAGCCTCCTGCTTAGCTTTAAGTTCGGCGTCGGAATTATCGTCGGGCTTATTGAGTTCGGGATTTACCTTGAAATCGGCATTACCCACGTCGATAACGAAACGATGACCTTTGGGACCGCCGTCCAAGTGAAAAGTTTTCATATCCGCCATAGTCTCGATTACAATTCTGACGGTTGAGGAATCGAATTGCCCGACGCGAATTTTTTTCGCCGCCAAAGATTTCAATTCAATCTCTCGTTTGACATTCGGGCTTAACCATGAATCTTTAAGGTCAATGATGACGCGGGAAGGATTTTCGATGTAAAAGTCTTTGAAGTCAACTTTTTTTGTAATGTCGACGACGATGCGAATTGTGCCTGAACCGTAGCCGACGCGAATATCACTAACCTCGGCAAGATTAGCTTTTCGCTCGTTGAAATTTTGTTCCGCCGATTTTTCTTCTTCCGCCGCTTGAGCTACTGAAGTCGCCGCAATTAAAATGAGGAGACTCAGCAATATTTTTCTAATCAACCTAAAGCCTCCTCCCAAAATAATTAGGAATTAGGAGTTAGGAATTAGGAATTATTTTTTCATTCCAAATTCCCAATTCCACATTCCCAATTACTTCTCACGTTTCATACGAGCCGTAACGCTGTTCGAGTTTCTTAAATACCCAAGTCAAGACCGCCGTCATTACCAGATAGAACGCGCCCGCGATAACGAACGGCGTCATATCGAATTCACGCTGAACAATCGTGCGCGCCACTCTCAACAAATCGTTCATTGCCAAGATATAAATCAGCGACGTGTCTTTGACCAGATTTATTGTTTCGTTGGAAATCGGCGGCAACACGACGCGCAACACTTGCGGGAAAATTATATAGCGCATCATTTGCCAATGCTTAAGCCCCAAAGCTTTTGCCGCCTCGTATTGTCCTTTCGGTATCGCTTGAATGCCTGCGCGGAAAACTTCCGCAAAATACGCCGCGTAGTTCAGCGTGAAGGCAAGCAACGCCGCCGCCACGTCCGGCAACATTATCCCGACCATCGGGAGCGCGAAATACACGAACAAAAGTTGCAACATCAACGGCGTGCCGCGCATTATCCAGACGTAAAATTCCATTAAATATCTCAGCGGCGCGAAACTCGAAATTCTTCCCAACGCCGCCAAGGCACCTATCGGCAAGCTTAAAATTAAAGTCACGAAGAAAATTTCCAGCGTGACTTCTGCGCCCTCCAAGATGAGGACTGCCATATCTAAAAATTTTTCCATAACAGATATTCCCTAACTCCCGTCAAATCAATTAGGAATTAGGAGTTAGGAATTAGGAATGATTGTTCTTTTTAATTCCTCATTCCTCATTCCTCATTCCTAATTAAATCTGCGGCGGTCACTGTTTTTAAGTCAGCAGTAACTGCCGATTATTTTTTCTTAAGCAAATCAGCACCGAACCATTGCTCGGAAATTTTTCCTGCCGTGCCGTCTTTAACCATCTCGTTGAAAACTTTTTGAACTTTATCGCGCAACTCGGTATCATCTTTACGGAAGGCAATGCCGAATTGGGTAACAGGTCCTACAGCCACGTCGAGAGCTTCAAATTTATCGCCCTGCTTGCTCATTGCATAACGACCGACAATTTCGTCGCAAACCAAAGCGTCAATTCTGCCGTTCTCCAAATCCATGAACGCGCTCACGTAGTCGCCGTAAGTTTTGAATTCAGAAAAGCCGTCTTTGAGAGCCGCGTTGCTGTCAATGTAAGATTCGGCAGTGGAGCCTGCTTGCGTGCCGACTCTTTTTTCCATGAGGTCAGTCTCGGTCATGATGCCCAAAACGTTGCCCTTCTTCACGAAAATAATTTGGCGATTGTCCATGTAAGGATCACTGAAGAGCATGTTCTCTTGACGTTCGGGCGTGATGTCCAAGCCGTTCCAAATTATGTCAATGCGTCCGCTTTTGAGTTCAGCCTCTTTGCTGTTCCAATCGATTGCCTTGAATTCGACTTCGCTGCCCAGACGTTTTGCCGCCTCTTTTGCCAAGTCAACGTCGAAACCGATAATTTGATTTTGCTCGTCTTTAAAGCCCATGGGAGCATATTCGTCGTCGAGTCCGATTACAATTTTTTTAGTTTCTTTAGAGTCGCCGCCGTCAGTTTTTGCGGGAGTATCTCCGCCGCCGCCGCAACCTGTAAAGACCATCGTCACGAGGAGCAATGCCGCCATAAAAATTTTTTTCACCTGCAAAACTTCCTTTCGCTGAAAAAATTTTACTAAACCGCGTTGAATTATACTTTATCGAAAAAAGCATTGCAAGCTTTTGAAAAAAAAATGAAAGATTATCTTGGGACTCTAATCAAATCGGCATGAAACCATTTCTCGGAAATTTCTTTGGCGGTGCCGTCCTTAATAATTTCGTCAAAAGAAGTTTGAACTTTGTCGCGCAACTCGGTATCGTCTTGGCGGAACCCGACGGCCATTTCTGCAACGTTACCGATTTTTACATTAATAATTTCAAATTGGTCGGGGGATTGGGTCATCTCGTAACGTCCGACGAGTTCATCGCAGATAATTACGTCAATTTCTCCGTTCTTCAAAGCGTCGGTCAGCTCGTTAAATTTTTCGTAAGTCTTGAATTCCTTGAGGCTGTTTTTTAAATTTGCATCTTGATTAACATATTCGTCTGCAGTGGAACCTGCTTGTACGCCGACGACTTTTCCTTCCAAATCGCCCTCAGAATTGATGTTTTGGTCGTTGTCCTCTCTGACCAAAAGAATTTGTCGGTCGTCCATGTAAGGTCTGGAAAAAATCATATACTCCTTGCGCTCGTCGGTTATGTCCAAGCCGTTCCAAATTATGTCGACGTTGCCCGAAATAAGTTCCTCGCGTTTGTTGTCCCAACTTATCGGCTTGAATTCAGGTTCGACGCACATACGTTTGGCAACTTCTTTTGCAAGGTCAACGTCAAAGCCGACAAGATTATTTTTGTCGTCATGGAAACATATTGGCGCAAATTCATCATCGACCCCGATTATAACTTTTTGATTGTTGACGGTCGCCGAACCATTTTCGCCGCCGCAACCCGTTATGAATAAAACTGCAAGCAGGAACAACAAAAAAATTTTTTTCATGTCCGAAATATCCTTTCAACGTAAATTTATAAAATTGTACTGCTTGATACTTTATTGCTTGGTGATTCATTCTGACATTCATTTTTTTGATTTAACCAAATCTGCTTGGAACCATTTCTCGGAAATTTTTTTTGTAGTGCCGTCCCAAATCATTTCGTCGAAAACTTTTTGAACCTTGTCGCGCAATTCTACATTGTCCTTGCGAAAACCGATTCCGATTTCTGTGCCGGGACCGACGGTGTCTTCAATTATCTCGAACGTATCGGGATTTCTGATTATCGCATAACGCGCCGCAATTTCATCGATAACCAATACGTCGACTTCGCCGCTGTCCAAAGCTTTGAATTCTTCTTTGATGTTGCGATAAGTTATGAAGTCCGCGAAACTGTTTCTGAGATTTTCGTTTTCTTCTATGTAAATTTCGGAATTAGAGTCGGTTTGCGTGGCGACGATTTTATTTGCAAGGTCGCCCAAAGAATTAATGTTTTGGGGATTACCCTTCCTTACCAAAAGAATTTGACGATTGGTCATGTAGGGCTTGCTGTAAAGAATATATTGCTGACGTTCGGGCGTGATGTCCAAGCCGTTCCAAATCATATCAATATTTCCGGACTGTAACTCTTTTCCCTTACTGTTCCAATCAATCGGCTTGAATTCAATTTTGACGCCCATACGCTTTGCCGCCTCTTTGGCAAGGTCAACGTCAAAGCCGACAAGTTCGCCGCGTTCGCCATGAAAACATATCGGCGCATATTCATCGTCGACGCCGATTATAATTTTGTTTTTATCTTCAGAGTTGCCGCAGCCCGTCACCAAAAAAATCATCAGCAGGAGAGGAAGAAAAATTTTTGACAAATTGCTCACCGCCTCATTTCTTAAATTTAACCAAATCTGCTTGGAACCATTTCTCGGAAATTTTTTTTGCAGTACCGTCTTTAACCATTGCGTCGAAAACTTTTTGAATGCTGTCACGCAATTCGGTATCATTTTTGCGGAACCCGATTCCGATTTCAGTTACGGGACCGATTGTCAATTCTATAACCTCAAATTGCTTGGGAATTTTATTCATCTCGTAACGCGCCGCCAATTCGTCGACGATTAAAACTTGCACTTGCTCTTCCCGCAAATCGGCAAATGCCTGCTTGAACGTGGGATAAGTCTTAAAACTCTTGAAACCGTCCTTGAGTTTTTTATTTTGTTCGATATAAGTTTCGGAATTCGAGCCGGCTTGCGTGCCGACGGTTTTTCCTTCCAAGTCGTATTCGGAATAAAATTTCGTATCGTCTCCCAACTTGACCAGAAGAACTTGACGATTGTCCATGTAAGGCTTGCTGTAAAGAATGTGCCGCTGACGTTCGGGCGTGATGTCCAGTCCGTTCCAAATTATGTCGATGTGCCCGGAATTCAATTCAATCTCTTTGTTGTTCCAGTCAATCGGTTTGAATTCAAATTTGACTCCCATACGCTTTGCGACCTCTTTTGCCATGTCAATATCAAAGCCGATGAGCTGTCCGTTCTCGTCGCGGAAACCGAACGGCGCGTACTCGTCATCAAGTCCGATTGTAATTATTTTTTTTGCATTTATGTTGTTTGTCTGCTGAGAATCCTGTTTGCCGCCGCCGCAGCCGCTTATCAAAAAAATCATCAGCAGGAGCGGTAAAAAAATTTTCTTCATTCCGAAACCTCCCTTTCCCAAAATACGTCAACTTTATTAGTTTGCATTATATTAACCGATTGACGGCTTGTCAAAAAATTTTTATCGACGCGAAAATTTTTATCTGCTATAATTACACAAAAGGAGGCGATTGAAAATGAATTTACTTTTTGTGTTGCGAATATTCTGTCTGCTGACTTTGATAATGTTCGTGATAAAAATAATTTTCGGCAGCAATCCGATTCACTGGCTCGATTGGTTTTCGGGCGTGACGTGCGCCATTGCCGTTTACTACTTGGAGCCGCTCTTCGGAAAATATATTCGGCGTCCGAAATTTTCTCGGAGTTGATTCGCTTTGAATACTTATATTGTGATTGATGTTTTATTTTTAATCGCAGTTGTAATTTTACTTTTCATAGATGACAATGTTCCTTGGCGGTACGTTGCGTTTGGTTTCATTACGGGTATGTCACTTCATGAAATTTTGATATTTATCCGCGACCGTCAAAGTAAAACAAGAAAATTGAGGTGATAGCTGTGAAAAAATTTTTGAGACGACTCGGCAGGACGAGATTTATGATTTTATGTTGCCTTATACTCGGCGTCGGCAGCTACTACTTTAACGGCTGGTGCGGCGTCGTGGCGGCGGCATTCGGTTGGTTTTTGGGCAGCGTGATTTATAATTGGAAGGAAAACAAACGGCGGCTGATAAACTTTTTTAGAACCAACACGAGCTTGAAAGTTAAGACGATAATTTTTGTCCCGATTGCGGCGGTCAGCACTTACAATTACGGCTGGAGAGGTTTCTTGACGGTGTGCGCCGGCTGGTGCGTCGGAGAACTTATTTGCCGACGATTTTTTAAGTAAAAAATTTTTTTCCTCGCTAATGGCGGGGATTTTTTTTCGCCGAAAATTTTCAGAAAAATTTTTCGCAAGTGGTTGACCTAAACTCAAATGTGCGCTAAACTCTTACATAAAATTTTCAGGAGAAATTTAACGAGGGTGAGCAGTATGGAAAAAGCAACGGTCGTTGTAATCGGCGGCGGAGCAACCGGGCTGGGAATCCTGCGTGATTTATCTATGCGCGGTGTCAAAGCTCTTCTCGTCGAGAAAAACGATTTGGTCAACGGTGCAAGCTCGCGATACCATGGACTCCTGCACAGCGGTGGTCGTTATGCCGTCAAAGACCAAGAGGCAGCGCGAGAATGTATTATTGAAAACCAAATCATGCGCAAAATCGGTAAAAGTTGCGTCGAACCTTGCGGCGGAATGTTCACGCGACTTGACATCGACGACGAGGCTTACGAGGAACTTTGGGTTAAAGGTTGCGCCGACAGCGGCATTGAGGCTACTCCGATAACTTTGGACGAGGCTTTTAAATTGGAGCCGCGACTTTCCCGCAAGCATGTTAAAAGCGCGTATCTTGTCCCCGACGCGGCTGTCGACGGTTTCCGCATGGCTTGGCAACTTATCGACTCTTCCAAACGCTACGGCGGGCAAGTCAAGACTTACACCGAAGTTATCGGTTTCGATACCGTAAACGGCGAACTGCGCGGCGTAAAAGTCCGCAATCAGTTCACCGGCGAGGAATACGAAATCGGCTGTGATATTGCGGTCAATGCGGCAGGAGGTTGGGCAGGTTTCGTCGGCAAGCTCGCGAACGTCGAAATCGGTGTTCAGCCCGACAAAGGAACTTTAATTGCCTTTAATCAACGAATAGTCAATCACGTCGTCAATCGGTTGCACAAGTCTTCCGACGGCGATATTTTTGTTCCGCACGGTTCAATTACAATTTTGGGTACGTCGTCGATGAGCGTGCCCGACCCCGAAGATACTTCCACTTCCCGCGAAGAAGTCGAGAGCCTTTTGAAAATCGGCGAGGAAACTTTTGAGGACTTGCGTGACTTCAGAATTTTGCGGACGTTTGCAGGTTCCAGACCGCTTTACATTCCGCCCGGCGGTGCAGTCGGGCGCAGTGCCTCCAGAGGCTTTGCAATCGTCGACCACGAGCAGGACGGCTTAAAAGGTTTATTTACAATCGTCGGCGGCAAGTTCACGACTTATCGATTGATGGCGGAAAAAATGTGCAATCAAATTTGCGCCAAGCTTAACAATTCGACGCCCTGTCGCACGGCTGAAGAACCGCTCGTCGAAGAAGTTTCGCAAGCCGATAAAGACCGCGCCAAAAAATTTTTCCCGTCTTATGGAACGAATTTGGCGGCAACTCGTTTGGGCGTCGAACGTTTCAAAAAAGTTGTCGAGCGTTTGGAGAATGACCCCGAAAGTCGCGAATTGGTTTGCGAATGTGAAAACGTCACCCGCGCCGAAGTCGAAGAAATTTGCAAAGATGATACAAGCTTTATCGTCAACGATGTCAGACGGCGGACGCGAATCGGCATGGGCACTTGCCAAGGAAATTTCTGCGCGTTGAGAGCGGCGGCAGTTTTCGCGGACATGGGCGTTGAATCGACGGCAAAAGATTCGTTGACCCGCATGAAAGAATTTTTGCAAGGGCGTTGGAAAGGAATTCGACCCGTGCTTTTAGGCAGAACAATTCGTGAAACTGAAATGACGCGCGCAATCTACGAACTTTCAATGGCAGTTAGGAGTTTGGAGGTAGGAGTTAGGAGTTATAACGATACCAAATCCACTCCTAACTCCTCACTCCTAATTCCTAACTCAAAGACGGGAGGTGAGTCGCAATGAAAACTGCAGACGTTATTGTTATCGGCGGCGGGCTTGCGGGATTTATGGCGGCGGCAGTCGCGGCGAATCACGGGCAAAAAGTTACATTGCTGACTTACGGTTCCGGCTCCCTGCCTTTGATGAGCGGCGCGATTGACGTTCTCGGCAATACAGAAACTCCCGACACCGCGATTAAAAATTTGCCCGCGCATCACCCTTATAAAAAAATCGGTTTGAAAAATATCGACTCGGCGACAAAATTTTTCTGCGATTTAACTTCGCAAGCAAATCTTCCCTATGTCGGCAGATTGTCCGCGCAGATTCCGATTGTCACGGCTGTCGGCACGCTGAAACATTCCTGCCTTGTTCCCGAATCAATGGACGCGTCAAATCTTGTCGGCAAGAAAAAAATTTTCGTCGCGAGTATCAAAGGCTTGAAAGATTTTTATGCGGAAATGCTCGTCGACAATCTCAAAAGTCATTTCCACGATTCAAATTTTGAAGTTGCAAAAATCGACCTGAAACTTTTGGGCGGACGCGATATTACTTGCATGGACGCCGCGCAACTTCTGACGGATAACGAACAACCGCTGGCGAACGAACTTAAAGCGTTGAACGCCTCCGAAGACGACGCGATTATCTTGCCGCCGATTTTGGGTATTATGGGAAGTTTTTCGCGCTCCGTGGTTAAAACTCAACTTCGCGCAGAAATTATCGAGACAACTTGCTTGCCGCCTTCGCCGCCCGGAATTCGTTTGCAACGTGCTTTTATACGTTATCTGCAAAAATCGGACGTCAAAGTTTTCGAGAATTCAAAAGTTGTGCGCGGTGTCGTCGAAGATAAAAAAGTTACGGGCGTCGTCGTGGAAAATGCCGTTCGTGAAAAAATTTTCCGTGGCAAAAAAATTATTCTGGCGACGGGCGGATTTTACAGCGGCGGAATTCAAATGCGCGAGTTCGATAATCCCGTTGAGCCGATTTTTGATATTCCGGTTTTCTTCCCGACGGGCGCGGAAAATTGGAGCAATCAACAATTATTCAGCGACAAGCCGCAAGGTTTTTCCATGACGGGCATTTTCACGAACGAAAATTTAAATCCCGTCAACGAGGACGGAAAAATTTTGTTTGAAAATCTTCACGTCGTCGGAGCGAATCTCGGCGGTTGCGATAAAATTTTTGAACGTTCGGCGGGCGGCATTGCCATTGCGTCGGCTTACAAAGCCGCGACAATTTAAAAGGAGGTTTACGAAATGAGCGACACAACCAAAGCAATTTTCACGGGTGACCGCTGTCTTTCGTGCACGTCCTGCATGGCGAATTGTCCCGTTATGGCTGCCGTCAAAGAATATCGCGGACCCAAGCTCGTCGGTCCTGCGCATGGACGTATGCATTTTTCTCAAGAAGACGTTGAGGAAAGTTTGAACTACTGCTCCAACTGCAAAAGTTGCGACCGCGCTTGTCCGTCGGGCGTGGCAGTTTCTACGCTCAACATGTTGCAACGAGCGGAGTATTATAAAAAGCATGAACACTTGCGGCATGAGGACATGTTGGCTCACGGCGAACGCATGGCGAAATTAATTCGCAAAATTCCTTTCGGCGCGACGTTTTCTAATATCGGCATGGGTCTCGGCAAAACTTTGGGCGTCTTCAGTGCGTTGGGGCTTGCCGGTGAACGCAACATGCCCGCCTACGCGTCGACTTCTTTAAAAGATTATTTCCCGCGAATCAAACAACAATCTTCCGCAAAAAAAATCGTGCTGTTCACGGGCTGTTATATCAACGACAACGAGCCGCACGTCGGCGAAGCTTTTATAAAAGTCATGAACGCCAACGGCTACGAAGTTTTAATCGACAAGCAGTTCAATTGTTGCGGGTCGCCGCTGGTCGTCACGGGCTTTTTGGACGAGGCTCGACAACACGCCGATAACAACGTCGCCCGAATTCTTGACTGGAAGAAAAAAGGAATTCCGGTCGTGACTCCCTGTACGAGCTGTTCTTTAATGCTCAAGGAAGAATATCACGAACTTTTCGGCGAGGACAAATTCCACGAGGCGGCTGAAAATGTTTACGACGCTTTTGAGTTCCTGGAGATTTTGCAGGAGCGCGGCGAGTTTAATGTCGATCACAAACCGATTAGTCAAAAACTTTTGTATCACGTGCCGTGTCATTTGAAGTCGCAGGCAATCGGACTTCCCGCCCAAGATATTTTGGAAGAGTTCGGCGCAAAAGTTCAGCTTGCCGACCAAGGTTGTTGCGGCATTTCCGGCAACTACGGTTTCCGCAAAGATAAATACGAAATTTCCATGAAGATTGGCGCGAAACTTTTCGAGCGCGTCAAGAAAAAAGATTTCGATAAAGTTATCAGCGACTGCGGGACTTGTCGTATGCAAATTCATCACGGCACCGACATTAAACCCGTTCACCCGATTGAAATTTTGGCGGCGGCTTATCAATAAAAAATTTTTCGGAGGAGTATGTATGAAAAAATTTTTCTTAAGTGTTTTGGCGGTGTTTCTGCTTATGACGAATGTTGCATCAGCTGAAGTCAAAATCAACCGCGCAGAATTGATTCAACGTGCGCTTGACGTTCAAAAAAATTCTTACGCGGCGTACTCAAATTTTAACGTGGCGGCGGCTGTGCTGTGCAGTTCGGGAAAAATTTACACGGGTGTTAATGTTGAAGACGCTTCCTATCGTGCAGGCATTTGCGCCGAACGAAATGCAATTTTTCACGCGATAGCCGAGGGCGAACGCCAAATTTGCGCGGTTGCAATCGTCGGCGGAGCAAACGGAGTTATAACAGATTATTGCCCGCCGTGCGGCGTTTGTCGGCAAGCTATGCGCGAATTCGCCAATCCAAAAAATCTTCTGATTATCATGGCAAAATCTCCGACCGATTATGTAGAAAAAACGCTCGAAGAACTTTTGCCAATGAGTTTCGGTCCCGATAACCTGCAGTGACCAATTTTGGGAGGTGATGTGGAAAAAAATCTATCAGCTATCAGCTATAACCTAAACTTGGAGGGATTTTTGAATGGCAAAAAATTACGTAATGGCTCTCGACGCGGGCACGACCAGCAATCGCGCTATCATCTTCGACAAAAACTCTAAAATCGTCGGCGTGGCTCAAAGAGAATTCACTCAGCATTTCCCGCAACCCGGTTGGGTCGAACACGACGCGGACGAAATTTGGAGCACGATGGTTGCCGTCATGAAAGAAGCTCTCGAACATTCGGGACTTGTCGCCAGTGACATTGCGGCTATCGGCATAACCAATCAGCGCGAAACGACAGTTATCTGGGATAAAAAAACGGGGCGTCCGATTTACAATGCTATCGTTTGGCAATCTCGTCAAACCGCGCCCATTGCCGAGGCTCTCAAAGCCGAACACGCCGAAGAATTCAAAGACAAAACCGGACTTGAAATCGACGCATATTTTTCCGGCACGAAGATTAAATGGCTCCTCGATACCGTCGAAGGTGCTCGCCAAAAGGCTGAGGCAGGCGAACTTCTTTTCGGCACGATTGACACTTGGCTTATTTGGAAACTCACCGGCGGCAAAGTTCACGTCACAGATTATTCCAACGCCTCGCGCACGATGATTTACAACATCAATACGCTTGAATGGGACGACCAACTTTTGAAGTATTTGGACATTCCGAAGGCGATTCTGCCCGAAGTCAAGCCGTCGTCTTACGTTTACGGAGAAAGCAGTCCGTTAATTCTCGGCGCGGCAATTCCCGTTTCGGGTGCGGCGGGCGATCAACAGTCGGCACTTTTCGGACAAAACTGCTTTGAACCCGGCACCGCCAAAAATACTTACGGCACAGGTTGCTTTATGCTCATGAACACGGGCACGGAAATTCACAAGTCCAAAAACGGATTGGTCACGACGATTGCTTGGGGACTCGACGGCAAAGTTGAATACGCGCTGGAAGGTTCAATCTTCGTTGCAGGCTCGGCTATTCAGTGGTTGCGCGACGGCGTTCGCATGGTCGACAGTGCTCCCGATTCCGAATGGGTTGCCAAAAAAGTTAAAGACACGGGCGGAGTATATTTCGTTCCGGCGTTCGTCGGACTCGGTGCGCCGTATTGGGATATGAATGCTCGCGGAATGATTATCGGCTTGACTCGCGGCTCGACGAAGGCTCACATTGTCCGCGCAACGCTCGACTCTCTTGCCTATCAAACTCGCGACGTTTTGGAGGCAATGGAGGCTGACAGCGGCGATAAACTTTCCGCGCTCAAAGTTGACGGCGGAGCATCGGCAAATAATCTTCTCATGCAATTCCAGGCTGACTTACTCGGCGTGCCCGTCGATCGTCCGCAAATCGTAGAAACGACTGCTCTCGGCGCGGCTTATCTTGCAGGTTTGGCTGTCGGCGTCTGGAAGAATAAAGACGAACTTAAATCTGCTTGGCAACTCGAAACGCGCTTTGAACCCGAAATGAAACGCTACGAGGCTGACGCACTTTACAAGGGCTGGCGCAAGGCTGTTACACACGCAATGAATTGGCTTGCTGACGAGTAAAATTTTTTCGGTTTAAAATTTTTGGGGAACGGAAAATTTTCGCCTTCTGTTCCCTAAGGAGGTATTATTCATGGATAATTTATTCGGCGAATTTATGGGCACGATGGTTCTTATCGTCTTTGGTTGCGGCGTTTGTGCGAACATGACCTTGACGAATTCCAAAGGACAAGGCGCGGGCTGGGTTTGCATAGCACTCGGCTGGGGTTTTGCAGTTACATTGGGTGTATTCACTGCCACGACGCTCGGTGCTCCGCAAGGTGATTTAAATCCTGCCGTCACGCTCGCAAAAACTATGGTCGGCATTTATACTCCCGCACAATTTTTGGCGACTTCGGGTGCGCAACTCGTCGGAGCGATTGTCGGTGCGGCTATTGTTTGGCTTGCATATCTTCCGCACTGGGAAAAGACTGAAGACCCCGCCGCAAAACTCGGAGTCTTTGCTACGGGTCCCGCCATTCGCAGTCCCATTGCAAACTTCCTGTGCGAAATGATTGCGACGTTCTTCCTTATGTTCGTTATCTGGATGATTTTCGGTGAGGCAGTCGGTCAACTCGTTCCCGGTTACGGTCCTTACATGGTCGGCATTTTGATTATCGCTTTGGGCTTGTCGTTAGGTGGTCCCACGGGTTATGCGATGAATCCTGCTCGTGATTTGGGGCCGCGTATTGCTCATGCCATTCTGCCCATTGCCGGCAAAGGCGGTTCCGATTGGGGTTATGCTTGGGTTCCGATTGCAGGACCTCTTTGCGGCGGCGCGTTGGCTTATATCGTCGCTGCGGCGTCGGGTCTCTTCTGAAATATTTTTCTTGGCAACAAAAAAAGTCGGGAGCTTTTTAAGGCTCTCGGCTTTTTGATTTTTGCAGAGTGATTTATCTTGTTTTCGGAAAGAAGACTCTCTGAGATGAATTGCCGATTGACTTTTTTAGCGTATTAAATATACTTCGGGCTGTGGAGGACTACCACGTAATCAATTAGGAGTTAGGAGTTAGGTTTTTTCCCCTAAATCCTAAATCCTAAATCCTAAGAAAGGTGTATGGGCTACTTGGACTAGCCTTTGAGAATAAGTTAAACTTCTCATGAAGCCCCCCGCCTGGCGGTGGCTTGTTCAATTAATTCCAAGTTTCTTGTCGAAGAAATCTAAAGTTTCCTGCTTGTTATCAATCATCCACTGTGCGTCGCGCCACTCGCCGACTTTTTTGGAAAGTCAACATTGCGTGGACGATTCATATTATTCTCGCCGATTTTGGATAAAGCAAGAAGACAACGATTCTGCGCAGTCCACACTTATCAAGCGAGGACATTTTATTCAACAAAACCCAATTTTTTCGGAGACTTTATCAACAGGAACTTTTTCCTGCGTTGAAGTCTCCAAATTTTTTACGGTGACGGTGGAGCTTGCAACTTCGTCCTCGCCGACAATCAGCGCGAATTTTGCTCCCGACTTCGCCGCCGCCTTCATTTGAGATTTCATGCTCTTTTTGCCGAAATCCATAGCCGCCGAAATATTTTTCTGCCGCAAATCGTTCAAAAGTTTGAACGCATAAATTTCAGCTTCCGAACCGCCGCTGACTATGAACGCGGCAATTTTTTTGTCTTGCGAAGGAATAAGACCTTGCAACTCAAGGGCGAGCAAAATTCTTTCCAAGCCCGCCGCAAATCCGACAGCGGGAGTATCTTCGCCGCCGATTTCTTTAATCAGTCCGTCGTAGCGTCCGCCGCCCGCCACCGCCGATTGAGCACCCAACGGCGCGTATTGAATTTCAAAGGCGGTTTTGGTGTAGTAGTCGAGTCCGCGTACCAGCCGATTGTCAATCACGAAGTCAACGCCCGCCGCCGTCAAAAATTTTTTCACGGCGTTGAAATGTTCGCGGCAATCGTCGCAAAGGCAAGTTTCAATCCTCGGCGCGTCGTCCATGAAATCTTTCAAGCCGTCAATTTTGCAATCAAGGATACGCAGCGGATTTTTTTCCAGCCGCCGCCGACAATCTTCGCACAATTCGTCAGCCTCTTCCGTAAAATATTCCGTGAGCTTGCGACGGAAAATCGGGCGACACGCGGGACAACCGACCGTATTAATTTTTAAGGTCAATTCGTTCAGTCCGAGACTTTTTAAAAATTCCCACGCCAACAAAATTATTTCCGCGTCGACGGCGGAATTTTTTTCGCCCAAAGCCTCCACGCCGAATTGATGAAACTCGCGAAGTCTGCCCGCCTGCGGTCTGTCGTAGCGGAACATCGAGCCGATATAAAAAAGTTTCACGAGTCCCGCGTTGGCGTAAAGTTTATTCTGCAGATAGGCGCGCACAACCGACGCGGTATTTTCGGGGCGCAAAGTTATCGAACGGTCGCCGCGGTCGGTGAACGTGTACATTTCCTTTTCCACGACGTCCGTGCCCTCGCCTATGCCGCGTTGAAAAAGTTCGGTGTGCTCAAAAGTCGGCGTGCGAATTTCTTCGTAGCCGTAAAGTGCACACAACTCGCGAATTTTATTTTCAAGCCGAATCCAATTTCCCGTCTGATTCGGCAAAATATCTTTGGTGCCTCTCGGTGCATTCGTCAGCAAAATTTCAACCTCCTCTTTTAGGATTTAGGATTTAGGATTTGGGATTTAGGGTTTTATCTTCCCTAACTCCTAACTCCTAAATCCTAACTCCTAACTTATGATTAAATCGGCGACGGAAAATAAAACCGCGCTCCCCGAAATTTTTACGCGTTCGCCCGAAATTTCACAGTATAAAATTCCGCCGCGAGCCGACGCTTGTCGAGCAGTAATTTTTTTCTTGCCGAGCCGCTCCGACCAATACGGCGCAATTAAACAATGCGTCGAACCTGTCACGGGGTCTTCGGGAACTTTTATTTTCGGCGCGAACACTCGCGAAACGCAATCGAAATTTTTTCCGGCGGCAGTCACGGCTTGCGTCAGTCCGTCAAGATTTTTAAGCTTGTCCAAATTCGGCGCGAGATTTTCTACCGCCTCCGGCGACTCCAAAACCATTAACAAATCGCGGGCAAGGTACGCCTCCAAAACTTTTGCGTTAGTAGCGTCGCTCATCTCGTCAGTCACGGGAATTTTTTTCGGCTTGTACGCGGGGAAATTCATTTCAAAAAGATTTCCCTTGCGCTCGACGTAAAATCTGCCGCTCAAAGTTTCAAACTCGACGGCGGGCAAATTTTTTTCCAACTGCGTCAAAATCACAAAAGCCGTCGCAAGCGTCGCGTGTCCGCAAAAATCTACTTCGGCGGCGGGCGTGAACCATCTCAGCCGATAAAAATTTTTTTCCTTAACCGCGAACGCCGTCTCCGATAAATTGTTTTCCCGCGCAATGTTCTGCATTAATTCTTTCGACGGAAAATTTTCCAAGATACAAACCGCCGCAGGATTGCCGCCGAAAATTTTTTCCGTGAAGGCGTCAACTATAAATTGCCTCATTTCAAAATCCTCTTGAACGCATCAAAATTTTCCGTCTCTTGCGGGCGACAGTAAATCGCGAAGACAATTTCTTTAAAATAGCCCTCGAATTCGGGCAAAATTTTTTTGTAGACGTTCGCAACGACTTCGGGATTATTTTGGAACGCGCCGCAACCGAAAGCTCCCGTCACGAAAATTTCCGCGCCGTGATGTGCTGCGACCGTGAACATGTGCCGAATCCGCGATTCTTGAAGCTCAAAAAGTTTTTCGTCGGTGATTTGCGCAGGTCTGTCGTTGCCGGGGTTGTAAGAATTATTCGGACGCTCTCGCAAATTCGGCGCGGCAATCGTTATCACATCGACCAAATCCCACTTATCGCGGGGCAAGCGCGCAGGCTTATCGATGTCGCTTTTGCAAACGACAATTTCGGGCGTGTAAATGCAGGCGTCGTCGTAAAGCGAACTTCCGCGCTCGCGATTGACCGTGTAAAAATGTTTCCAATTTTCGTCGGTGTTGAGGACGGGATAAAGCGTTGTGCAACGGCAAATTGATTCCTCTTGCGCCCGCGAACCGTGTTTGACGCCGCCGCCGGGATTTGTCGCCGAGGCAAAGTTATGAACCGCAATTTTCAATTCCAAATGTTTTCTTTGCATGGAAATCGCCGCGTCCAATGACCGACGCTTGACCACAGAAATTGTCGTCTTTTTGAATCGCGGTTTGGGCAACATGGGATAAACTTTCGCGCCGTAAAAAACAGTGCCTTTAATCGAATCTTCAATCGCTTGCTTTAAATTTTCGTCTGTTTTACAAAAAGATTCCGTGTCACGAAAAACCGCAATCATTTCGTCCCGCGTCACGTATGCCATAAAAAAATCTCCTTTCAGTCGATTTTTTAGGGATTAGGGATTGGGGACAAGGAACAAGTTTTTTCCCTAACCCTAGCCGCTAATCACTAAATCGCGTCGAGTAATATATCTGTCAATGTCGCGCATGTAAGTTTTTAAATCTTTTGCATTGAACGCCGTCCGAATTTTCTTAGCCGCATGATCGGGGACTTTGGTCGACGCCGCAACGCCCGTGCCCAAAATTATTTGACGCTCGCCCATTATCTGCACGTTGTAAATTCCTTCCGAACCTTTTCGACACCAGCCGACATTTTCAATCTGCCCGCTCATGTAGCCCTGCCGATAAAGATAATACGGATAAAAATTTTCCCCGCGCAGAATTTTTGCGGCATAATCAGCCATCTTGCGAACTTCATCATCATCGGGTAAGTCAAAATCTTCCAACTTGTTCAGCTCGTCGGCAAGACGCGTTTGGAGTTTGGAGCCGCGCTTTATCGCCAGCGAATGAATCGTAACATCGTCGGGCTTGAGTTCAAGAATTTTTTCCAAGGTCTCTTTAAAATCTGCAAAGCGTTCGCCGGGCAAGCCGACAATCAAATCGGTATTAATTTTCCAATCGCCCGCCGCCCGCAAGTCGTTAAAAGCTCGCGTGACGTCTTCGACGGTGTGTTGACGCCCGATTAGGTCAAGCGTGCGTTGGTGCATGGTCTGGGGATTGACGCTGACTCGCGTGACGCCGAAATTTTTCATGACGGAAATTTTCTCGGCGGAAATCGTATCGGGTCGCCCGCACTCGACGGTTAATTCTTCGACGCCCGCGCCGTAAAAATTTTTATGAACGGTCTCCAGCATTTCGGCAAAAAAATTTTCGGGCAACGCGCTCGGAGTTCCGCCGCCGACGTAAATCGTCTGCACTTCAAAGCCGTAACGATTAATCGCGTCCGCCGCCGCCTCAATGTCGCGCGTCAAAGTCGTCATGAATTCGGCGATAACATTTTCTTCGGGCAAAACATTCGACGGGAACGAACAATAAAGACAGCGCGTCTTGCAGAAGGGAATTCCGACATAGACGCTGATTTTTTTTTCGCCCGAACGAATAATCGGCAACTGACGGAGAGCAACTTCCGTCAAAAGTTCAGCTTTATCAAGCTCGACAAGAAAATCGGAACGAATACGGCGGGAAATTCTATCGCGGTCAATGACGCCGTGACTTGTGACGCCAAAACCTTCCCTGAGCCAACGCTGAATAATTTTCGTGGGGCGCACGCCGTGAAGTATCCCGTAAGGCACATCGTCAAGCGCGAAGTTATTGACCAAAAGCAGATACAAATTTTTTTTGACGAGCCGATTGACTTCCGCGCCGAAACGTTCATCTGCGCGGGCAATGGAATTTTTCTTAAAAAAATATTCTACGCCGCCGACAGCGACTTTAAGACGCGTGATAACTTTTTTGCCGATAATCTCGTTAAAAACTTCCAGCTCGTCGAAATCCGCATTGGTCTTGACAATTTCAAACTTGAGGGAGCGGAGCACGTCGCCGACAACTTTTGAGAAATCATTTTTGCCGCGGAGATTTAAAGCTTTTATTTTTACGCTCAAAATTTTAATCCCCCTTCTTGCGACAATCGCTGCAGTAGCCGAAAAATTTCACTTCGTGATTAAGAATTTCAAAACCGGATTTTTCGGCAATGTCCGCCTCCAACTCGTCGAGTAAATCTTCTTCAAACTCAATGACTTTTTTGCACTTTATACAAATCAAATGGTGATGATGATGAATTTTCGGGTCAGCGGTGTTGAGTTCGTAGCGGGCACAGCCGTCGCCGAAATCGACTTGCACGAGGATTCCCAGCTCGCTCAGCAAATCCAAAGCGCGATAAACCGTCGCCAAACCGATTTCCGAATCTTTTTCGCGAAGAATTTTATAAACGTCCTCCGCACTCATGTGATGATAATCCGAATGCTCGACAAAAATTTGCAGAATTTCTTTGCGTTGCGGAGTCATTTTGTAACCGTGCTCAGACAATTTGCCGCGCAGGTCGCTTACTCCGAAAAGCTGCCGGTTTTCACTCATGTTAAAGCCTCCTTCGCCGTTTGAAGAAATTATATCAGTTTTGCCCTTCAGTGAAAAGCTAAGATTTTCAACGCGGCTTTATACTTGTCGACGCGGGCAAAATCTTTTTGCGAGGGATTTTTTATTCGCGACAGGTCGGAATTGTGTTTCAAGTCCGCCGCCTTCACGATTCTTGCCAAATTGTTCGATTTAATTTTCGCGACGTAATCAAAGTAAGAAATATTTTTATCGTGGGTCAAAAGTTCCAAGGCTTGAACTTCATCATCAGTCAACGGAATTTTTTTCTTCAGTTCGGTAATCGTGATGTTTGTATCTTCCGCCACGTCATGGAGCAAAGCGACGATTATGGCTGAAATATTTTCTCCGACGTTCGCCGCGACGGTCAGCGGGTGATTTATGTACTCGACGCCCGCCTTGTCGACTTGTCCGCTGTGCGCCGCTTTTGCCGTTTCATATGCCCGACGAATTCTTTCGTTCGCGTGATTGGAAAAATTTTTCATGGCGTTCACCTCCCGAACAGTTTACGAAATATTTTTTGTCACGTCAAAAATTTCTTTTCAAAAATAATCGCCGTTTGACTTTATAAAATTACCTGCTAAACTGCGATTAGCCGCTTTAAAAGCGGCGGAACAGTGGACGCGATTCAACGTTGAAATATTTTTAACGTAGTAGCCGCGTTCGAACGAAATGCTGCGCATTTCTAATTTAAAATTTTTTTGGAGATGGTTTTATGTTGAAGTTACGTCCGCGCAGATTGAGACTCAATGAAAATTTGCGTTCGATGATTCGCGAAACAAATTTATCCGTAAAAGATTTGATTTACCCGATATTTGTCGTGGCGGGCGAAAATGTTCGCGAAGAAATTCCTTCGATGCCCGATTGCTATCATTTGTCCGTTGACAATGCCGTCAAGCTTGCGAAGAAAATTTCCGCGCTTGGGATTCCCGCCGTCGAAATTTTTGGTTTGCCCGAATACAAAGACGAAATCGGCTCAAGTGCCTGGGATATGAAAAGCCCCGTTCAACGAGCCATGACCGCAATAAAAAAAGCCGTGCCCGAATTGATAATCGTCGGCGATGTTTGTCTTTGCCAATATACCAGCCACGGACATTGCGGAAAACTTTGCGGGCATTACGTCGACAACGACGAGACTTTGAAACTTTTGCAGAAAGTTGCGGTCAGTCAAGCCGAGTCGGGCGCGGATATTATTGCTCCCTCCGACATGATGGACGGGCGGATTGCCGCAATTCGCGACGCGCTCGACGTAAAAAATTTTTTCAACGTGTCAATCATGAGTTACGCAGTAAAATACGCGTCGGCTTACTACGGACCTTTCAGAGATGCCGCCGACTCCGCTCCGCAATTCGGCGACAGAAAACAATATCAAATGGATTTTGCCAACAGTCGCGAGGCTCTCAAGGAAGTTGAATTGGATTTGGCGGAGGGCGCGGATATTATCATGATTAAGCCCGCGCTTGCCTACCTGGACATTGTCGGCAAAGTTCGCGAGAAAATTAATCGCCCCGTCGCGGTCTACAACGTCAGCGGCGAATATGCCATGGTTAAGGCGGCGGCTGCCAACGGTTGGATTGATTACAAGCGAATTGTCGTTGAGAACTTGACGGCAATGAAACGGGCGGGCGCGGACATGATTATAACTTATCACGCGCTCGACTTTGCTCAATTTTGAAGCAAAATTTTTACGTTCCCGGGAATGTTGTTGCAAAGAAGGTATAAGACATGAGTTCATCAAAGACGAATACAATGATAATTAATTACTACTTGGAACGCGCCATTGCTTTTTCTTGCGCCGGACAAGACTGAATCGTGCTCTTGTAGGGACTACGGGAAGGCAGGAAATAAGGCGCAACAAAATTTTTTCTTTGGGCGCGACGGCTACTGTTATTTCTCCTAAAGATTTCCGCGAACGAATTATAAAAAAATTTTTGGCGATAAAAAATCTTTACGAATGAAAATTTCAATCGGCGGGCAAATTTTCTTTGACCTCCTCAACCGCCGCGAGCATGAATTTGCGCAAACTTTTTGTGGTCGTGAACTCGCCAAATTTTTCATGGGCGTGATTACTGTGATTGCGCTCAATTTTTATAAGAAAATATTTTTCGACGATGCTTAAAAATTTTTCTTCGGGAATGTTAATGTCAAAAATTTTTTCGACAAGCAGTTCATGAATTTTCCTTGCGTGCGGATATTTACTCATAAGCATGACGAATCGGGCACCGTCAAAAACTTTCGAGAGCGTCGAAACGGGCGCGACGGTCATGAAGTTGATTATAATTTTTTGACGTTCAAAGCCGCGTTTAACTTTATTCAAATCCGCAGAAAGTTCGGCAAGAAGTTTATTCAGCGGCTCAAGTTCGGGCGATTTAAGGTCGAGCAAAAGTTTCGGCTCTTGAATAATTTTCGCGAGAATTTCCAGCTGCGAACGGAGTCGCGGTTCGTTTTTTACGGAAATGTTTTGCGCGGCAAGATTTTCGTCGAGTTTGTCAGCCCACGCGTTGAAATCAAATTTCTTTTTGCGAATGGCAATCCATGCGTCATTCTTTAAACTTCGCTGATATTTTATCAATGCCTTCTCAAGATGATTTTCCTGCGGCGTAATTTCGCTGAACAGATAAAAGAAACGTTTGCGCCCCATGTCGTCATTTTTTACGGCGTCCGTTAAAAGTTTTTCCTCAGCCTCGGATTGCGACAAAAATTTTTTCTCGCCGAGATATTCGGGAATTCGTTCGGTGTAAAGCGTCAACGCCTGCTGAATGTAATCATGCTCCAAACACCAGCGAATAATTTCCAAGTCGTCGCGTTCGCGGTTGAAAATCAATTCTTGATAATCCTTGCGAATGCGCCCGATAAGTTGCGCCATCAAAGTATCTTGCACATCGTCGGCAGATAATTTTTCTTCAAAATTTCTCAAGTTATCGTGCAAGCTCTCAATCGCTCCAAGAAATTGTCCGTAGTGACAAAGTTTTATTGCCTCAGCAAAATTTTCCATTGCGTCCAAAAGTTTTTTCAGCGGCTCGGAAATTTTTTCGGCGTCATAATAAATTTTCAGAGCTTTGACGCTGCCGAAGTTCACAAATTCTTCAACGCCCGCGATGAGTTGAAAAAGATTGTAAACGTTTTTGAGTTCCTCAACGTTGCCGGTTTTGGTTTCGGAATCGTAATTCGAGTAGAGAACGCTGCCGACTTTCAAGCCGCTGTATTCCAAAAGGCGCGTGAGTTCAAGCATAATCATGCTGATATGACGCATGCCGCCGGTCAAATCGACGTGCAAATTGACTTCCTCGCCCGCCGCAAAATCTTGAATGAGTCGCGCCATTTCCGCAACGTCCTTGAGACTTTCGTCGCCCGATTTTTTTTCGTCGTATTTGTAAATCGAACAATCGGCACAGGGCAAAAATTTTTCGAGACGTTCAAGGAAAAATTCCAAATGACTGCGCGGCTCTTCTGCGGAAATCGGTTGCCGTACTTTTTTTGAGGTGAGTATAAAAATTTTGTCGAGCGGAATATTTTTCTGCAAAAGATAACGAACAGCCGATTCGTTGGTTGTTTTAGTTTTTTCGCCCGCGACATTTTTATAATAAGCCTCGGAAATGTTGATCTTGCCTTCAAACTTGACGGTCTTCACGGGGCTGAGGAACAGGAGCAAAATATTTTTCGCCATAAGAAACCCTCTCTCAAAAATTTTTCATTGAATAAATTTGCAAACGGCATTCATGATTTTTTCTTCCCAAATGTAATTACCGCTGAAATTTCCTTTACTGCGCGGGTCGAAATCTTCCTGCAAAGCCTCGCCGTTCATCATGTAAATAAAACCTGTTTTGCTGTTCGGAATAAAAAATAATCCCGCGAGCAAGCCGAAAGCTTGTCCCGTATGCCCGATTAAATTTAACGCGCAATCTTTGCAGACGCGACTTGAGCTTTTACCGTCGATAAAATAAATCCCCAAGCCGTATGAAAGAATTGCGCCGCCGCAAGTGTCGCCGTTAGTGCCGTTGTAAATCCAATGCGGCGTCAAAATTTCTTCGACGGATTTTTTGCTTAGAATTTTTTTGCCGCGATAAATGCCGCCGTTCATGAGCATTTCCAAAGCGTGCGCGAGTTCCTCAAAAGAAATTCTCAAACCGCCTTGCGGAGAAAAAATCGTGGCATTTGTTCCGACGCGATAATTTTTTAAGTCGCAATCTTGCCGAAAATTTTCTTCGTAGGGATTTTGCAGCGACAAAGTATTTTTGGCGGGCTGAATTTTATAATCGTCAATTTGAGCGTACCAATCGCCGAATTCGTTCCAAATACCGTCGGGATTTTGTTTCCGATAAATTTTTCCGAGCATTTCAAATTCTGCGGCGTCAAGGTTCGCGGGAACATAATCGGCTTTGGTTTCGAGTTTGCTTAAAATATTTTCGCGCTGATAAATATCAAAACGCTTGCCCGTCACGGTTTCGATAATCGTCCCCAAAAGCCCGTAATTCAAATTGCTGTAGGTGAAAAATTTTTCGGGCGGCTCCGTCGCGAAATGTGCACCGCCTTCCCAAAATTTTCCGTCGGGATAAAAAAATTCTTTAACGCCGGTATCGGGCGGAATGCTGTAAATTTTACCGTCGCGCAATGAGGACGTGTGACTTGCCAACATGCGCACGGTAATTTTTTTTTGCGGGTAATTCGGATTGCGAAGTTCAAAGTCGAGATAATTTCCCGCGTCTTCGTCGAGATTTATTTTGCCCTGCTCAACGAGTTGCATAATTGTAAAAATCGTGAACATTTTTGAGACCGAGGCGGCTCTGAATCTTGTTTGACGGGTGACGGGCTTTGAAGTTTCGACATTTCGCTTGCCGAGGAATTTAGAATAAATTTCTTTGCCGTCCTTAAAAATGATGACGCCCAGTCCCGGAACTTTGATTCCGTCGTCGCCAATCATATTTTCCAAATTTTTATCCAAAAGTTCAACCGTCATTGTAATAAGCTCCTTGACATTGATTCGCTTGCTTTGATATTATATCAGAAAATTTTCAGGAGGAAATAAGTTTTGGATAAGTCATTTTACATTTCGGAGATAGACGAAAAAATTTTCGCGAGAATCGACGGCAAGTCTTACAAAAAAAATTGCCCGATACCTTTGGACGAGTTGCGTTATCTGCACGTCCTGCATAAAGATTTGAGCGGCAAAACTTTGGAAGGCGAATTGATTTGCAACATAAAAATTGCCGAGCCGCTTACGGATATTTTCAAAAAACTTTTCGCGGAGAATTATCCCATAGAAAAAATTCGGCTGATTGACGAATACGACGCCGACGACGAACTTTCCATGCGCGATAATAATTCTTCGTGTTTTAATTTTCGCTACGTCTCCTTTACGAACAGAATTTCTTTGCACGGCTACGGACTCGCTGTAGACATCAATCCGCTTTACAATCCGTACATAAAGACCGTCGACGGCAAAAAAATTATCGCGCCCGATAATTCAGCCGACTTTGAAGACCGCACGAAAAATTTTCCGTACAAGATAACCGAGGACGATTTATGTTGCAAGTTGTTCGCGGCGCACGGTTTTATTTGGGGCGGCAACTGTTGGGACGACGAAAAAGATTATCAGCATTTTTTTATCAATTAGGAATTAGGAATTAGGAATGAGGAATGGAAAATGAGAAAAATTTTAATGACAGTTTTACTGCTCGTGACGATGATTTTCACGGGTTGCGGCGGTTCTGATTCTGCGGGCGGCAATTCAAAGTTGAGCGTCATGCTCGGTTCAAATGTAGTTTCGCTCGACAGCGCGAACGCCACCGACATTGCGTCCTTTGAATTGATTGCCGATTGCATTGATGGTTTAATGCAACTCGATTCTGACGGAAAAGCGATTCCCGCGCTTGCTGAAAGTTTCGACGTGTCCGAGGACGGCAAAACTTACACATTCCACCTGCGCGACGCAAAATGGACGAACGGCGACCCCGTTACCGCTGATGATTTTGTTTTTGCGTGGCGTCGTCACTGCCAAAAAGCTGAGGAATATTCATACGTTATGGGCGATACGGTTGCTTGCGTGAAAAATGCCGACGCCGTTATCAAAGGTGCCGACCCCAAAACTTTGGGAGTAAGTGCACCCGACCCGAAAACTTTTGTCGTCGAACTTGATGCGCCCGTTCCGTTTTTCCCGTCGCTTATGACTTTTGCGACTTTCTATCCGATTAACGAAAAATTTTATAACTCGATTGCGGAAGGCAGTTACGGCACGAGTCCCGAAACTTTTTTATCCAACGGAGCATTCGCGCTTGCGAGCTACGTCCCGGGCGCGGCTAATATTCAGCTTAAGAAAAATGATTCTTACTGGAACGCCGCCAATATTTCTGTCGACGGTTTTCAATATCAAGTCGTTTCCTCTTCCGACAACGCGCTGACTTCTTTTAAAAACGGTACGCTTAATGTTGTGAGCATTTCGGGCAACCAAGTCGAACACGTTCAGCAGGACGCCGAACTTTCCAAAAACTTGCAAACTTTTCCTTCGGGAATTCTCCAATATCTTTCCTTTAACCAAGACCCGAAAAATCATCACGCGGGTGCGCTCAGCAATGTCAATTTGCGACTTGCGATTTCAAACGCCATTGACCGCGAATCTCTCGTAAATAATTACGTCGTGAACGGCGCAAAGGCAACTTACACCGCCGTGCCCGTCAACTTTGCTCCCAATGCCAAGACAGGAAAATTTTTCGCCGAAGACCAAAAGAAATTTTCCAACGTTGTAAGTTTCAACGTTTCCAAGGCACAAGAATTTTTGGCTAAAGCTAAAGCCGAACTCGGCAAAGATGATTTTGACCTGCAGTTAATTTACTCCAACGACGGCGGCACCTCTACGAAAATTGTTCAGGCGATTAAGTCGCAAGTCGAAGAGAATTTACCCGGCGTGAAAATTAATCTGCAACCCATGCCCAAGGCAGAATATCTTAGCAACGTCACTTCCGATAACTACGATTTGGCTTTGGTGGATTGGAAGCCCGATTACGATGACCCGATGACTTTCTTGACGTTGTGGACAACTTCGGGCTGTGATATTGCCGAACATTGGAGCAACGCCGCTTACGACAAAATTATTGCCGATTGCACGACGGGCGACCTTGCCGATAATTACGACGCCCGCTGGAATGCACTTTACGACGCGGAAAAAATTCTCTTGGATAATGCGGTTATCGCGCCGCTTTACACGGGTTCCAATGCCGTTTTGATTTCGCCGAATGTCACGGGAATTGAATATCACGTTGCCGGCGTCGACCGCGTATTTAAAAATGTGAAACTCAAATGACAAAGTACGTAGCAAAAAGAATTTTAATGTCGGTGCTGACGCTGTTCATAATAACTTTCGTGCTGTTCGTGCTGATTCGGATAATGCCGGGCGACCCGTTCCCCGTCGAGAGAATGTCCGCGGAAATGATTTTGCAAAAGCGCGAAGAACTCGGATTGAACAAACCGATTTTGGAGCAGTTCGTCAATTATATGTCAATGCTGTTGAGCGGGAGTTTCGGCAACGGGACTTCCCTCTACAACGGCGCACCGATTAAACCGATAATGACCGCTTGCCTGATTAACTCGTTTAAAATCGGCGTGCTGTCGATTTTGTTCGGAACGGCAGTCGGGCTGGCGATAGGAATTGTCGCGGCAATCAATCGCGGAAAATTTTTGGACGGCTTATGCACAATCGTTTCAATTTTGGGCGTGTGCATTCCGTCCTATGTCTTTATGATTTTCCTGCAATATTTTTTCTCGTATAAAATTCCGTTCTTCCCGTATTTCTTCGACCCGTCAAATTTCCTTGCCTCGTCGATAATGCCGTCGTTGTCGCTTAGTTTGTTTGCAATTTCGACGATCGCCCGCTTTACGCGAAATGAAATGCTCGAAGTCATGAACAGCGATTATGTAAAATTGGCGGAGGCAAAAGGACTTTACGGCTTTGAACTGATACGCAAGCACGTTTTAAGAAATGCTCTGATTCCGATTGTGACGGTTATCGCGCCGCTGGTCGTGAGCCTGTTGACGGGCGCAATGGTCATCGAAAAAATTTACGGGATAAACGGCGTCGGCAAGCTGATGGTTGACGCGATAGCCGGGCAGGGCGTCGATTACAATTATGTTTTGGCGTTGAGCATAGTTTTTTCCGCGCTGTATATCGGAGCAATGCTCGTGCTTGACATTTTGTACGGAATAATTGACCCGCGAATCAGATTGGCGACGAAGGAAGGTTGAACATGCGCACGTTGCTAAAAGAAGATTTTGAATTTATTTCCGACCGCGATATAAGCGTCGACGAAAATTTTGCCTCGCAGGGATATTGGAAAGGCGTTGCCGTTCATTTCTTCCGCAATAAATTTGCCGTCACGGGTTTGATTTTGGTCAGCGTGATAATTTTGTTTGCGGTCTTCGCGCCGCTTGTCAGTTCCTACACCTACGAGCAAATTATTTCGGTGACCGATTCAAGCGGCAAAGAATTCATCGCCAAAAGTTTATCGCCGCAAATCGGCGCAAGTGCGGAGCAAAATTTTTTCGCGGACAGAACATTTCTTTTCGGCACGGACGACATGGGACGCGACCTCTGGACGAGAACTTGGCAAGGCGCACGAGTTTCGCTGATAATTGCGTTCGTGGCGATTTTTATTGACATGCTGATTGGCACGAGCTACGGATTAATTTCGGGCTACTTCGGCGGAATGGTTGATAATGCTCTGCAACGTTTCATAGAAATTGCGGGCAGTATTCCGACGCTTGTAATAATTTCAATCCTGGCGATTTTCATGGAAAAGGGAATCGGGCTGGTTATTGCGTCGTTGCTGATAACCGAATGGATTGGCATGAGCAAAATTGCGCGTGCGGAGTGTTTGAAGTTAAAAGAGCGCGAATACGTTTTGGCAAGTCGAACGCTGGGCGCGGGCAGTTTCCACATAATCTTTAAACAAATTCTTCCGAATACAATCGGTCCGATAATTACGCAGGTAATGTTTTCGATACCCGTCGCGATTTTCACGGAGGCATTTTTAAGTTTCGTCGGCGTCGGAATTGTTTTGCCGCAATGTTCGATAGGTTCGCTGATTGAGGCGGGCTTTGGCAACATTACAATTTTGCCGTATCAAATTTTGCCGCCGATAACTGTCTTGGCAATTTTAATGCTCGGCTTTAATTTAATCGGCGACGGTTTCCGCGAGGCATTGGCTCCGAAACTTGAGGACATGTAAATCAAAAAGCCCCGACCGTAGTCGGGGTTGTGTATGTTTCAAAAGGATTTATCAAATCTGGAAGAACTGGTTTGGGTCAATGTCATGGTAGCCGGCGTTGTTAAGTGCTATTTCGACTGCCTTGTTGCGCGGAATCCAATTTCCGTTGATTTTGTAGCTGCTGGCTCC
>JAFSOQ010000112.1 GCA_017446845.1 Selenomonadaceae bacterium | reverse complement strand
TTTTTAACTGAGGAGGGTCGACACGTGGCTAAATTGAAAATAACATTGGTCAGAAGCGTAATCGGTCGCCCCGAAACTCAGCGCAGAACAGTTCGCTCGCTCGGCTTGCGCAAGTTGAATTCCTTTTCGATTCTGCCGGACTCCCCGACGATTCGCGGACAAATTCACAAGGTCGAACATCTCGTGAAGGTCGAAGAAGTCGCCGACGAAGGCAAGGTTGCACTCGAAAAATAAATCGGAAGGGGGTTTAGCTGATGAAATTGCACGAACTTAAACCTGCGGAAGGCTCTCGCAAAGACGCAACACGCGTCGGGCGCGGCACGGGCTCGGGTTGCGGCAAAACGTCGGGGCGCGGCCACAAAGGTCAGAAGTCTCGCAGCGGCGGCGGCGTTCGTCCCGGCTTCGAAGGCGGGCAGATGCCGATTTATCGTCGCTTGCCCAAACGCGGTTTCAAAAATATTTGGCGCAAGGAATATGCCGAAGTCAACGTCGCCCAGCTCAACATCTTTGACGACGACACGACGGTTGACGCGGTTGCGCTCGTCGAAATCGGAATTCTCAAGAACGTCCTCGACGGCGTGAGAATTCTCGGCGACGGTGAATTGACCAAGAAATTGAACGTAAAGGCGCAGGGTTTCACGAAGACTGCCCTTCAAAAGATTGAGGCGGCCGGCGGGACAGCTGAGGTGATTTGAAGTGCTGTCGGCTCTGTCAAACATCTTTAAGATTCCTGAGCTTAGGCAGCGAATAATTTTCACGCTGATAATGTTCGCGGTGTTCCGAATGGGCACGCACATTCCCGTCCCCGGAGTAGATCCGACGGCCATCGAGCAGCTCTTCAACAACGGGAGTTTGTTCGGGCTGTTGGATTTATTCTCCGGCGGCGCGTTCAGCAAGTTCTCAATCTTCGCAATGAGTATCACGCCTTACATCAACGCGGCGATTATCATGCAGCTGTTGACAGTCGTCATCCCGACGCTGGAGCAATGGTCGAAGGAAGGCGCGGAGGGTCACAAGAAAACGACGCGCATCACGAGGAAGTTGACGGTCGTGCTGGCGTTCGCGCAGGCAATCGGCATGTCAATCGGACTCAAGGCGGCAATCCTCAATCCCAACCCCGTGAACATCTTGATAATCGCCATAACGTTGACGGCGGGCACGACGCTCCTCATGTGGATTGGCGAACAGATAACCGCGCAAGGTGTCGGCAACGGAATCTCGCTGATAATCTTCGCGGGCATCGTGGCGGCTCTCCCGAAAAATATCGCGACGATTTATCAATACGTTCAGGCGGGCACGATAAATTATTTCAGCGTCGTGCTCTTCGCGCTGATAGCAATCGCAATGATCGTGTTCGTCATTTACGTCGAGGCGGCGTTGAGGAGAATCCCGATAACCTACGCCAAGCGCGTGGTCGGAGCCAGAGCTTACGGCGGTCATCAAAGTCATTTGCCGCTGAAGGTCAACCCCGCCGGCGTCATCCCGATTATCTTTGCGTCGAGCGTGCTCATGTTCCCGATAACGGTCGTCCAGTTCATTGACAATCCGACGATTCAAAAGTTGGCGGCTCATCTCCAGTGGGGCACGCCGCTGCAAACGTCAATCTACGTCGTGCTGATAATTTTCTTCACGTACTTTTACACGGCGGTCACGGTCAAGATACCCGACATGGCGGACAACCTGAAGAAATACGGCGCGTTCATTCCGGGGATAAGACCGGGGCAACCGACGGCGGATTACGTCGATTACGTGCTCACTCGGCTGGTGACGGCGGGCTCGCTGTACTTGGCGTTCATCGCGGTGCTACCAAATTTAATCGGCGGAGCGACTCACATTCAAGGCGTATACTTCGGAGGCACGGCGTTGCTGATTGTCGTGAGCGTCGCACTCCACACAATGAAACAAATCGAAGCGATGGTCGTTATGCGGCATTACGAAGGCTTCATGAAATAAATTTTGGAGGAAAACCAAAATGCAACTGTTGATGATGGGGCCTCCCGGTGCCGGCAAAGGTACACAGGCGGCCAAACTCGTAAAGAAATTTTCAATCCCGCAAATCTCGACGGGTGACATGTTCCGCGCGGCGGTCAAAGAAGGCACGGAGCTCGGCAAGGCAGCCAAGGCCTGCATGGACGCAGGCAAACTCGTGCCCGACGAAGTCACAATCGGTATCGTTCGTGAGCGGCTGGCAAAGGACGACTGCAAGAACGGTTTCATCTTGGACGGCTTCCCGCGCACGGTCGAACAGGCCGACGCTCTCAAAAAAATTCTCGCCGAACTCGGAATGAAACTCACGCAGGTTTTGAACATTCACGTGCCCGCCGAGGATTTGATTGAACGCGCGGTTGGTCGTCGAATCTGCAAAAACTGCGGTGCAACTTACCATGTAAAATTCCACCCGACAAAAGTTGCCGGCACTTGCGACGATTGCGGCGGAGAACTTTATCAGCGCGGCGACGACAATGAGGCGACCATGAAGAAACGTCTCAGCGTCTACGAGGCGTCCACCCGCCCGCTCATCGATTATTACAAAGGCGCGGGCATTTACACCGAAATTGACGGCAGACAAGCGATAGACAAAGTCACCGAAGATCTCGTTAGCGTCCTCTCCTCGGTGAAAGATTGAACCGGAGGCGACAATCATGTCAAAGCAAGACGTTATCGAAGTCGAGGGCAAAGTCTTGGAGGCTCTGCCGAATGCAATGTTCCAAGTCGAGCTGGCGAACGGGCACAAGGTCTTGGCGCACGTGTCGGGGAAAATCCGCATGAACTTTATCCGAATCCTCCCCGGCGACAAAGTTACAATCGAGCTCACGCCTTACGATCTCTCGCGCGGAAGAATCACTTACCGTTTCAAATAATTCTGGACAACAATCAGCAAACGTGATACATTATCGAATCGTTTAGGAGGCGGCATTATGAAAGTCAGACCGTCAGTCAAAAAGATGTGCGACAAATGCAAAATCATCAAGCGCAAAGGGCGCGTCATGGTTATTTGCGAAAATCCCAAGCACAAACAACGTCAAGGTTAAGGAGGTGAAAAAATTATGGCACGTATAGCCGGTGTAGATTTGCCCCGTGACAAGAGAATCGAATACGCTCTCACGTACATTTTCGGAATCGGGTTGCCCACGTCGCAGAAAATTTTGGCGATGACAGGCGTCAACCCCGACACCCGCACGAAAGATCTCACGGATGACGATGTTGTTAAACTTCGTGATGCCATCGACCACAATTTCGTCGTGGAGGGCGACCTCCGCCGCGATATCCAGATGGACATCAAGCGACTCATTGATATTGGCTGTTATCGCGGACGCCGTCACCGTCTCGGTCTCCCTGTTCGTGGACAGAACACCAAGAACAACGCCAGGACTCGCAAGGGTCCCAAGAAACTCGTCCAGGGCAAGAAGAAAGAGTAAGTGGTTAGCGATTAGTGATTAGTGGTTAGCTTCTAACTGCTAACTCCTAACTCCTAACTCCTAATTAAAAGGAGGCTAAACAGGTGGCAACAAAAAGAACAGTTCGCGCCAAGAAAAAAGTTCGCAAGAATATCGAATACGGCGTGGCGCACATCAGCTCCACGTTTAACAATACGATTGTCACGCTCACCGACAAAAGCGGCAACGCAATTTCCTGGGCATCTGCCGGCGGTTTAGGTTTTCGCGGCTCGCGCAAGTCTACACCGTTTGCCGCGCAGATGGCGGCAGAAACTGCAGCTAAAGCGGCTATGGAGCACGGCTTGAAGCAAATCGAAGTTTACGTCAAAGGTCCCGGCGCAGGTCGCGAGGCGGCTATCCGTTCGCTCCAAGCTACGGGTCTGGAAGTCAACATGATTAAAGACGTGACACCCATTCCGCACAACGGCTGCCGTCCGCCCAAACGCAGAAGAGTTTAATTTGGAGGTGCAAACATGGCAATCGATAGAACTCCCGCTTTAAAACGCTGCCGCGCACTCGGAATTGAACAGGCGGTTATCGGTCGTTCGCGCAAAGTCAGCGAGAAAAAACATCCGCAACAACGCATGAACCGCAAAGTCAGCGAGTACGGCTTGCAGCTCAAAGAAAAACAAAAAGCTAAATTTATCTACGGCGTCCTTGAACGTCAATTCCGTAACTACTACGAGAAGGCTAAAAAAATGTCGGGCGTCACGGGCGAAAATCTTTTAATCCTGCTCGAACGTCGTCTCGATAACGTCGTCTTCCGCATGGGTTTCGCCAACACTCGCCGTCAAGCTCGTCAATTCGTTCGTCACGGTCACATCACCGTCAACGGCAAGCGCGTCAACATTCCCTCTGCACTTGTCAGCGTCGGCGATACCGTCGAAGTTTGCGAGAAAAGCCGGGGCAAAGAAGTTTTTAAGGCGATTATGGAAATCAACAACGCCCTCAGTGCTCCGCCGTGGCTCGATTCAAGTCAGGCGAATCTCAAAGGCTCCGTTACTCGTTTCCCGACTCGCGAAGACATCAGCGATATTCCCGTCAACGAACAGTCCATTATCGAATTGTACTCCAGATAATTCGTCCCGACAGAAATTTTCTGTGAAAGGAGCGGATTCTTTGAATGGTCGACAACGATAAAAACGAAAACCAAAAGCCGCCAAAGATTGAAATGGTCGAAGTCAGCGAAGACGGTTGCTACGGAAAATTTATCTGTGAACCGCTCGGACGCGGCTACGGAATTACAATCGGTAACAGTCTGCGTCGTATGTTGCTTTCCTCGTTGGAAGGTGCGGCGGTCACGTCGATTAGGATTGACGGCGTTCTCCACGAATTCTCGACAATCCCCGGCGTGCGCGAGGACGTTACAAATATCGTCCTCAACATCAAACAGCTTTACTTGAGAATCGACGAGGAAAAAAATCAACCGCCTCAATATTTCCCGCAGATAGTTGCCACTCAGCCGAGAACTTATACGTTGCGGATTGACGTCGACGTTGAGGAAGAAATCAAAGCCGGCGTACATAAGGGCGGACGACGCGAAGTTACTGCTGAGGATATTGATTGCGACCCCAGCATCGAAATTCTCAATCCCGATTTGCATATCGCGTGGCTCAACGAGACCGGCAAACTCAAAATGGAAATGTCGGCTCGGAGCGGACGCGGCTACGATCAGGCGGAGAAAAATAAAAATCCCGACGACATTATCGGAACAATCCCGATTGATTCGATTTTCTCGCCGGTGTTGCGCGTCAATTACAACGTCGAAGATACCCGCGTCGGCAACGAAATGGACTTCGATAAGTTGACGCTGGAAGTCTGGACGAACGGCACATTGAGACCCGAAGAGGCAGTCGCAAAAGCTGCGGCTATTATAATCGCGCACATGAAACTTTTCCAGAGCATGGACAGCGTCGCGCTTGAGGAAGTTGAGGAAACGGACGAACCTTCCGTAAAAGAACCCGACGACGAAATTGCCGTTGCAATGGACAAAGCTCTTGCCAAACCTATCGAAGAGTTGGAATTGTCCGTGCGCTCGACCAACTGCTTGAAACGCGCGGGAATTCACATTGTGGCGGATTTGGTCGACAAGACCGAAGAAGAAATGATGAAGTTCCGCAATCTCGGTCGCAAGTCTTTTGAGGAAATTAAGCACACCATGGATCAACTCGGCGTTTCATTTAAGCCGTCGCCGAATACGAACAATATCAACCCGATTGACGAATAAATTTCGCAGGAAGGAGGAAATTTGATGAGCTATAGAAAACTCGGCAGGAACAGCGGCGCACGCAAAGCCATGTTCAAAAGTTTGCTTAGCGCATTATTTGAGCACGAACGAATTGAGACGACCGAAGCGCGGGCTAAAGAGCTTCGTAAGTTCGCCGAAAAAGTTGTAACGCTTGCCAAACGCGGCGACTTAAGCGCACGTCGTCAAGCTATAAATCTCGTCGCGAATGTCGACGTTGTACATAAAATTTTCGAGGAGATTCCCGAAAAATACAGCGAGCGTTCGGGCGGCTACACCAGAATTTATAAACTCGGACCTCGTCGCGGAGATGCCGCGCCCATGGTTTTGATTGAACTGGTTTAAAAAGCAATTAGGAATTTGGAATGGGGAATTAGGAATGAGGACGTTGCAGTTTTAATTACTAATTCCTAACTCCCAATTCCTAATTTTTTTGGGGGTGGCAAAGTTGAAGTCGGCAAGCGCGATAATCGGGCGTCTGGCAAATCTTTTTCAGCGACGCGGCGAAGTCGAGCCGAACGAATTGATAAAAGCACTTGAACACGAAGTCGCCAAACAAAAAACTAAAGAAAGCCTCGTCCCGAATTCTTACACTATTTATCTTTGCGAGGAGGATTGTCACAGATTGAGCGCGGCTCGGCTGATTAAAGCTTTGCATGAGGCGGTTGAACGCAAAGTCATTCGCGAAGATTGTTTCATGGAAGGTGCGCTCTCCGTCAAAATAAAAAAAATGACCGCCGACGAAAATTCAATCGTCATTGTGTCGAGCTACGTCGAAGAATTTGTTCAGGACGAAAATACGATTAATCTTGATAACGACGTCCTTTCGCAGACGCTGATTGAAAATACGGACTCGGCGGACGACGATCAAACGATAATCGCCGATAAAATGAAAATCGTCGAGACAATGCGCACCGCCGCGCCGCGAAAGATTGAATACAATTTGGCACTCCTAACCGACTACAAGACGGCGGAAATTGTTTTCGGCGAACGGCAAATTTATATCGGGCGCAAAGAGACAAATGATTTCGTCCTTGCCGACGAGAGTGTTTCAAGAATTCACGCTTACATTGCCTACGAGCGGCACCGTCATGTTCTTTACGACGCCGGCAGTTTGAACGGGACCTTTGTCAACAAAAAATCGATAAGTCGCCGCGAGCTTAAGGACGGCGATAAAATTTTAATCGGGCGCACGACGCTCACCTACAAAGTTCTATAAAAAATCCCTCGCGATTTGCGGGGGATAATTTTTTTTCAGCTTGCAATCTTTTGTTTTTGTCTGCGAAGCCCCGACTGTCTCATTCTGGCAAGTTCTTCATCAGTCAACGGCGGAATGTCGCTGTAATCAATCTCGCCATCGGATTTTGGCTTATTTTCTTCCAGTCTGCAGATTTGTTCCTCTGACAAAGGCGGCATTCCCTTATAAATCCTGATACTTCCCATAAAACCATCTCCGCAACAAGCTTAACAAAAATTTTTCACTAAGTCAAAAAAATCCCTCGCGAATTGCGGGGGATAAAAATTTTTTCGGATAAAATTTATTTCACGACGATGTTAATCAGCTTGTTCGGCACGGCAATAATTTTTATAACTTTCTTGCCCGCCGTCAATTCTTCGACACGCGGCAACGTCGGCGCAAGTTTTTCCAAATCAGCTTTGCTCAAGCCGACGGGAACTTTTACATGCTCGCGGACTTTGCCGTTAATCTGAATTACAATTTCGATTTCTTCCTCGACGATTGCTTCCGCGTCGAAGGTCGGCCAATTTTGTTTGTGAACGTCGCCTTCAAAAAATTTGCTCCAAAGTTCGGCGGCAATGTGCGGTACGAACGGCGCAAGCATCAGCAATAAATTTTTTGCAAGCTCGCGGGCAAGCGCGGGATTAATCGGCTTGTCTTGGAAGGCGTGCATTGCGTTGACCAGCTCCATTAGCGCGCTGATTGCCGTATTGAATGCAAAACGGTCGCGGACATCTTCCGTGACTTTTTTTATCGTCTTGTGCAACGTGCGACGCAAATTTATTTCTTCAGCCGTCAATGCCTGCGCGGCGTCCGGAGATTTAATCGCGTCGGCAAAAATATTTAAAATCCTCCACACGCGATTTAAAAATCTGAACGAACCTTGGACGCCTTCATCGCTCCAATCCAAATCACGTTCGACGGGCGCGGCGAACAGGATAAACAATCTGGCAGTGTCCGCGCCGTATTTGTTGATAATTTCTTCGGGGCTGACAACGTTGCCCAAAGACTTCGACATCTTCGCGCCGTCTTTGATAACCATGCCTTGCGTCAACAAATTTGCAAACGGCTCGTCGTAATCCAAAAGCTCGGCGTCGCGCAAAACCTTCGTGAAAAATCTGGAGTAAAGCAAATGTAAAATCGCGTGCTCAATGCCGCCGATATATTGGTCGACGGGATTCCAATAATTAACTTTGTCGCGGTCGAAGGGCTTTTTATCATTGTGCGGGTCGGCGTAGCGCATGTAGTACCAGCTTGAGCAAATGAACGTATCCATTGTATCCGTCTCGCGGTGAGCATGACCGCCGCATTTCGGGCAAGTGCACTCGTTAAATTTTTTGCTCGTTGACAACGGACTTAACGCGCCCTGCTTAAACTCCACGTCGTCGGGAAGTAAAACCGGCAAATCTTCTTCGGGCACGAGCACTTCACCGCATTTGTCGCAGTAAATGACGGGAATCGGTGCGCCCCAATATCTTTGACGACTTATCAGCCAATCGCGCAGTCGATAATTAATTTTTCGCGTGCCGAATCCTTTTTGCTCCGCCTCGTCAATTATCGCGCTCATCGCCGCGTGCATTTCCATGCCCGTGAACTTGCCCGAATTTATCAAAACGCCTTCCTTGTCGACGTAAGCATTGTCCATTTTGTCAAAGTCAAGCGGCGTCTTCGGATTGTCGATAACCCAAACTTTATCCAAGCCGTATTTCGTGGCGAACATCCAATCGCGCTCGTCGTGAGTGGGAACGCCCATAACCGCGCCCGTGCCGTATTCAAACACGACGTAATTTGTGACCCAAATTTGAACGTCATTGCCGTTAAACGGATTGACGCAATAAACGCCCGTGAAAATGCCTTCCTTTTCCGATTCGGAACTTGTGCGTTCAATATCGCTTTGACTGCGGGCGCGTTCGCAGAATTTTTTAATCTCGTCGGATTTATCGCTGACCGCGCAGATTTTTTCAACAAGCGGGTGTTCGGGAGCCAACGCAAGAAAAGTTATTCCGAACGACGTATCGGGACGCGTGGTGTAGACGGAAATTTTTTCGCCGAGCGCGGGAGCGTCAAAGAAAAATTCCAAACCTTCACTGCGACCAATCCAATTTTCCTGCATAACTTTGACGCGATTCGGCCAGCCCGTCAATTTATCCAAGTCAGCTAAAAGTTCGTCGGCGTAAGCGGTGATTTTGAAAAACCATTGCGCCAAATTTTTTTTATGGACTTCGGAATCACAACGCCAACATTTTCCGTCAACGACCTGTTCATTGGCAAGAACCGTGCCGCATTTGTCGCACCAGTTGACCGACGCTTCTTTCTTGTAAGCCAGCCCGCGCTTATAAAAAAGTTCAAAAAGCCACTGCGTCCAACGATAATAATCCTCGCGGCAAGTCTCAACTTCTCTGTCCCAATCGTAAGCCAAGCCCATTGCCTTTTGCTGAGCGGTCATGTTTTTGATATTGGCGAACGTCCAATCGCCCGGCTTAACTCCGTGAGCAATCGCGGCATTTTCGGCGGGCATACCGAAGGCGTCGAATCCCATCGGGTGCAAGACGTTATAACCTGCCATCATGCGATAGCGCGCAACCACGTCGCCGATTGAATAATTCCGAACGTGACCCATGTGCAAATTCCCCGAAGGGTACGGGAACATTTCCAAAGCATAATATTTCGGGCGCGTCGAATCTTCCGTCGTGCGATAATAATCCGGCGCGTTCCAAACTTGCTGCCATTTCTTTTCTACTTCCTGCGGATTGTATTTATCCATTTATTTCGCCTCCTGTTAAACGCGCTAAATTATATCAGCCTGCGCGGGAAATTAAAAGTTTTGTTGCCGATTTTTCCTTTGCTACAAGAAATTTTTCTGATATAATTCTTACAATAACGGAGAATGGTGGTGAATTTGTTTGCAGATAAAAGTTTTTAAAGCGGGCAATATGAAAGACGCAATGGCGGCAATGAAAGCCGAACTCGGCGACGAAGCTGTCATATTGCACAGCAAAAAATATAAAGAGGGCGGAATTTTGGGAATCGGGAGCCGCGAAGTCGTGGAGATAACTGCGGCGGTCGAAGAAAGTTCTTTGCCGAAAAAAACTGAAGAGCCGCAACTTAAGCACCCGACGGTTACGCCCAATCCGCTTGTGACACGATACAAAACCGACGGCACCGCTCAAGCCGTTGCCAATGCAGAACAATCTATCGAGGCTCTCAACGAAAAATCTTCCGAACAAGAAAATCAAAACCCCGAACCGCAAAATTTTGATGACTTGCTCGAAACGGCTAAGCAAGAAGAATCTCAGCCCGCCGAAGAAAAATCTCAATCCGTCGAAGAACCTCAGCCCGCCGAAGAACTTCAACCCGTCGAAGAATCTCAACCCGCTGAAGAAAATCCTCAGCCCGCTGAAGAATCTCAGCCCGCTGAAGAAAATCCTCAGCCCGCTGAAAAATCTCAGCCCGCTGAAAAATCTCAGCCCGTCGAAGAATCTCAGCCCGTCGAAGAATCTCAGCCCGAAGAAAAATCTCAGCCCGCTGAAGAATCTAAACCCGCCGAAGAAAATCCTCCGACCGCAGAGAGCGCAGGATTTACTCAAGAGCAAATGGCGCAGACGCAGGCAATGATTATGGCGCAATTCAATCAAATGCAAATGATGCAGCAGGCGGCAATCGCTCAAGCACAAGCGCAAGCCGTCGAACAAATCCGCTTGCAACAAGAGGCTCAAGCGCAACAAAACGTAATCATGCCGACTCCCTCTTCGCAGAACGAAGAAAAAATTAAGCGGCTCGAAGAAGAAATCGCGCAGATGAAAGCGTTGCTCGCTGAAGTTTTGGGACGCGGCACGAACAGAGGAACAATTTCCTTGCACGAGGCTTTGAAGGGTCAAGAAGTCGACGAGGAAATTTTAAACGAGATGGCAGCGCAATCAAATGCCGGCGATACTCTTGTCGACGTTCACACGCCCGCCGCCAAGTCGACGCTGATTCGTTATCTTAATGAACACGTCAGATTTTCCGAAGGCGTAAAACTCAATCGTCACGGTGTGAGGATTGTCGCACTGTTGGGCACGACGGGTGTCGGAAAAACTACGACGCTTGCCAAAATCGCCGCGAAATTTGTTTTGGAGCAAAGGACGAATGTTGCGCTGGTGACTGCCGACACTTACAGAATCTCCGCAGTTGAACAGCTCAAAACTTATTCCGACATTTTGGAATTGCCGCTGGACATCGTTTACAATCCGCCCGAACTTGCCTCTGCACTTGAACGCCACCGCGATAAAGATTTGATTTTAATCGACACGGCGGGGCGCAGTCAGCACAATGAATATCAAATGCGCGAGCTTGAAGAATTTCTGCGCGTAAATCCGCGAATCGAAAAACATTTGGTCATAAGCGCGACAACCAAATTTACCGATGCCCGACACATTATGAATAAATTTTCGCTGGTCGAACCCGATAAAATAATTTTCACAAAGATTGACGAGACGAGCAGCCTCGGCATGATTGTAAATCTGCTGCATGATACAAAATATGCGCTGTCATACATAACAGCGGGGCAAAGTGTCCCCGACGACATAGAGCTGGCAAGTGCCGACATCCTTGCGACGCTTCTGCTGAAGAAAGTCGACGAGCTGTGACGAGGTAAGGAAAATGTCTGACCAAGCATCAAAGCTTAGAATTTTAGTTGAGGAGCGCGCCGAAGAGGAGGCTCAAGCGCGGCAGATAGGCGAACTTTATTTGGACGTGCCGGAAAATGTTCGGGTAATTGCAATCACTTCGGGCAAAGGCGGCGTCGGCAAAACCAATCTCGCCGTCAATCTTGCGGTCGGTTTGCAATTGGCAGGGAAAAAAGTTATGCTGATTGACGCGGATATCGGCATGGCGAATGTAAATCTTTTAATGGGTTCCGTCACGAATCGAAGTCTGATTGACCTTTTGGAAGATGACGTCGAACTTGATGACGTTGTTGAGGAAGGCGCGGCAGGTGTGAAATATATTTCGGGCGCGGCAAGTATTGAGGCGGCTTTGAATTTGAATCGCTTTAACCAGAAGAAACTCCACAAAAAATTAAGTCGCTGTTCGGATTTGGCGGACATAATTATAATCGACACGGGCGCGGGCTTAAATCGCAACGTGATTGAATTCGTCTTGGCGGCTCAAGAAGTTTTGCTGATAACCACGCCCGAACCGACTGCGCTCGCCGATGCCTACGCCGTCATAAAAGCTTACAGCACCTACACCGAACGCCGAAATATAAAACTCGTCGCCAATCGAATTCACGACGAAGAAGAGTGCTACGAGGTCGTTGAAAAACTCAATCAGACGACGAAAAAATTTCTCGGCTTAAGTGTTGATTATCTCGGTTACATTTACGAAGACAGAGCCGTTTTGGAGGCTGTGCAAAAGCAGGAGCCTTTCCTTATCGCCAAGCCCGATTCTCCTGCGTCGCGTTGCATTTTGGAGCTTGTAAAAAGTTTGTTGAGCGGAGAAAAAATGGGTTCGGTTTCCAACGGCTGGCGAAGTTTTTTGTACAGATTATTCGGCTACTAAGTTAAGAGGCGAAACAAATTTGACACCGTCGCAGTATCGCATTTATAAAATTTATGTAGTGATTGCATTTATCGCCGTAATTTCAAGCGTACCGCTTGCATTTGTTTTGCCCGTCGAGTGGAGTTTTGAGAACGGGTTTATCGAAAACGCGCAAGTAATTATTTTGCTTGTCGAGGCGATTTGGATTTTAACAATTCGTTCGCCGATGAAGTGGTTCCAAAGATTTTTTGCGGGGACTTGTACTGATTGCTTTGCGCGAATTGAGTTGGGGACGAGTCTTTTTCCCGCTTGAATCGGAAAAATTGGGACCTGTATTCGTTTCGATGGCGGATTATAAATATCGCGTTTACGTTTACATTTTCCTTGTGATTTACATTTCGGCAATGCTGATAATGCTGATTCGATTCGTGCCCGTGAAAGAAATTATTTCCGGCAGTCAACCGCTTGCGGTCTTCGGAATAATTTTTTTAGCGTTGCTGTTAAATTACATTGGCGACAAAGGATTATTTGTCGGCAAGATGTGCGGACAAATTTTGGAGGAGTCCAACGAATTAATTTTGTATATGACGTTGCCGATTGTTGCGCTGTATTGGATTTGGCAACAAAAAAAACCGTCGGGCGAATTCGGCGGCGAAAAAAATTTTTTGAGGTGATTTGATTGAAGTACGAAATTTTATATCCCGAAGCGTTTCCGGTCGTCGAATGTTGGCTTGAACGCGGCGAGAGCATAAAAGCAGAATCTGACGCGATGATAGCCATGTCTCCGACGATTGAAGTTGAAGGCAAGATGGACGGCGGAATTTTGGGCGGTTTGGCTCGGAAACTTCTTTCGGGCGAAAGCATGTTCTTTCAAGAGTTGACTGCACGTCGCGGCGCGGGAAAAATTTTATTCGGACACGCACTGCCCGGCGGAATCATGGACGTTGAACTTGACGGCTCCTACGGCTTGACGATTCAGAAAAACGGATTTTTGGCAGCCACACAGGGAATTGATATTACGACGAAGACGCAAAATCTTGCGCGCGGATTTTTGAGCGGCGAAGGTTTTTTCGTTCTGAACGCCAAAGGTCGCGGCACGATTTTTGTATCGAGTTACGGCGTCATTCATCCGATAAATCTTGACGACCGCGAAGAATTTATAATCGACAACGGACATCTTGTCGCCTGGCCCGATTACATGGATTACAAAATCGAAAGGGCCGCAAGCGGTTGGATTTCCAGTTTAACTTCGGGCGAAGGTCTTGTTTGTCGTTTCAGAGGTCCCGGCGTCGTTTTGATTCAAACACGCAATCCCGACAGTTTCGAGGGCTGGATTCGTTCAATCGTTCCAAGCAATTAAATTTAAATTTTATAAACGCAAAAGACCGCTTCCAAAAATCGGAGGCGGTCTTTTAGTCTGAAGTTACTGTTTTGCCTCGGCAGCCAACCGAGGTGTTGCCATTAAAGACTTTCTGTTACTTACCAATTTCATTATTAATATACATCATTTTAACATATTTGGCAAGAAAATTTTTATTGCAAAAATAATTCATATGTTATAAACTTGCGACGTTGTCACTTCCGATACCGACAATGGAAAGGAGGAGACAAGTATGTTGCTTTCCAATTTCTTGGTGAGTGTCGCGGCGAACGTCGCAGCTTACTTTATTATTAAGTGGCTCGACCGTTAAAACACCTGCCTCGCGTAGTTAGCATTACTCTCTAAAATGTGCAAGAAGTCCCGACCAGCCACCGGGATTTCTTTTTTGCGATAGATTTAATAAACGCAAAAGACCGCTTCCAAAAATCGGAGGCGGTCTTTTTGTCTGAAGTTACTGTTTTGCCTCGGCAGCCAACCGAGGTGTTGCCGCTAAGAACTTGCATGATTAGTTTCGTCAAATTTATACCATAAAAAATTTTGTTTGACAAGAGAATCTTTTGTACTGTAAAATTTTTTTGCCGCCCTCCCATTTTTAGCAGAAAGGAGGTGAACGGCATGATTAGTTTCGCTTTGTCGATCTTGGCAGGTGTGATTACGCATTACATTTGCAAATTTCTCGATCGGCATTGAACATCAGTATTCCCCGCGTAGTTAGCATTACTCTCTAAAATGTGCAAGAAGTCCCGACCAGCCACCGGGATTTCTTTTTTGCGATAGATTTAATAAACGCAAAAGACCGCTTCCAAAAATCGGAGGCGAATAAATTTTCATGTCAATTATCGGCGAGCCGCTGAATCAATCCGCAAGCTTTATAATTTTTCAGCGGATAAACTTCGAGCGGTGCGCCCTTCTCCTTTGCCAACTGATACAGATGTCCAAGATGTTTTTCATCGTGCAAACTGTGCACCAAAATTTTCCATGGCAAGCGGCGCAATAAAACCCGCGTTGCCTCCCCGATACTCGGCTTGATTAAATTTATGTCGGCGATTTTAAAATCTGCGGCGATTTTTTTTACCTCGGCAAGCCCGCTGTTCATTTCGACGGCGGAATTTTTTATTTCGGGTAAGTCGTCGAAATGCTTTTCAATCGCGTTGATGAATTGATAAGTTAAATCCTTGTCGGCAAGTTCGGAGTAAAAAGCCGCGCCGTGAAAATCTTCCGCGCCGATTATGTCGTTGCGCAAAAAAGTTCGGCTCAAAAGTCCGCTGACCGTCGAATTCAAACATGAACTTGCAATTAAAAAATCTTCGTGAGTGCCGCATTTATCCGCGACGCCCGCCGGATCACTCAAAACAGCCAAGCCCGCGTTGACTTCGGGAAAATCTTCTATTGCTTTGTTGAGTTCGCGTTGAATTGCGCCTTTGCCGGTCCAGCCGTCGACAAATTGAATTTCTTCGGGCTTGTGACGTTGTAAAATAAAATTGACGGCGTTTTTATCGATGCCGATGCCGCGAATAATCGAGATTGTGTAATGAGTAACCGCGCAAGGAAATTTTCTCTCCAGATAGTGCTTAATCAAAATTCCAATCGGCGTGCCTGCTCGCGCCAAAGATACCAACGCGATTTTTTTGCCCTTGTCGAGGAAAATTTTTTCGGCGACATTTGCGACGGCGGCGGCGGTGATTTTTGAATAACGATTGAGCGCGTAGAAATATGCTTGCAAATATTTTTCCGACGGCTCGTACTCAATCGGCAGCATTTCCGAATAGTGTCGCCCCGATTGAATTAATTTTTCCCGTTCGCGCGTGCCGAGCGGTTCGACCAGTCCGCTTATGTCTTTTAATAAAATCGTCACGTCTTGCGCCTTATAAGTCCCGAACATTTTTAACCTCCGCACAAAAAATTTTCCCGACGCCGTGAACATTCAACGCAGAAATTAAATCTTCAAGCCCCTCAGAAAAATTTTCGGCGTTCGTCACGATAATCGCCGCGTCGTAAAATTTTAAGTTGTAAATAAAAGTCGTGCGCGTCGAATCGTAGAAACTTCTAAGCTTGAATCCCTCGCGAATCGGATAATTTTTATCCTTGCAAATGCCAATCGGACTGCGCGTCGTCGAGTGTGTCACGACCGAAAAATTTTCTTCCAACTTCCGTCCGACGATAATCGCGGGCAACATAAATTCTTCCGTGCTCAAAATCAAAACTTCGCCAAATTTCTCGCGCCGGAAATTTTCAGCGATAAAATTTCCAAGTTCCTCGCACTTATTAAAATATTCGCCGATTTTTACGCCGAATCTTGTATCTTGTAAGGGAAAAGGGACAACGGACAAGGGACAAGTTTTTTGGTGTGCGTCTGAGACTTCACTTGCCGAAGTGATTGAAAATTTATCCGCGTCGAAATTTTTTTCGAGCTTGACGAGATAAACGCAGAAAATATTTTCCGCCGCCAATGCCGCAAGATTTTCCTCCGACAATCGATTGATTATCGACGCTGCGCAGATTTTTTTGTCGTTGAGCGCGGAGAATTTATTTTTAAGTTGGCGAACAATGTTCAAAAGAGTTTTGCCCGTCGAAAGTTCATCGTCGACAAAAATTATTTCCGACGTCTGATTAATCAGCGTGGAAAGATTTTCGGCAAAAAGTTTTTGTTCGGGCGCGTGGCTGTGCTCCTCCAAAAATTCAACGAAAGTTCCGTTGAAGTCTTCGCGAGTCGTTTGAATGTAAAAACACTCGTCCGATAAATTTTTTGCGACAACTGCGCCGATTGCCGTAGCCGTTTCAGCGAATCCGATAACCAATCGCGCCGAAGAAAATTTTTCAGCGACCATTTTGCCTAAAGAATTCATCATTTCGAGGGCGGCAGAAGGTTTTGTCGGCAAATGTTTACCTTGCAGCGGATTGACCAGCAAATAATTTCGCCGCGTGTTCTTGAATCTTTTGGCAATGCGCAAAACATCTTCAGAGCTGAAAATTTTCAATAAAAATCACCTCCGAATACACTTTAGCAAGAAATTTTCTCTCCGTCAACGAAAAAAACCCTACGACGCGCTACCGAAGGGATTTTTTAATCTAAATGGTTGTCTACATTCAATCGAAAGCCATTTTTTTTATTAATAATGCTCAATGCCTCTCGGCGACTGATATTTTTCACGCCATTATAGTATTTGTTTCCTAATTTGTCGCTCGTTATGATATTTATTCCATTAAGCCTGAAATTATTCCGTACTTTTAACTTTAACTCGCTAAAATATTTGTATTCGTCATTTTCCAGACCCATATCCATTAAAAATTTGTAATCTAATATACTTTCCAACATACTCATAACATCTGCTCCTAAAAAAGCAGAAAAATCACTCCGATAACGGGATTTAACCGGAAGGACGATTAAAATTTTAATACCGAAGTGATTTTTACTGCTAAAAACTATTCTGATACTTACGTAGAATTTTTTTTCAAAAAATCAAACCAAATCAGCTGCGCCATTATAAAAAAAAAAATGAACCGTCAACTATATATAAAAAAATTTATGATTGATTTTTTGAGTTGAATCGGCTAAAATATCAGCGAGGTGATGAATATGACTTACGAATTTACAACTGATAAGGTCGGAAATGTTGTACTTGGATTTAGGATAAAAAATTAAGCCCTGACGAGTAGTCGGGGCGTTTTTTATTGCGTTTTGGAATCATCAATCGTCAACGACCCCGTAAAGTTCACCGAGAATTTTTATGCGCCGCGCCCAATTCAAATGGCATTTAACTTCGTTCATGCGCGAGCCGTCCGCACTTTTTATAATGCCATGCGTGCTCGATTGCCAATTCAAAATTTGATTTGCGTCGTCTAAATCGATTTTGGAAACTTTCATGCCGTCGAAAATAATCGGCAACTGCGCGGGGTGAATCGCGGTCTTGCCGATAAAGCCGTTCGCCTTGTCCATTTCCATTTCCTTTTTCAAGCCGTCCGCCCAAAATTTTCCGCCGTAAAAATTCCAAACCGAGCCGGCAACGACGTAATCTTTTGCGAAGACGTTCAAAATATCAATCAGCACGTCGTGCACAATTCCCAAGTCGTAAATCGTCTGATTGACATTGCGGCGCAGTCCGTAAAGGTTGCAAAAATCATTGACGCCGACGCGAATGTTGAGCACGATACTTTTAATTTCGTCGAGAGCCTGCTTGAGCGATAAAAGTTCCGTGCGACGAGTTAAAAGACTTGCGACGCGATTACTTTCAAGCGTGGGCATGATTGGAAGATTTATTTCCTTGGCGAGTTGGATATATGCGCCCGCATTGCTCATATCGAACTTTGGAAGGATATAGCCCGTTAAAATTTTCGAGCGCGAGCCGATTTCCTCATGAAAAATTTCCAGATGACGCGGCGAACGAATCCTCACGAAGATTAGCGGCAAATTTTCCAAGCTTTCAAGCTCCCGCAAAATCATTTGCAAAGATTTTTCCGCTTCGTCAAGTGATTCGTCGCGTATCGAATCTTCCAAACAAAAAGCCGCTGACGTTAAGCGCGGCAACTTGTTTTTTGCAATTTTCTGAACGATATTTTTTTGGAAAGCCGGCATGTAAAGCAAGCCGCCGACTTTGTACTGCAAAATTTCTTTGTCGAACATTTACTTCCTCCGAAACCTTTTTTTATTCCTTTAATGTAAAATGCAAGTGCAACACAATGAAAAAATCATCAAAACCAGCGCGGCGGAAATTCTAATTTGAAAAAGAGGGGACATTTATAAAGCATTTAAAAGTTCTTCGCGATTTACGGCATAAGTTCCGACCTTCGCGACGACGACGCCCGCCGCAACGTTGGCAAGATAAGCCGCCGCCTCCGAACTCAAGCCGCCCGCCAATGCCAAAGTGAAAACCGCTATGACCGTATCGCCCGCGCCTGACACGTCGAAAACTTCTTGCGCCCGCGCTTTGATATGGGCAATTTTTTTGTCCTCAATCAACGATAAACCTTCCGCCGAACGCGTGACAATCAATCCCCGCAAGTTGAATTCGTCGACAACTTTTTGAGCCGTTTCCTCAATCTGAGCGTCGACGTTGGAAATTTTTTTCGGAAGGACGGCGTTTAATTCCTTAAGGTTCGGCGTGATGAAACTCGCGTCGAAATATTTTTGCCAGTTATCGCCTTTCGGGTCAATCACGACGAATTTTTTTTGCGCCCGACATGCGCCGATAACCTCGCGGCAAATTTTTTTCGTGCAGACACCTTTGCCGTAATCCGAAATAATCACCGCGTCGACGTTCGATAATTGCTCGGAAAAATTTTTCAAAAGTTTATCGGTCTCCGCGCCGTCAAGTTCCGTGGCGTCCTCAAAGTCAAGCCGAATCATTTGTTGATGACTGCTTATCACGCGAATTTTCGTCGTGGTCGGCTTTGAAGTTTCAATCAAGCCCGAATAATTTACGCCGAGATTTTTCAACTTGCTCAAAAAAATTTCGCCTTGATTGTCCGAGCCGATTTGCCCGATTATCGAAGTTTCACAGCCCAGCAATGCCAGATTATGTACGACGTTAGCCGCGCCGCCCAAAGTTTCTTTGACTTCCAAGACGCGGGCAATCGGAACAGGAGCTTCGGGAGAAATGCGCGTGACTTCCCCGAAATAATATTTATCTAACATCACGTCGCCGACGACCATAACTTTGCAGGCGCAGATACCTTCCGCAATAAAATTTTTCAGTTCCTCAATCATTTGCAATCTCCAAATGCTTTTTCCGCCGCCGAAATCGTCTTTGCAATATCTTCGTCAGTGTGAGCCGCCGACATGAACAGCGTTTCAAATTGCGACGGCGCGAGATAAATTTTCTGCTCCAACATCGACGCGAAAAATTTTTTAAACCGTTCCTGATTCGCCGCTGCTGATTCGTCGTAGTTCGTAACGGCTTTGTCGCTGAAGAATATTCCGAACATCGAACCGGCTTGCGGCGTCTGAATCGTGACGTTTGCAATCTGCGCGGCATTTTTAATTCCTGCGACGAGTTTTGAAGTTTTTGCGGAAATTTTTTCAGTCAAATTTTCCTCAAGCAAAATCGTCAAAGTTTCAATGCCCGCAGTCATCGCCAACGGATTGCCGCTTAACGTCCCCGCTTGATAAATTCTGCCGTCGGGCGAAACGTTGCGCATAATTTCTTCTCGACCGCCGTAAGCCGCACAAGGCAAGCCGCCGCCGATAATTTTTCCGAGACAAGTCAAATCGGGCGTGACGTGATATTTTTCCTGCGCGCCGCCGAGTGAAACTCGAAAACCGCACATGACTTCATCAAAAATCAAAAGCGCACCAAATTTTTTAGTGACTTCTCTCAAGCCGCGCAGATAGTTTTCTTTCGGCAAGACCAAGCCCATATTCCCCGCGACAGGTTCGACAATAACCGCCGCAATTTCTTCGCCGCATTGAGCAAAAATTTTTTCTGCGGCGTCAAGGTCGTTGTAAGGCAAAGTTATCGTATCCTGCGCCGTGCCGCGAGTAACGCCGGGGCTTGACGGCTCTCCGAACGTCGCCGCGCCGCTGCCCGCTTTGACAAGCAGTGAATCGCTGTGCCCGTGATAACAGCCGATAAACTTTATAATCTTTTCGCGTCCCGTAAATCCTCTGGCAACACGCAACGCACTCATCGTCGATTCGGTGCCGGAATTGACCATGCGCATTACTTCCATGCTCGGAAAAATTTTATTCACGAGTTTTGCCAATTTGGTTTCAAGTTCCGTCGGAGCACCGTAGCTCGTGCCGCGTTCGACAGATTTTTTTAAAGCGTCGACAACTCGCGGGTGAGCATGTCCCAAAATCAGCGGTCCCCATGAGCCGACGTAATCAATGTACTCGTTGCCGTCTATGTCGAAAATTTTGGAGCCTGCACCGTGAGAAATGAACGGCGGATTTGAATCAACACTGTTAAACGAACGAACAGGACTGTTTACGCCGCCCGGCATAAATTTTTTTGCCTCGTTGAATGCGGCTAAAGATTTTTTTAAATTCAAAGTGATTCCTCCCGGAATTTTTTTATTGATTTTATCACAGCGACCTGAAATAAAAAACACCTTCCGCAGAATGAATTGAAAGGCATTTTTTGTTTGTCATTTAAGCTTGTGAACCATTTCGGCATATTTTCTTTTGCAAGCGAAGTTCATAACAATTATCAGATTTACCAAGACTGTCGCAGACCGCCGTCGTGATGAAACCTCGTAAACTTTGCTATACTGTACATGCTATTCTCTCCAAAAATTGCCTTTATGAAATTCAATTTTTATTTTGACTTTCTATAGTTGGTCTTTGTAAGGGACAAGAGTTTTGAACTTGTTCCTTGTCCCTTAATCTTGGGGAATTCAAGACCACAAAAAGTTTGCGCGAATTCATGCTCGCGGCGGTTGCAGAGATTAAAGAAAATTTGCCCGCCGATTGAAAATTTTCATTCGTACAGAGCTTGTATCGCCAAAAATTTTTTAATGACTCGTTCGCGGAAATCTTTCGGCGAGATAACAGTAGCCGTCGCGCCCAAAGAAAAAATTTTCTCGAAAATTTCTTCCGCGTCGAACGTGCAATATTTTATCGTTAAAAAATATGTCCCGTCGTCTTGCAGGCGGGATTTTTTGTCGAACGAACCGAACAGCGCAAAACATCTTTCTACGGCGTTGCGCGTGTTCCGAACTTTGATTGTGACTTCGGCGACGTTTTCGGCGTAAAATTTTTTCAACTGCTCCTCGACGTCCGACGGGATATTTTCATCACTCAAAGTCAATGCGTCCAAAGTTTCGACGGAAATTTTTTCAAAAGTTCGCGCACGCAGGACAAGCAAAAAATATTTATCCGAAAATAAATCGTACTCCAAGCGGCACGGCGTCAAAAGTTCCTTGCCGCAAATTATTTTTTTCTGCAACGTCAAAGCTTTGACCGCGACCGATAACTTGTCCGAAAAAATTTTATCAGCCGCCGACTTGTCCGCCCGAAGTTTTCGCCAAAAATTTTTTTCGTACAACGGCGGGAAATTTTTTAATCGGGCGGATAATTTTTGCCGCAAGGTTTCGGGCAACAGGAAAAATAATTCTTCGTCCGAAAGCACCGCGCTCAACCAGCAAAGTTCGGCGTCCGCCGGCGGCAACGAAAAATTTTTCGCCAAAGGTACTTCGGCAAAGCCCGCGCCGTTGAATCTGAACAACGTATCGATAATTTTTTCCTCGCGCTCGGTTTCGGGCGATTCAAGGTAAACAAATTCGGGCAAGGCAAAAATTCGATTGAGAATTTCTTTTCGCGTCAATTTTGCTCCCGCGCCGATTTCATTGACGATTTGGCACAGCAGTCGGAAGACCGGATTTTTTGTGTCATCAAAGAGGCTCCGCATAATTTTTTAACGCCTCCAATGTGTCCGCTTTGATTCGTTCGCGAAGACCGTCCGCGCCCGATAAAATTTCCGCCCAAGGTTGAAACTTCCACAGCTGCGGATAAATTTGCAACGGGTCAAGCGTCGCTACTGCGCAAATAAATTCGCCTGCCGTTTCTTCGACGATTCGGGCGGATAATTCTTCCGTCAAAAGTTTTTCGCGGCGGCGGCGTTCCTCCGAATCTTTGAACTTCACGCGCAATCGAACTTCCCGTAATTTTTCTCGCGCCGATGAAAATTTTTCCGCATCGTCCTTGAGGATTTTTATCGCCGTAATTTTCTCGACGCGAAGTCGCATTAAATCCTTTTGCTTGAGCGCAACGAGATATTGCCTGCCGTAAAGAAAATCGGTTTCGACGGCAACGGGCACGACTTTCACGGGCGATTTATTTTCGCGTTCGACCAAAATTTTTTTGCCCCGACGAAATGCCTCGGTAATCGCAAGCAAAATATCATCGTCGAGAATTCGCGCAAAATTATTATTCTTGAATTGAAAAATTTCTCGGACGGGTTCGGGCGTTGCGTAAAAATTTTTCAGACTGTCGCACAAAAAATATCCCGCCGTTCCAATCAGCGATACATTACGGAAAAATTTCAGCGCGTTATAAAGAATTTTTATTTCAGTCTCGGAAAGTTCGCCGAGCGGATTGGAAATTTTTTCGTAGAAAATTTTATTCTTCGATTCAAGGCGGCGCACTATTCCCGATTCCGTCAACTCGTTCAGGCGGCGTCGCAAACTCTGCATTAAATCCGTCGTGCCCGATTCTATTTGCGGATTGTGCTCAATCAAAATGTCCGCCGTCCGATTTAAAATTTCCGGCAACGTCAAAGGCTGCGCGCCTTCCAACACTTGCAAGAGGACGATTTTATAAAGGCAATGATCGGGCAACAGCGTTTTCAAGAGAAATGACGAGTAGTAAAAATTTTTCGTGCCGTGCCGAAAATCTCCGACCAAAGTAAAATATGAGCACTTGTCGTAGCGCGTCACCTGCAAATTTTTTTCGGGGACAAAAAATCTGACTTGCCGCAAGGAATCATCGTAACTGCGCGGCGTAATCTCGTGGCGCATGAAAAGCATTCGATGATAGCAACCGTAGGACAGCAGCCGCAAAAATTTCCTCAAGCCCGCGTGTGAGCGATTGAATTTGTTCAATGTCTTTTGAGCTTTAATCATTTTTCCTCCATAACGCAAAATCCCGCCGACTCTCCCGACGGGATTTTTTTTACTTCAGACACCGCAAGCGGGTAGGGATTCTGAGGCATGCGCGACTGCAATTTCATCGTCGACGAGCTCGTGTATGCGAACATGTTTCAAAACCGTAAACGGGTAGGGATTCTGAGGGCTGCGCAATCGTAGTTGGGAGATGGTAGATAAATACGTCAAAACGATGGAGTTTCAAAACCGCAAGCGGTAAGAGGAACTGCGCAACTGAAAACAAAACCAGAAATAATCACCGTCACTTACACTGGCGGGTTTCAAAACCGTAAACGGTAAGGAGGCATGCGCAATCGTATATGCGTGAAGAACTCTCTATGGAACAGTTGGAAGAGTTTCAAAACCGCAAGCAGTAAGGAGGGTTGCGCACTTTTTCAAATAACTGAAACGCAAATCTTATAACACACTGAGCAAAAAAATGCAAGCGTGATTCACAGGAAAATTGAAAAGACTGCCGCAAAATTTCTTGATAATATACGCTTGCAAGGTCAAGGACGACCAAGCCCCTTGAAAACTAAATAACGTCACCGCTCGAAAGGAGGCAAATGCAAATGCCGTGGTTCGTGGCAGGATTCGTGATAACGGGTTTGATGGTTCTCGGCTCCGAGCGTTGAAAATTTTGGAGGTGACAAGTTATGGGTTTCGTTATGGATTTGGAGTTTTCGTCGCGGTTTGGTTCGCTTGTATTTTTCTGAGGAGTTGATTTGAATTGCACAATGATAACACAGACAAAAATTTTTTCCTAGTCGTTGCGTGAAGAGCGCAGCGGCATTTTTTTTATTTTCTCAAGCTCGCCGAGAAAACTTTCAATCATCGGTTTCAAGTCGGAAATATTTTTTGAGGCTTGAGCATTGGCGTGATTAATTTGATTGCGTTCGTTGCGAATATCGTAGTAGCCGCGCAGAAAATTTAATACAATGCGTTCATCGAACTCGGAATGAATAATTTTTTTGTCGAACATCTCCCGATAAATTTTCTCGCGATTTTCCCATTTGGTTTCCGCTTTATCAATCAACTCAACGCCGCTCTTTGGAATTTTGGTGCGGTCAATCTTGAACAGGTTAAGAATTTTTTCGGCGGGTAAATTTGCGATAAGTTTAGGAATTTTTTCGTAGTAAATCGTTTGAAGAAATTGGCTGAAATTTTTTCTGTAGTCCAAACTTTTTTGGCGTTCGTCGTGAATTATCTTGAGAGCAGCGGCAAGCAAAGGAAATTTTTTTTGGAAATTTTTTAGCCGACCTTTTTTAAAAAGTGCAAAGGGAATTTCGCCCGCGCCGTATTCTTTGGAAAAATTATTAAGCTCGCCGAAAATTTTATCCGAACGGATTTTTCTTGTCGAGAAATTTTCCAAGACATCGCGCAAACTTTTGCAAAATTCGTCCTCATCGTTGTCGTCGAAAGATTTTTCCGCGCCTTGATAAGCAATGATAAGTTGTTGCTGCCAATTCCGCCCGAAGTTGACGCCTTCAAGCTCGGCAGTTTTTATAATCTTTGAATCACGCGGCATGTAAATTTTTCGGGCGATAATTTCTTCGGGGAGCCACTCGGTGCAAAGCGTCATTGCCTGCTGCCAGAAATCTTTTTCCATGCACCAGCGAATTATATCCAATCGCCCGCTCGTGCTGTGAATCAATTTCCCGTATTCAAATTCAATCGTGTCGATAATTTTCGCGAATAGTTCGCTTTTCAAATCTTTGTCGGGATTTTCGCGGAAAGTCTGAATGTGTTGACCGAGATTTTTTAATTCGTCTTCAATCGCGCTCGTCCGACAAATTTTTATTGCCTCGGAAAAACGATTCATCGCGCCGAGTAAATTTTTCACGGCGGGCGGCGGATTTTCTCCGAAGTAATCTTGCAAAGCCGTCACGCTCCCGAATTTAACAAATTCATCTGCGCCCGTTATCAGCGAAAACATTCTTTGAATTTCAGTCACGCGATACACCGTGCGACTTGTCGGGTCGGAATAAAGAATTTCGCCGATTTTTATTCCGCGATACCTTAAAAGTTGAATGACGGACATCATAAGCATTGACGTATGACGAAAGCCGCCGGTAATATCTGCGTGCACCGTTATCGTGTCGCCGAAATTTTCGCGTGCAAAATCCGTGACGGCGTCGGCTATCTTGGCGATTTGCAAAATATTTTTCTCAAGTTTGGTCGAGCCGCTGCCTTCTTCCGAATAATCTTGCGCGGAAAATTTTTCGGCGAGCTTGGGAAATTCTTTGGCGATTCTCCGCCGTAAAAATTCCAAATGAGTTACGTCGCCGAATTCGTTATCGGACGGAACTTTGCCGCGTTTTACCGAATCACTTACTATCAGAAAAATTTTCGACAAGGAATTTTCTCCGAGCATTCGTTCGACGTAAATTATTGCCGATTCGTTCGTTTGAATTGCCTCATAAGCCCGCCCGTGTATGTCGGGATAATTTATCGGCTTGCCGAGCGAAGAGGCACTTACCGGGCTGACGAATGCCAGCATTATATTTTTTTCCATTTTAATATTCCCTGAATCTGACAAAACGAAAAGTAGAAATTTGTCGCGAAGAACCGTCGGGCAAAATTTCTACGCTGACAACTCGTTCACTCGTCGCCGCCAAAGCAGTTATCCCCAAAGCTTTAAGTCGTTCGACCAGCGCAAAAGTGTAATTGAATTCGCCTTGGCAAAGGACGGCACCGGGCTTAAGTTCCAAAATTTTTTCGAGATTTTCTTTAGCCAGTTCGATAATATCTGCGCGGTCGGCTCGCGGATTTATCGCGGGAAACGGGAAATCTTGAATCTCGCCGTAAAATTTTGCCGCCGAAATTTGTTCGGCGTTCCATCTCGCCGAAGGGTGATTTGTATGATTAACGAAAACTTTTTGCACGTCGCATCTCCTAAAAATATTCTCTGACGTGTTATAGCAGAAAAAAATTTTTGGCGCAAGTTTTGATTCACAGGAAAATTGAAAAGACTGCCGCGAAATCTCATGCTATACTGCGCTTGCAAGGTTAAGGACGACCAAGCTGCTTGAAAATTAAATATCGCCGACGATAGAAAGCAAGGTTTCAGTTCGCAGGAAAATTAAAAAGACTTCCTCAAAACTTCCTGCTAAACTTAGCCTGCAAGGTCAAGGACGACCAAGCTGCTTGAAAAAAATATTGTCGACGATAGAAAGGAGGTGCCTTGATTCGCAGGAAACTTGAAATGACTTCCTCAGAACTTCCTGCTAAACTTAGCCTGCAAGGTCAGGGACGACCAAGCTGCTTGAAAAAATATCGTCTGCGATAGAAAGGAGGTGCCTTGATTCGCAGGAAACTTGAAATGACTTCCTCAGAACTTCCTGCTATACTTCGCTTGCAAGGTCAGGGACGACCAAGCTGTTTGAAAATTAAATATCTGTCATCGATTGAAGGGAGCTGTTAAGTATGTTTTTTCTCGCGCCGTTGGTTGCCTCCGCAGTCGAATCCGCTCTTGCTTACGAATCTGCCTCAATGTTCGTCGCCGGTGCCTCCGCAGCAGTTTCAGTCTTCCGCCGCGATTAAGTAAGTTTTCTTCTTGAAAGGAGGTGAGAGCATGGGTGAGTTGTTGTTGTGGTGGTTGCTCCTTCGGGATTAATTCTTACAGCGTCCGAGTTTGAAAGGAGGTGAGAGCATGGGTGAGTTGTTGTTGTTGTGGTTGCTCCTTCGGGATTAATTCTTACAGCGTCTGAGTTTTGAAAGGAGGTGAGATTTATGATGTTGTTCCCGTTCCCGATGCCGTTCCCCTTCCCGTTCCCGCGGTTGTAATTTGAACTTATCGATAAAAATTTGGGGGTGATTGAAAAATGCAAAGTGATAACTCGGATAACAGAGATGACAAAATTCTTTAGCCGTTGTGTGAAAGCGTAGCGGCTATTTTTTTTGCGCTCGTCTGCCAAAAGTAAAATCCCGCCGAGTTTTCCGACGGGATTTTTTTACTTCAGACACCGTGAACGGGTAGGGATTCTGAGGCATGCGCGACTCCGACCATTAAAGTTGAGATTCCTGATCGTAGATTTAACGAGTTTCAAAACCGTAAACGGTAAGGAGGCATGCGCGACAACATGCTTGACGTTGACGTTTACCGCACAAGTGGCCGTGCCAGTTTCAAAACCGTAAACGGTAAGGAGGCATGCGCGACTGTTTAGCAAAATCGACTTCTTCAAGGTAATTGATAATCGCAGGTTTCAAAACCGTAAACGGTAAGGAGGCATGCGCGACTAGGTTTTAATGTCAGCCTCAAGGACTGCAGACATCGTATAAATGTTTCAAAACCGTAAACGGTAAGGAGGCATGCGCGACAATTATATTGAAATTTTGAAAGGAAGTAATATAGATGGCTGGAAGTTTCAAAACCGTAAACGGTAAGGAGGCATGCGCGACTAGAGGCCCGCAAGTTTGAGAAAGCTGTAGAGTTGATGAATCGTGTTTCAAAACCGTAAACGGTAAGGAGGCATGCGCGACTTCAAACGGGCAATCCAGACTCGGTTCATGATCATGAGTAGTTTCAAAACCGTAAACGGTAAGGAGGCATGCGCGACTGTACGGTGAAACGATCGTACTCTTCCCGGACGAACTCCTCTCTAGTTTCAAAACCGTAAACGGTAAGGAGGCATGCGCGACTTCTTTGATTTGTATGGTAACCGTATACCCGCAGCCCAAAGTTTCAAAACCGTAAACGGTAAGGAGGCATGCGCGACTGGCGTCATCAAAGTAGATGAAGCTGCAAGTTGGGCGACAGAAGTTTCAAAACCGTAAACGGTAAGGAGGCATGCGCGACAGTACGCCTTGCGGGGAGTGTCGCAACGCCACGAAATTCGGGCTTTTGGAAAGTGATCGGAAAAGCCCGCTGTTCGATTGCGTTCTCTGAAAAAATCAATCATATAGGTTTCATAAAAGTCTTGAGCTTGTTGAATTGGCGCGCTCCTTTCGATTTGGAGAATGTTTTGATTAAACGACGTCGTTGCGTGACCCGAAAACACTTTCCGTTTAAAATTTGAACCAAATTTGAACCGTAGATTTTATAACACACTGAGCAAAAAAATGCAAGCAAAACTTTTTTGAGCAGAGAAAAAATCCCGCCGAGATTTTCAACGGGATTTTAATTTGCTTAATCGTAGCTGAGCCAAGTAAAAATAAAAATCGCGATAGAAACAATTCCGTTGCGCATGAAGTAGGCTTGAGTGACTTCGCGATAATCGCCCGCCTTAACAAGCGCGTGCTGATAAATCAGAGCAATCGCCGCAATCAAGACGCCGACGAAATACAACTTGCCCAAGCCGAGCATAAGCCCGACCGTCACGAAGCAGATGATTGACACGACGTGAAGACCTTTGGCGATGTTCAATGCGCCCGCCGCGCCGTATTTTGTCGCCAAGGAGTGGAGCCGTTGAGATTTGTCGAATTGTTCGTCTTGTGCGCCGTAAACCGCGTCGAAAGCTCCAATCCACAACGCGACTGCCACGCACAAAATTATCATCGGCAAGGAAATTTTTTCGGTCAAGGCGACCCACGCGCCCGCCGGAGCCATTGCAATCGCAACGCCCAAACATAAATGGCAATACGCGGTAAATCGTTTCGTGAACGGATAAATTATGAACGGAATCGCCGCGACGGGCAAAAGTTTTAAGCAAATCGGCGGAAGTTGTGCGACCGTCACGACCAAGACGATTATGCAAAGCAGGATAAAAATTAACGCCTCGCCCTTGGAAATTTCGCCGCGCACCATTGCCCGATAAGATAAGCGCGGCTGAAGTTTGTCGTATTTTAAATCGGCAAGGTTGTCGATTGCGATTGCCGCCCACCGCGCAGAAGTTATCGCGACCAAAATTAAAATGACCGTCCAAAAATCGGGATGACCGTCCGCCGCCATGAATGCACTCGCCAACGCGAACGGCAAACTAAAAATCGTGTGCGGCAATGCTACGTTGTTTGCATGAGCTTTAAATTTTGAGCTTTTTACATTCCTAATTCCCAATTCCTCATTCCTGTCCGGGGGTTAGGAGTTGGGATTTAGGAGTTAAGGGTTTTTCTCTAAATCCTAAATCCTAACTCCTAACTCCTAACTCCTAATTTTTTTCAAAATCGCCGTCGGGCAAAAGTTTCCAAGTTTCGTCAGCCCGCGCAGAATTTTTCAAGACGCGTTCGATATTTTTGCTGTCGCTGAAGTCGAAAAATCTTTCTGCCTCCTCACGAGACTTGCCGCCCGCGATTTTACGATTGATTAATCGTTCGCGCAAAAGATTAGGTTCGGCGTCAATGAAGACAGAATAATCCGCAAGCACTCGGACGTTAGTCCAGCCCGCATCTTTGAGCAGCAGATAATTTCCCTCGATTAAAAGAATATCATCTTCGACGCTCCAATAATCGGGCAAGACGTCATGAATTTTTCTGTCGTAAATATTCCAGTTGGTGCCTTCCGAACGTACCTCGCGAATTTTCTCGACGAGTAAATCAATGTCAAAAGTTTCGGGCGCACCTTTAATGTCGCGCATCAAAACTTCTTCGCCGTCGCGTTCGACTTTGGTGACGTTCATATAAGCCGCCGTGTAGTGGAAACCGTCCATGCCGAGTGCGCGAATCGTATCGACTTCGTTGGAACGTTCGCGGCTTAATTGCTCCAAAAATTGTGCCAGCGTCGATTTACCTGCTCCGGGCGGCGAGACAAGGTACGCGATAACTTTTCTGTCCATTGTCATTTTTAAATCGGTCAACCCGTGCAGGAACGGCATAAAAATTTCTTCGATTGCCTCTTTGCTGAATTTGACTTCCTGCAACAGTCCGTTGACTTCCATGTTGTAAGTTAAAAAATTTTTTTCCATGACGCCTCCTCAAAAAAATCAGTCGTAAATTTCGCCGCGCTTGTCAATCTTCACGACGAAGATAATAATTTTGTCGTCCTCAATCTTGGCGATAATTCGATAATCGCCGACGCGATAACGCCAATGCCCGTGCCGATCGCCGTGCAATGCCTTGCCGAGCAATCGAGGATTTTCGCAACTAACCAAGTGTTCATCAATCCATGTAATAATTCGGTTACGAACGGACGTATCAAGCTTGTTAAGTTTTTTTATTACGTGCGGGTCGTAGTCGACGCTGTATTGCTTCATAACAATCCAAGCTCCCGTTTTAATTCTTCGTGCGAAATTGTCACCGGATTTTTCAAGTACTCCGCATAAGCCGCGTCCGCGTCGCGAATATCTTCATCGTCTTCAAGGCGGTCGAGCACTGCTTGCTTAACATATTCCAACAAAGTAAGTCCTTTTTCGGCCGCAAAACCTTTCATCAATTCGACGGCTCCTTCAGTGAAAGTTACAGTCACTTCAACCATTGTTAATCACGCTCCTTTTGCTTAAGAAAAATCTCCGCGCTTAAAAAGTTCGCGAGCCGCCTTGCCCGTCAAATGTTCAATCGTCATGACGGGGACAACCAACGCGCTTAAACGTGATAACTCTTTTTCGCGACGAGCGGGACTTGCCGTCGAAGAATATTTATCCGCCAAAAGTTCAAGCCCGCGCAATTTATCGGGGTCGTTATCGTCCTCAACAATTTTTATTCGCCCAAAGGCAATCGCGCTGGTGAAATAAGTCGTGAACTCTTCGGCAACGACTTCGTGCCGGTCGACGACGCAAAATGAAACTTTATCGTTATTTTTAATCGCGTCGAGTTTGTGACCGGTTTTCGCGCTGTGAAAATAAATTTTGTTGCCTTCGACGGCGTAATTAATCGGCACGGCGTAATTGTAACCGTCGTCGCCCGAAAGTGCCAAAATTCCGAATTCACCTTCGCGCAAAATTTTTTCTGCCGTTTCTTGCGACAAAACTTGTTTACTGCGCCGCATTTCTCTGAATGTCGAACTTTTCAATTCCTAATTCCTCATTCCTAATTGAATTCAACTTCCCGCAGAAATTCCGTCTTTGATGAGTTTTGCAAGTTTATCGCTTTCACGAGCCGCGCTGTCGATTTTCATAATCTCGCGGCGGCAATCGTTGAGCGTTTTAATTGCGTCGTCGATTTTTCTGAGCGTGAGCGGTTTTTCGTCGTCGCCGAGCTTTTTGAGCATTTGCTTGCAACTTTTAAAAAGTTCGTCTTCCAATTTTATGCGAGACCTTTTGCGATTTTCGATTTCCCGCGCGAGTTTTTCGAGTTGCTCCATTGTGTGAATTGCCGCCAGAAAATCGTATTTCAGTTGTGCGGAAAGCGGAACTTCCAAATCGTTCGCGTCGATGATTGTGCCCGTTTCCGTTGCTTCTTTAAATCTGTCAAGCGTTGCCATTGAAAAATCTCCCTTCTTAGGATTTAGGAGTTAGGAGTTAGGGGAAAAACCCTAACCACTATCTGTCTCGTCTGCGACGGCTGTCACGAGAATTTTTTAAATCCTTGAAATCTTTAATGGTTCGAGATTCGCTGCGCGACCTGTTAAAATTCCCGGACGGTCTGTCGTTACTTCTCGTTCTGTCATTGCTGCGCGGGCGGTCGGAAGTTCTCGTGCGGTCGTTGCTACTTTGTCTGTCAAAATTTCTCGGCGGACGGTCGTCACTGCGCGGCGGTCTGTCAAAATTACGCGGCTTGGGAGCATCACCCTCAAGCAGAGCGCGATGACTTGCATTGATTCTGCCCTTGTCGTCAATCTCGGTAATTTTAACTTTGAGCATGTCGCCAACTTTAACCGCGTCTTCAACCGTCGGAATTCTTTTATCGGACAGTTGGGAAATGTGACACATTGCCTCTTTGCCGAATGCAATTTCCACAAATGCGCCCGTCGGCATGATTCGCGTAACAGGTCCTTCGTAAACTTCGCCGATTGTCACATCATGAACAATCTGTTCGATAATCTCAACTGCGCGGTCAATGCCCTCGACATTCTTGGACGTAACGAAAACTTGCCCGTCGTCGTTAATGTCAATGTCAACGCCCGTTTCCTCAATAATCCTGTTGATAATCTTGCCGCCCGTGCCGATAACCTCGCGGATTTTATCGACGGCAATTTTAAGCGTGCGGACTCGCGGTGCATACGGCGACAAGTCTGCGGCGGGCTCGCTGATGACTTCAAGCATTTTGCCTAAGATAAAACTTCTGCCGCGCTTCGCCTGAGCCAATGCATCGCTTAGAATTTCTCTTGAAATGCCCGCAACCTTTATATCCATTTGAATCGCCGTAACGCCTTCGGTTGTGCCAGCAACTTTAAAGTCCATGTCGCCGAGCGCGTCTTCCATGCCTTGAATATCAGTTAGTATCGTGTGGGCGTCGCCGTCCTTTACAAGACCCATTGCCAC
>JAFSOQ010000111.1 GCA_017446845.1 Selenomonadaceae bacterium | reverse complement strand
TATGCGATGATTTATAAAGAGCTTCGCCCCGGCGACAAATTGCCAACCGAAATGGAATTGGCAGCAAGTTTCGGCGTCGGACGCAATTCAATCCGCGAAGCTATAAAAATTTTGGTATCGTTTGGAGTTTTGGATATTCGCCGACCAGAAGGAACTTTTGTAGCAAATGGTTTTTCGGATAAGATGATTAATCCTCTGCTCTACGGAATAATTCTCGACCAATCGGACTCAATCGACTCGTTAAAAGAATTGCGCGAGTGGGTAGACTTCGGGATTTTGGAATTGGCAATGGAAAAGTCTGAGCCGGAAGATTTATTTCAGCTGGAAGAACAACTGAATAATTTGCTGGCGGAAATCGACGGCGGTGACGCTGAAAAAGTTTTTGTTGCTGATGATAATTTTCATGAGGCAATCTCGACGGCGGCGCATAATTCATTGCTCGGACAAATCGCAAAACTCGTTAGGACTTTAACCAGCGAATTGCGCATAACCACGATTCGCAACATGTTGAAGCTAAACAAGAGCAAGGAACTTAAAAAGGCACACGAAGATTTATTTAACATCGTCAAGCGCAAAAAAGATGATTCGGCTCGTCAACTGCTCGTCGAAGGTTATTTTTATCGATATAATGTTTTGCGGAAATAATTCAACCTCCCGCGCAGGGAGGATTTTTTATTTGCATTGAGTGGACTTGAAACTTTATAATAGTTGCGAAAAAATTTTTAGGAGGTTTTGATATGAAACGTTCGCTGAAAAAAATTTTAACCGCCGCGTTGTGTTTTGGAGTTATTGGAGTTCCGATTGCTGGAGTTGAAGCGGCAATTCCTTCTGACGCAACAAACGCCTCGACGAGCAAAATTCAAGTTGAAAATCTTAAACTCGTCAAAGAATGGGACAAAGTTTTTCCGAAAAGCGACAAAGTTAATCATCGCAAAATTACTTTCGTCAATCGCTACGGGATAACGCTTGCCGCCGATTTATACGAACCGAAAAATTATTCGGGCAAACTTGCGGCGATTGCAGTTGCTGGACCTTTCGGAGCCGTTAAAGAACAATCAAGCGGACTTTATGCTCAACAAATGGCGGAGCGCGGATTCTTGACGATTGCGTTTGACCCGTCATTCACCGGCGAAAGTGGAGGCTCGCCCAGATTTGTTGCCTCGCCCGATATTAACACCGAAGATTTTTGCGCGGCTGTAGATTTTCTTTCCACTCAACCGAACGTCGACGCGGATAAAATTGGAATTATTGGAATTTGCGGTTGGGGAGGCATGGCTTTAAATGCGGCGGCGATTGATACTCGAATCAAGGCGACAGTTTCGTCGACAATGTATGATATGAGCCGCGTTAATGCAAACGGTTATTTTGATTACGACAAAGACGCCGCGACTATTGCCGCCGAACGTCAAGCCAATCGCGAAAATTTAAATCGTCAACGCACAGAAGATTATCGCAACAAAATTTATGCGCGGGCGGGTGGCGTACCTGATGACGTTTCGCAAATGCCGCAATTCGTCAAAGATTATTACGCTTACTACAAAACTAAACGCGGTTATCATAAACGTTCGCTGAATTCAAATGCCGGTTGGAATACGACGAGTGCTTTATCTTTTATGAACATGCCATTACTTTGCTACTCCTCCGAAATAAAAAATCCCGTGCTGATTATTCACGGCGAAAAAGCTCACTCAAGATATTTTTCCGAAGATGCATTTAAAAAATTGACGGGCGATAACAAAGAACTGATTATTATTCCTGGCGCGAGTCACGTCGACCTTTACGACAACATGAATGCCATTCCGTTCGACAAGATTGAAATATTTTTTAAAGATAATCTGAAATAAGACGGTGTAGCATACTGCACAAAAAAAATTCCCGTACAAATCGACGGGGATTATTTTTTTATTGCGGCAGGAAATTTTTATTTGAGCGGCGAAGTTTCGATTAAATCTTTTTCAGACTTGAAAGGAGCATGTTAAATGATTGGTGTAAGAAATGTTGTTGCTATAGTTTGCGGCGGAGGTCCCGCGCCTGGTATCAATGCAGTTATCAACGCGGTAACCAACACGGCTAATCGTCATGGCTGGGACGTTCTTGGCATGTATGACGGCTTTTCGCATCTCGGACGCGGTGAAAAAAGTTATATTCGCCTCGACGCGGCGGCAGTCAACAGAATTCACTTGACGGGCGGTTGTATTTTGCGTATGTCGCGCTTCAATCCGACAAAAAAGGAATCCGACCTGCGCACGGTTGTTGACACGTTGACGGAACTCGGCGTCGGCTATCTCGTGACAATCGGCGGCGATGATACTGCGTTCAGCTCGTCGGCGGTCAGTGAATACGCTCGCAAACTCGGCAGAACTATTAACGTCGTTCACGTCCCGAAAACTATTGATAACGATTTGCCGCTCCCCGAAGGCATTCCGACTTTTGGATTTGAAACGGCTCGTGCATTCGGCACAACTGAAATTCAAAACCTCATGGAAGACGCTCACACTTCCAACAATCGCTGGTATTTTACAATCGCAATGGGCAGAACTGCTGGTCACCTCGCATTAGGCATGGGACGCAGTGCAGGAGCGGCTCTCACGATTATTCCTGAAGAGTTCCCGCAAGAAAAAATCCGTTTGCAACAAATCGTCGACATTATCACCGGCTCGATTGTCAAACGCTATCTTATCGGCAAAAATTACGGCGTCGCGGTCGTGGCTGAAGGCGTTATCGAAAAAATCGCTGATGAAGACTTCGCAGCTCTCGGCAATGTTCAACTCGACGAGCACGGACATATTCGTTACGCGGAACTCGACTTCGGCGAAATCCTCAAGCAAAAAGTTTTGGCTGAATTGAAACGCATCGGCATTAAAATTTCAATCGTCGACAAAGAAATCGGCTATG
>JAFSOQ010000110.1 GCA_017446845.1 Selenomonadaceae bacterium | reverse complement strand
TATAAAAATTTGTAAAATTTTTAATGCCTCATCTTTCGACAAATTTTCTATTAAAGTTCCAGAGATGTTGTCAGTTATTTCCTTGCCAAAAGAAACTATTTTTTCAAGCATAATTAATCACTCCTATCAAAAGTCAATTATAGGAAGATTATCTACAATCTCCAGCGTTTTCAAACTCACGGTGATTGAACTCAAGATTAAATCCAAAATGTAGCGCGGGTTATCATGTTCAATCGTCCAATCGTTCGGATTATTCACAATGCCACTCGCCGTGTCCGTTTTTATCTGATAGCGGTCGATTATCCACTCAAGAGGACTGCGCCCGTTGACGACGTATTCAAAACTGCGCGGCGGAATATTTTTTATCGTTATAAAGTCGTTGTAAATCAGCGTCGTCTTGTCTTTCGACAGGCGCAATTTTTTTACGCGATAATCACCGCCGCCGATAACTTCAACATGCGCGGGTGCCGGCTGTGATTCGTAATTCAAATGAATCTCGGCAAGATTTCGACCTGCGCGGCTCAGCTGCCAAAACTTTTTCGCGTCAGGTGTCAAAATGATTCGCGGCAAAGATTTTTTAAGCTCCGCAGAAAATTTTTCACGATAACTCGGCAAATGCAAGAAGCCGTAAACGTAATAGAAAATGTCTTCCTTGCTAACGTCGCCGCCATACAAAAGTTTTGCCCGATTCCAAATAAAATCCGTCACGCCGTCCCGACGCTCCAAACTCTCGCCGAATAAATTTCCTTGCGCACCACGCTCATAATAATACAGCGGAAAACATTGCGCGTTATAAAAAAATTTATACTCTGTAATTTCATTGACAATTATCACAGAAAAATTTCTTGGACTGCCGGTGCCAATAATGCAGATTGAAAGATTTTCTTCGTTGCCCGTCGGAAAAATTTTTGGCATTTGATAGCGTCGTTCGTTAAGATGAGCGTCGTAATAAAGATTTTCTTTACAAAATGGGCAATACATGCTTTCGACAATCTGTGCGGCGTCAAAAATTATTTCGCGCCCGCGATTTTTATTTGTTCTCGTTAATTCAGTCCAAGCAATTTTTGTAGGGTCAATTTCTGTCGGCTCGTGCGTGTTGTAATAATCAATCGTCGTTCGGATATTTTTTTCCAGTTCAGAGCGCGAAAAATTATAAACCCAAGCATCGCGAGAAGTTAAAACTCCTGCAGAATTGATGATAAAGAAAGATTGAGACGCGCCGTCGAATTTTTTATCCGGCGCAAGCGGAATCAAGCTGTCGAAGAGGTCGCCTCGTTGATTAATCCAATCGCCCTTATTATTCGGCGTGATAATTTTAAAACTTTCGTGCAGGACGTTCGGAGTTTGTTGAAGGCGCAAAAGTTTTTCGTCGCGTGAAAGATAATCGCCGATGTCATTGTAAAAAATTTTTGCGTCGCCTTCGTGAGGAGCCTTAACCAAAATCGTAATGGCAATCGGAGCACGCGAACCGCTTCCAAAAATTTTTCCGCCTTCGCGCCGTGAAGTTTCACCTTGCGTGCGTTGGTTGCCGCGAAGATTGAAAACATAAATCTCGGCAAACTCTTCGGCAAAACATTTTCTCAAGCCGTCCATTGAATTATTATCTAGCCAGCCCGCATTTGTCACGAAACCGATAACGCCTTTATCGCCGATTCGGTCACCAGCCCAACGAAAAGCTTTAACGTAGCTGTCATAAATTTTTGCTTTAAGCGTGGCGTCGGTTTTTGCGGCGTAGGTTGCGGCGATTCGGTTTTCAAGATTAGGATAAAAATCATTTTGGGCGTTATCGTTGGTGGAGCGTTGCCCGACGGAATAGGGCGGATTGCACACAATAATTTTAATCGGAGATTTCTTTTGCTCTTCGACGCGCTCGGAATTTTTCTTCAGCGAGCCGAAAATTTCCAAAGTCTGCTGTTTATCGTCTTCGTAAGCTTGAAAAGTATCGGTAAGACAAATTCCGGGAAAAGGGATGTATTCGTCGAGCTTTGCGGCGTCGTGAAAGGCGTTTTCGATGTTGACGGCGGCAATGTAATAGGCGAGCAACATAATTTCATTAGCCCAAATCTCTTTGTTCTTATATTTGCGAATCAAATCGCGGCGCGGAATCAATCCGAGCTGAATAAGGCGCACGATAAAAGTTCCGGTGCCGACGAAAGGTTCAATGATATGAATATCTTTATCGGCGAGCGTCCGATTGAATTTCTC
>JAFSOQ010000109.1 GCA_017446845.1 Selenomonadaceae bacterium | reverse complement strand
TTGAGGGAGCACTCGCCCTCCTGAAGCTTTGTCTCTGAAAAGTGGTGCAATCGTTAGTTAAAAGCAAGCGGAGACCTTCGGGCGACCGTGTGTGGGCTACTTGGACCAGCCTTTGAGAATAAGAGTGGCTTAGGCTATTAAACTTCTCATGAATCGCCCGCCTCTACAGGCGGGAGTAGTTCAATCACAAAGACGTTTTGCAATATCGAATCAACGGGCGCACCGACAGACAGGAAGGCTTTTCCGATGTCGGTGAAATTTTTATGCCGGAATTTGATTCGCTCGGCGTCGACGTAGTTTTTACGGCTCACTTGCACACTTACAGGAATCGCGGACGGATAAAAAATTTTACTCGCGACGAAAGCGGCGCACTTTACATTTTGACGGGATTAAGCGGCAACGTTCGTTACGGCGGACTTTGGGTTGACCATGCGCTTGATAAAGTCGTCGCTCCTCAGCCCGAAACCGATAATTATTTGACTTTGGAAGTCGACGCGAAAAATTTAATGATTAAATACTTTTCGCCGAACGGTCGCCCGATTGACGAAATTACTTTGACCAAAACTTGATTGGAAGTGATTGACTTGAAGAAAATATTTTTGCTCGCGGCGATGATTTGTTTTGTGCTGACCGGTACGGCATTTGCGGCACGAGATTATAACAGCGTCGGGGTCATAATAATCGGCGGCGCGGAATTCAAAACCGATGACTATTATAAAATTGTTCGCGGCGAACTCAATCCGAAAAGCGGCGCAAAAATTATCGTCGGCAATGACATGCAAACCCTTTATAAAAAATATTGGCTCCGCGAAGGCTACATAGGCGAACAAACTCCGCAGAAAAATGATTTGATTAGATTTGCGGCGTCGAGCGGCTACAAAAAAATTGTTTGCTTAATCGTTTCGGATTCAAATGTTGACAAACACAATAATTCCAAAAGTCGCGAGAAGGACAGAATTTCTGTGCAACTGGATGCTTACGTTTGCACGCCGCTTGATGTCGAAGATGTTTTCGCGGCGAGTGCTGACGAAAATTCCAAGACAAGCAACTTGCGCGCCCGAAAAGGTGCGTTCAAAAAATGTTTGTCCGAAATTGCCAAGAATTTGAACAGACATATTTAATTGACTTCGCCTCCGATTATCGGGGGTATTTTCATTATGAGGAGAAAATTTTAATGGAGCAGTGTGAACTTTGTCCGAGGCGTTGTCATGTTGACCGCGTTAAGCATTTGGGATTTTGCAAGGCGGGAGAAAATTTACGTGTCGGGCTGGTCAGTTTGCATGAGTGGGAAGAGCCGTGCCTTGTCGGCGAACATGGCGCGGGCACAATTTTTTTCTCGCACTGCAATTTGAGATGCGTCTACTGCCAAAATTTTTCAATCAGTCATGAAAACTTCGGCGCAGAAATTTCCGTCGAGCGTCTTGCCGAAATTTTTATCGAGCAACAAAAACGCGGCGCGGCAAATATCGAACTCGTGACACCGACGCATTACACCGATAAAATTTGCGCGGCGATTGACATTGCCAAAACTCGCGGATTAAATTTGCCGATTGTCTGGAATTCAAACGCTTACGAAAATATTTCGACCTTGGAACTTCTGCGCGGGCGCGTCGATATTTTTTTGCCCGATTTAAAATACTTCGACGATGAACCCGCAAAAAATTTTTCCAACGCACCGAATTATTTTGCTGTTGCTTCCGCCGCCGTGAAAAAAATGTTTGAACTTGTCGGAGCCGCGCAGATTGTGAACGGTAAAATGATTCGCGGAATAATCGTTCGACATTTAATCTTGCCGAACTTCAGACGCGACGCAATTAAAATTGTCGATTGGCTTTACGAAACTTTCGGCGACAAAATTTTTATCAGCTTGATGAATCAATACACGCCGATTTTCCGCGCTGCCGAATTCAAAAAAATAAATCGCCCGCTGACGACTTTTGAATATGATTCCGTCGTCGAGCACGCGATTAATATCGGCGTAAAAAATTGTTTCATTCAAGTCGGCAAGACTGCCGATAAAAATTTTATCCCGAATTTTAATCTTGACGGCGTAAAAAAAATCAGCGGCTCAACTTAAAGGAGTCGCCAATTTTTTTCGGATTACCGAGGATTTATCGGGGGAAGTGTCATCCCCCGCCAATTACGCGAGAAAATTTTCATAGTCGACGAATTCGAGACCGAGAGCCTCCGCGACATTTTTATTGGTCAATTTGCCGTCAATCGTGTTGAGACCTTTGGCAAGCCCTGAATCTTCTTGGCAAGCCGCCTTCCAGCCTTTGCCGGCGATTTTCAAAGCATAAGGCAACGTCGCATTGGTGAGGGCAAGCGTAGAAGTTCTGGAGACCGCGCCGGGGATATTGGCAACGGAATAATGAATCACGCCGAATTTTTCAAAAGTCGGTTCGCTGTGCGTGGTAACGTGATCGCAAGTGGCAATCGAGCCGCCCTGGTCAATCGCAACGTCGACGATAACCGAGCCTTTCTTCATAGACTTAACCATTTCTTCGGTGACAAGCTGCGGAGTTTTCGCGCCGGGAACGAGTACCGCGCCGACAAGTAAATCAGCTTGCTTAGTCCATTGCGCGATATTATAAGCGTTGCTCATGACCGTACAAACTTTGCCGCCGAAAATGTCATCAAGGTAGCGCAGACGCTCAATCGACAAATCGATAATCGTGACACGCGCACGCATGCCCAAAGCAATTTTCGCCGCATTTGTTCCGACGACGCCGCCGCCGATTATGACGACTTGCCCCGACGCGACACCGCTCACGCCGCCGAGCAAAATTCCGCTGCCGCCGTATTGACTTTCGAGGAATTGCGCACCGAGTTGAATTGCCATACGACCTGCAATTTCACTCATGGGAGCAAGCAAGGGCAAACTCTTGCCATCACGACCAACGACGGTTTCATAAGCAATGCCCGTAACTTTTTTATCGAGCAGAGCTTTTGTAAGTTCGGGTTCGGGCGCAAGGTGCAAATACGTAAATAAAATTTGTCCTTCGTGGAAAAGATTGTATTCGGGTTCGAGCGGTTCTTTAACCTTGATAATCATTTCCGAATCGTCAAAGATTTTTTTCTTATCCGCGACGATTTCCGCTCCGACAGCCGTATAACTTTCGTCCTCAAAACCGCTGCCGATACCCGCGCTCTTTTCGACAAAAACTTTGTGACCCGCTTTGACGAGTGCGTCCGCTCCTGCCGGCGTCAAGCCGACACGATTTTCATTGTTCTTGATTTCTTTTGATACGCCGATAATCATTAAATTGGCGCGTTGGAAAATAAGAAAACGCGCCTTTCACTTCCTTTCTTTACAAGATTTAGTGTTGCTGATAGAATATTTTTAGCTCTTTGAAAAGTTGAGGTTAGGAGGTTGTCGGCTCGTGCTCGTTGCCGACGTAAAATCTCAAGCGCATTTAAAACTCGCAGTCAGTCTTCTGCGTTATCAAAAATGTACGTGCACTCTGCACAAAAAACGTAGCCTGATAAGCCTTGTTGCTTTACAGGATAGAGGTTGCGTAAGCCGACCCCGACGAATTAGAATTTTTTAATTGTCGAAAGCCCCCATGTGGGGATGTTTACACTGCTTGTACCTCCAAAAAAAATTACTTCTTTGCACATGATACACGCGCAAAAAAGATTGTCAAGGTTATTAATTAGTTATGAGTTTGAAGTTAGGAGTGAGGAGTTAAAAACGCCTCACTCCTAACTCCTAATTCCTAATTAATTCAAGGCAATCAATGCGGCAATTCTTCCCGTGCGGTCGAGATTTTTTTTCTGCGCGGCTCGGTAGGAAAAGTACCACGAACTTTCGCAACAAGTGCAATCTTCCGTTACGTCGATATTTTCTTCGGGCACGCCGATTTCCAAAAGTTGAAGAACATTGGCGCGCCACAAGTCCAAATAAATTTTCCCGTCGCGGTTTATCAAAAGTTCGTCGAAATTTTTCGGGAAAGCCGCCTTGCATTTATCGATAACCGCGCCGCCGACTTCATAGCAACAAGCTCCGATTGAAGGCGCAATCCCAATCAGACAATCTTTTGGACGCGTTCCGAATTCGTCGCCCATCTTTAGTAAAGTTTTGGCGGCGATTTTTTTTAGCGTGCCCTTCCAACCGCCGTGAGCCAAACCGACTGCCCGATTTTCCGCGTCGACAAAAAAAATCGGAACGCAATCTGCAAAGCACAACATCAGCGGCAAGTTCGGAGTGTTTGTAATCAGCGCGTCGGTTTCGGGTATCGAGTCGGCATAATTTTCGCAGCCGCAACCGCGATAATTTTCATCGACGCGAAAAATTTTATCGCCGTGAACTTGATTGGGGGTGACAATATCCGAGACATTAAAACCCAACGACCGAATAAATTTTTTCCTATTGGCAAGAACATCGGCAGGCTCGTCGCCGACGTGCAACGCAAGATTCAAACTGTCAAAGGGCGGCTTACTCACTCCGCCGAGACGCGTCGAAACTGCATGTGTAATTAAATCTTCGGGGAACGTCGAAAATTTTCCGTGCCAAAGATTATTTTCCGTGCGTTTTAAAAAGTAGCTCATAAAAACCTCCTTTAAGGAGCAAGGGACATGGGACAAAGGACAAGATTTTTGAGCTTGTTCCTTTTACGGTAATTCGGGCAAATTCCTCGCAATTGCCGAGTTGTGAACGATTTCTTCTATCCGCTGGTCCAAAATGAGTTCCTGCTTGTGCAAACTCTCCGCAGTGTCCAATGCCGTCGCGCTGTTCTCCGTTATCCCCGTGATATACGAATGCCACGCCATGATTGTCACTCGCGTCGATTCCTGCCGCAAGCTCGCCAAAAATTGTGCGCCTTCAGGTACGGGAATTTCATCAAGTTCGGCTTGCCGATTTTCCAACGACGGGATTATCGTGTTCGTTATATAGTTCGACACGTCAACGCGCTGATTTGCCAGCATGATTCCATACGGCGACTTTTGCAACGATATAAAATTATTTTGCTCCGCCGTGAAAGTTTGATTGTAGCGGAAAACTATTTCTTCCGTCGCGTCAATGTAATCCGCCAAATTTTTCCGCAGAATCGGCGACGCCGCGTCGAGATAGCCGCGATAATTATCGACGCTGACAATTTTCCAATCACTGCCGCCCAAATTAAACGTAAAGCCGGGGAATTTTATTTTCTTCCCGAAAAGTTCAACCTCACTGCCGCCGATGTTAAAACTGTCGTTCGCCAAATTTTTGAGCGTGACTTTGAGAGTAAACGGAACTTGCGAATAGTCTTCGACGATTGCAAAAGTTGCGGTCGCCTCTTCGCCGTGATGCTCCACGTCCTCCAAATCAATCAGTGACGTGTGACGAATCAACGATCGGTCAAGCAGTAAATCATAGTCAATGCCGAGTTGCCGTCCTTTTAAAATTTCGCCGGGCAAAGTCCATTCACGCTTGTCAAGATACGTGTTGAGAACTTTAACCGCGCCTTTGCACATTTGCCGCCGAATCAGCACGTAAAAATTTTCAAATAAACTTCGCTCGCGGTCTGAAAGTTGCGTGTCGTATTTAAAAAGGTCGCTCGTCAAGTCGTCGTAAGCCGCCAACGTAATCGAATCCAAATCCAAATGTCGACGGACGGTATCGGCGTCGCCCGCCCGATATGCTGTAACCATTTCGCGCATTGCATATTCGGGCGTTTTGGTGTAAACAGAAAAATATAAAAATAAGCCCGTTATCGCCATGACAATCAGTGACAATAAAAACAATCTTTCACGCTGTCGACGCCTGCGCCGCTCAGCAAGTCTTTTTCTCCAAGTATAATCGTCCATCGTCAACCTCTGAAGATTTTCCGCAAAGCAATAATTTCCTCATGATTCGCGGTATCGGAATGAAGCGGGGTCACGGAAACAAAACCGTTGCGCGTGGCGTGAATGTCGGTGCCTTCGCTCGCGTCGGGGTCGTAAATCATTCCGCCGATTTTAAAATAGGCGCGACCTTCGTCATCAGTGCGGCTCGTGAAAGCGTTTATGTAATCCCGTTGACCGAGACGCGTGCTCATGAATTCGATTTTATCTGCGCGGAATTTTTTCGGGAAATTGAGATTGTGCAAGAAAGGTTCGTGCATGACTGCTAAAATTTTTTCCAGATAATCGGCAGTCGCCTCCGCCGCAATGTTGAAGGGAATTACGGAATCTTTATCGCGAGACACTGCCAAAGACGGTATCGCGTGAATAAAACCTTCCAGAGCCGCGCCGACGGTGCCCGAATACAAAACATCGGTTGCGAGGTTTGCGCCGTCGTTTATGCCGGAAATCAGCGCGTCGAATTTTTTATTGCTCATGCCTTCCAGATAAATTTTTACGCAATCGGTCGGTGTCCCGTCGAAAGTCCATGCCTCGAAATCGGGATTGTCGAATTTTTTATACTCAATCTCGCGCGTAAAAGTCAACGCATGAGACATACCGCTTTGCTGATTGAACGGCGCGGCAAGTGTTACCTCGTGCCCGTGAACTTTCAGCGCGTTCGCCAATGACCAAATCCCCGCACCTTTTATCCCGTCATCATTCGTCAATAAAATCCTCAAAAGTATCACCTCAATAAATACTTGCCGAGCCTCGCTAAAAATGCTAAACTGCCGAAAAATTTTAAGGAGGCGGCGACGCATGAAAAAATTTTTATCAATGCTTGCAATTTGTCTGATTGGCGGCTCCGTCGCGAGTGCCGAAGTAATCGAAGAACCCGAAGAAAAAATTTTCGAAGACGCCAACGAAATTCAGCTTGAATATCTTGAAGGCAACATGTTCAATCAACGCAACGTCAACAACTACAACGTCCACTTTTTCGAGAAAGTCACCGATAACGGCGCAATGAGTTATTGGCGCGGGCTGACTTTTACGCGCGCCGTCGGCTATACCAATCCGCGCAAAGATGGCGGCGTTCACCATGACAGTCAAGGCGTCGGACTCGGTCCCGCGTTCATGTTGCGTTGGGATAAAAAAGTTTCGGGCAAACTTCACGGCTCGATTGATTTTTCCGGCTCGTTCATGCTCTACAACAAAGCTCATCCTTATGACGGTCGTGCCTACGGTTTTTTATGGCGATTGGGTCCGCGTTTGACTTGGCAATTTCGTCAACAGGATTCAATCAGTTTGGGCTACTCAATCAGTCATTTCTCAAACGGCTTGCGAAAACACAATCCCGGCTACAACACGTTGGGCTTTTCTGTCGGATATACGCACAGCTTTTAACCCGCTTTGTTCAAAAATTTTATTTCTAATTCTTCAAGATTCCTCAAAGTCGAAGAGCGTCGGAATATTATTTTGCTTGGGATAAGTAACGCCCATATGCTCGTAGCCCGCTTCCGTGACGACACGACCGCGCGGCGTGCGCATAATAAATCCCAGCTGCAAAAGATACGGCTCGTAAATGTCTTCAATAGTCTCGCGGGTCTCGCTGATTGACGCGGCGATTGTATCAAGTCCGACGGGACCTCCGCGAAATTTTTTAATCATGGCGTCCAACATGCGGCGGTCGGTGTGGTCTAGTCCGGCGCGATCAACTTCCAAGGCAAGTAACGCGCGGTCAGCAATGTCGTCGGTTATGATTTGAGAACCTTCAACTTGAGCAAAATCTCGAACTCGTTTCAAAAGTCTGTTGGCAATGCGCGGCGTTCCTCGTGAGCGTCGGGCAATTTCTTCTGCGCCGTTCGGTTCAATCGGGATTTTTAAAATTTGCGCGGCTCGCGTGATGATTTCGACCAGTGATTCCGTCGAATAATATTCCAGCCGACTTATGACGCCGAATCTGTCACGCAACGGCGGCGATAATGCTCCGGCTTTGGTCGTCGCTCCGATTAACGTGAACGGCGCAATATCCAGGCGAATGCTCCGCGCTTTGGGTCCTTTGCCGATTATTATGTCCAGCGCGAAATCTTCCATTGCCGAATACAAAATTTCTTCTATCTGCCGATTCAGTCTGTGAATCTCGTCGATAAATAAAACGTCGCGGTCATGTAAGTTTGTCAGAATTGACGCCAAGTCGCCCGCCCGTTCTATCGCAGGTCCCGATGTTTGTCGGAAATTAACGCGCAATTCGTTTGCGATTATCGCCGCCAAAGTCGTCTTGCCCAAGCCCGGCGGTCCGTATAAAAGTACGTGGTCGAGTGCCTCCCGCCGATTGACTGCCGCTTTCACGAACACCGATAAATTTTGCTTAGCCTTGTCCTGCCCGATGTATTCACGCAATCTGCGCGGGCGCAAACTGTATTGCCAATCATCTGCGCCCTGCTCAATCGTTGAAATTATTCGTTCGTCCAAAAATCGTCACCAACTTTATTGCCGCGCAAAAATTCGGGAGCAGATAATTTTTTGGAATTTGGAGCTTGAATTTCCAAAATCTCAAGTGAGCCGTCGCCCGTTCCGACGAGAAATTTTTCTCCGACGATTTTTATCTCGGCGGGTGAAAGTTTTTCTTCAGCAAGTTTCGTCCGCCAAATTTTAAATTTGCCCGCGCGTGCTCTGCCGTAAAGTCCGCGAATCAAATTATGAATTTCCCGCGCAGATTTTTTCCAATCAATCAGCCCCGTATCTTTTTTGAGCAGCGGCGCATACGTCGACTGCGAATCGTCTTGCTTTATCGGTTGAAGTTCGCCGCTTTGAAGTTTGTACAGCGTCTTGAGCAATAAATCTGCGCCGACCGTCATCAATCGTTCCTGAAGTTCGGGCAAAATCATATCGTCGGAAATTTTTACTTCGCTCTTTAGCAAAATATCGCCCGTATCAAGTCCCGCGTTCATTTGCATTGTCGTAATGCCCGTGACTTGTTCGCCGTTTATCATCGCCCATTCAATCGGAGCCGCCCCGCGATATTTCGGCAGTAATGACGCGTGAACATTTATGCAACCGAAACGCGGTATGTCTAAAATTTTTTGAGAGAGAATTTGTCCGAAAGCTGTCACGACGATTAAATCGGGTTTAAGTTCGGCAAGTTCTTCGACGACTTCGGGAGCTTTGACTTTGAGCGGCTGAATCACGCGCAAATTATTTTCCTCGGCAAAAATTTTGACGGGCGGCGGTTGAAGTTTATGACCGCGACCTTTTGGTCTGTCGGGTTGAGTAACGACGCACAAGACTTCTGTCTTATCAATGAGTGCGGCGAGACTCGGAACGGCAAAATCGGGCGTGCCCATAAAAATAACTTTTAATTTATCCATGCGACCTCCTTGTTTAGGTTAGCAGGTTAGTAGGGAAGTAGGGAAGTAGAATTCTAATCCCCTACTTCCCCGGTCACGGATTGCAACGCTTGCAGGGGACGTAGCCGGCGTTAATCGCCTCTTCGCGAGTGTTCATGAAAACTTTATTATTGGGATTCATTTTATTTACCATGGAGCAATCGGCGTAGTGAAATTTTCTGCTGTTGGCGTTGCCTACGTAACTTGCCGCGAGAACACTTGCAAAGGCAGTCGTCATGACAATAACCGCGATAATCGCTACAAAAAATTTTTTCATGTCAAGACCTCCTTGGTGGCGTCCACGGCTTGCAATTTCCGCAAGGGGAATAGCCCGCATTAAGAGCCTCGTCGACCGACCGGAACGGGACTTGATTTTCGTGATTCATTTGGATAACGGAAGGGCAATCACGCTTGTGAAAAGTTTTTCTGTAACTGTTGCCGATATAAGGCGTGTCGTATTTCGGCGGTGCTGCAAGTACAACGGCAGTCGTCATAATAATAACCGCGATAATCGCTACAAAAAATTTTTTCATGACAAAGCCTCCTCAGTGATGGCGAATGACCTCAAATCTCCACAGCGCAACTTTTTCATCGGGACGAATGCCCGCCTTGCGTTTGGCGATTGCAATTTGTTCCTCTACGGTGTCGACGCCTTCCAAATCGGGCAGGAGTAAGCCGCGCCGTCCGCCGTTCTCGACAATCACGCCGTAACGTTTGACGTCCAAATCTTTTATGTCGAAAATTCTTTCGGGGTCGCCCAAAACGTCAACGCTGTATTCAATATCGTCAAGCTCGTCAATCGTCACGGGCGAAAAGCGCGGGTCACGCGAACAGGCAGAAATTGCGTTCTCCAAAATTTCTTCGGCAAGATTTTTTTGCGTCGCCATAATCGTGCCTATACACCCGCGCAGATTTCCATCCTTATGTAAACTCACAAAAGCTCCCGCGCGACGTTCGGTCAACTCCGCAGGCAAATCGTCGGGAACGTCGGCAGGTTCATGCGTCTTGACGAAAGTTTCCAAGCTGTAGCGCGCCAATCTGACGTAAGCATCTTCATTGGCTTTGCGTTTATCCGCCTCGTATTTTTTGAATTTGACAAGCTGATAGGCAAAATTTCTCTTGGAATCTTCGCCGCCGACATCAAACCAGACAATTCCGTAGCCGACGCCGAAAGTGCCCTCGTAAGATAATTTTTCGGCGCGGACGGATTTTTTATCGAGTGCGCCCGCCATAATCTGGAAGGAACGCAAACCGCATTCCGCCGCCCGACTGCAAAGTTTATCGTTCATGGTCAGCAGTTTCAAAAAATCCGCGCCGCCCAAATTTTCCATGACCTGCGAATCAAATTGTGGACCTTCTTCCGCAAAACCGTAAGGACCGTCAGATTTTAATTTGTGCGACAAATCTCCGCTCGCTATGAAAAATGTTCTCCGTCCGAGTTCTTCAGAGACTCGCGAAATTATTTGCCCGAATTTGTAATGAGTTGCCGCCGGCATGCCCGATAAGCCGATTCGTAAAAATTTTACGCGATTGAAGTCGAGACCTGCCAGTTGCAAAAATCTCAGCGGAATCATCGTGCCATGGTCGAGCGTCGGATTTCTTTCGCCGAGCATTCCCGCCGGTACTCCCGACGCCATTGAGTCCGTTGAAAGTTTTCTTGCAAAGTCTGTGTCGTAATTTATCGCCAAGGCGACTTGAGGCGCGCGGAATTGCATCATGTTGCCCGTAGCCGCCTCGCCGGGTGAAATGTGGAAATAATCCGCGTACATGATTGAATGCGGGCTGGTGATGATTATCGTTTCGGGGGCAAGTTCGACGATGCGCCGCGCAATTTCTTTGTAGGCTGTTGTCGTCGCAGAAATTTTTTCTTCCTCGCCGCGCCCGACTTCGGGCAAAATTATCGGCGGGTGCGGAACGGCTGCTGCGCCCAATATGCTCATAGTCAATCCTCCTTAAGCTTTTTTCGACAAGTCAAGCTTTGAAATTTCGTCGCAGAAACGATTATAATCCTCCGCGCTGTCCGAGAAGACATTGGAAAGATTTTGAATCAGTTGCCGAATCAAAAAGCCGGCTTCATATCCCGAAGCATTGACGGCTATCGAATTGGTGTTATTACTTTCGTTCAGCGCGATGCAGACTCCGACGACATTTTTTTTGTAACACGCTTTGCCGAAATCTTCCGCTATTTTGTCAGAAATCGCTTTCAAGATAATTCCTCCTCAAATTTTTTTTGCGAACATTATACCATAAAAAAATAACCCGCCGCGATTCTTTGACGGATTATTTTTTATTTCATAGGTCATTTAATTTGGTTGCTCGACGAAAAATTTTTCGGCAAGTTTATCGCTTATCGTGAAGTCGCCGAGAGCATTGACGTATCTCGACGAGGTTCCGTGAAAATCACTGCCGCCCGTTATCAGCAAATTATATTTCCTTGCCAGGAAAAAATAATGCTGAGTATCGTCGGGCTTGTGGCAGGGGTAATAAACTTCCAGACCGTCCAATTTTTTACAAAGCTCCTCGACAAGTTCATCGTCGCCGACAAGTTTGGGGTGCGCCAGAGTCGCCAAGCCGCCCGCCTGATGAATCACGTCGATAACTTCTTCGACTTCGGGCAGATAGCGCGGCACATAGGCGGGACTGCCCTTGCCGAGCATTTTTTCAAACGCCTCGCGAACAGTTTTGAACGCACCGATTTTAACCAAAGTTCGGGCGATGTGTGCTCGTCCTATTGAACGACTTGTGCCCGCAATTTTCAAAACGTCCGTCTCGCGAATGTTATACTTTTTAGCTTGAAGAATCTCAATAATTTCGCTGAATCTCTCCCAGCGCGCTTCGATAACCTTATCAATCATTTCCAAGAGGGATTCGTTATAGATGTCAATGTTATAACCGACAATGTGAATATCCTTTTCGGGATGATTCGCGCTAAGCTCGACTCCCGGAATTATGTTTACGCCCTTTCCGGGATAAAGCCCGTTTTCATAAAGGTGGCGAACACCGTCAACAGTATCATGGTCGGTGATAGCCAGATAGTGCAGACCGATTTTTTTAGCTGCCGCCACGAGTTCTTCGGGAGAATATGATCCGTCCGAAAAATGCGTGTGGGTGTGCAAATCGCCGGCCATGAAAATTTACCTCCGTGAAGTTTAACAATGTCCGCCTCTACGGCTTCTGAAAAATTTTTTGTAATGCTGTGCCTTGGCGGAGTGAGGAATTAACGCGGTTCGACTATGAGCTTTATTGCCGTGCGTTCACTCCCGTCAATTTCAATGTCCGTAAAAGCAGGAATGCAGATGAGGTCTACGCCGTGCGGTGCCACGAAGCCGCGTGCAATGGCAACTGCTTTAACCGCTTGGTTCAGCGCTCCGGCACCTATCGCCTGCATCTCGGCACTTCCGGTTTCGCGGATAACTCCCG
>JAFSOQ010000108.1 GCA_017446845.1 Selenomonadaceae bacterium | reverse complement strand
GCTTGAGCGGTTCTGCGCAGTCCACTCTTTTGAAAAGAGGGGACGACCTCACCTATAGTTTTTAATCATTATTATAAATCGTCAATGCCGCGCAGTCTATCTTTTGATTTTGATTGGCGAAAAATTTTGTCGACGTTAAAAAACATTAATGCTATAATAAGCGGGAATTTTTTCGGAAGGAGGCTAAATCTTGCCGAGACAAAGGACTTTAAGGAGTAAAACTTCTTGCGTCGGCGTCGGACTACATTCGGGCAAGAAAGTTCGACTGGAATTAAAACCCGCCGACGTCGACAGCGGAATAATTTTTATGCGAACAGATTTACCTGCCCGCCCGCAAATTCATGCGACTGCCGCGAATGTCACGGCTACTCTTCGGGCGACGACTTTGGAGGAAAACGGCGCAAAAGTTTTCACAGTCGAACACCTCATGAGCGCACTCAACGCTTGCCGAATCGATAACTGTGAGATTGAAATTTCCGCCGAGGAACCGCCCGTACTCAACGGCAATTCGATTGACTTCTTTAAAATGATTCAGGCGGCGGGCGTCGTCGAACAGGATAAGGAACGCAAAATTATTCGCTTGGAAAAAATTTATCGCGTCGACGGCGACGAAGGCAAGCGTTTTGTCATGGCATTGCCCTACGACGGTTTTCGCGTAAGTTTCGTTTCAATTAATCCGCACCCGCTTATCGGAATTCAATACGGCGACTTAACATAACCGAAGAAATTTACGAGCGGGAAATTGCGCCTGCGCGGACTATTGCTTACGAAAAAGAAATTGACGCACTCCGCTCAATGGGTTTGGGTTTGGGCGGCACGATTGAGAATGTTATCGTCTACAATGACGAAGGTTGGCTGAATAAATTAAATTACCCCGATGAACTCGTTCGCCATAAAATTTTGGACGTTATAGGCGACATGCGTTTGGCAGGAATTTTTAATTGTCATATCGTGGCGGCGGCGTCGGGTCACGCGCTCAACACCCAACTTGCGAAAAAAATTTTTTTAGGAACCAGGAACCGGGAACTAGGGACTAGTAGTGATTAGAAACTAGTTCCCAGTTCCTAATTACTGATTCCTTACAAAGGAGCGATATAGATGGTATTGGAAATCGAAGACATCATGAAAATTTTGCCGCATCGTCCGCCAATGCTTTTGGTTGACAGAATTTTGGAAATAGACCCTTTCAAGTCGGCGACGGGCTTAAAAAATATCACAATGAACGAGCCGCAATTTGCAGGACATTTTCCGGGTCATCCGATAATGCCCGGAGTGTTGCAGCTGGAAGCAATGGCGCAAGTCGGCGGCGTGGCAATGCTCTACCCCGAAGAACATCGCGGGAAAATCGCGCTCTTCGGTGCAATGGATAATATCAAATTCAAAAAAATGGTCGTGCCGGGCGATACCCTCATAACCAAGGCGGAAATTGTCAAAGTGCGCGGACTTTTCGGCGTCTTGCACACGGACGGCTATGTTGATGATAAACTCGTCGCCGTTGCCGATTTTACTTTCGTGCTCAAACAAAAAAATGAACTTTGAAAGGCGATTGGGCATTGGGAGTAAAAAAATACTAATCCCCAGTCCCTAAGGAGAAATACAATGATTAATTTGGAAAGTAACGTCGGAGCGGGCACAAATATTCACCCAAGCGCGGTCGTGTCGCCCAAAGCGATTATCGGCGAAAATGTCACAATCGGACCTTACTGCGTGATTGCCGACGACGTGGCAATCGGCGACGGGTCTGTTATCGGACCTCATGCGGTTATCGAACAGTGGACAAGTCTGGGCAAAGATTGCAGGGTTTATCAGTTCGCAAGTGTCGGAGCCTCGCCCCAAGATTTAAAATTCAAAGGCGAACGCAGTTACACGGTCATAGGCGACAGGACGACAATCCGCGAAGGTGCCACGATTCACAGGGCGACCGGCGAAGGCAATGAAACTCGAATCGGCAATGACTGCCTGCTTATGGCTTATATTCACGTCGCGCACAACTGCACGCTCGGCAATCATGTCATCATGAGCAATCTTGCGAGCTGCGCGGGTCATGCCATTGTTGAGGACAGAGTTGTTATCGGCGGCATGGCGGGCGTTCATCAATTCGTAAAAATCGGGCGCAATGCAATGGTCGGCGGCATGAGCAAACTCGTTCAAGACGTCGTGCCCTATACAATCGTCGACGGGCACCCCGCCAAAGTCGTCGGCTTGAATAACGTCGGAATTTCGCGGGCGGGCATTCCGCTTGAAAGTCGGCGGCTGATTAAAAAGGCGTATAAAATTTTATATCGGTCGGGCTTGAGTTTGCCGGAGGCGATTGCCGTCATTGAACAGGAAGTTGATTCTTGCGAGGAAGTCGAACACTTCTTGAGATTTTTGCGCAATGCCGAACGCGGCATTTGTCGGGAGCGACGCGATTTTGACGATAAATAAGGACGTGATTTTATGACTGCCCGTGAAATTTCGGAGCTGGCAAAGTGGACGGCAAAAAGTATTCAAGATGCAGTAAGAGAAGGCGGCAGGGAACTCGACGACGCGGGCACCGATATTATTCGCGAATATGTCAAGAGCAGTCTGCTTATGTGGCAACGCGGCGAGAAAATTTCGCATGAAAATTTATCGCGGCTCTTCAATGAAATTTTTTTGCGTCGTCATCAAGAAACCAAAAACGAAGATGAAGTCATGAATGCAATGCTGATTCTCGGCTCGAAGTTTCCGTCGTTCGTTGAAGAGAATCAACGGCAACGCGAAGCCGAAGCTAAAATTCTTGCTGCCAAAATGCCGACAGTTAAAGTTTAGGGACAAGGAACAAGGAACTAAGAACTAGTTTCTAATCCCTTACTAGTTCCTAATTCCTAATTAATAGAACGGGGGATATGACATGGAGAAAGTCGGAATATTGGCGGGAGTAGGAAAATTGCCCGTCGAATGTGCACGAGCCGCCGCTCAACTCGGCTATGAAGTTTACGCGGTGGGACTGCTGCCGAACAGCGATACGCAAATCGCACAGTTCGCAAAAGATTTTCAATTCATCAGCGTCGCACAGCTTGAGGCGATTATGAATTATTTAAAAGCCAATCAGATTCCAAAGGTCACGATGATTGGCAAAGTCACGAAGGAATTATTATTTAACGGCGCAGTGGTGCCCGATGCCCGCATGGTGCAGCTGATAATGTCGTTGCCCGACAGAAAAGACGATACAATCATGATGGCATTCGTTCGCGAGCTGGCAAAGGCGGGTATTCAAACTTTCGACCAAACCGCGCTGATTAGGAAACTCATGCCGCGCAGAGGAACAATTACCAAACGCGAGCCGACCGAACAAGAACGCCAAGATATGGAATTCGGATTCCGTATTGCCAAAGAACTCGGACGCTTTGACATTGGTCAGACGGTCGTCGTAAAAAATCGTGCGGTCATGGCGTTGGAGGCGATTGAAGGAACCGACGCTTGCATTGAACGCGGCGGACGTTTGGCTTGCGGCGGAGCGGTCGTCGCCAAAGTTTCAAAGCCACAACAAGATAATCGATTCGACATGCCGACGGTCGGTTACAAAACTGTTGAAGAAATGGCGCAAGTCGGTGCGGCAGCTTTGGCAATCGAGGCGGGCAAAACTCTCTTGGTCGAGCGCGAAAAAATGGTTACCTTCGCCGACGACCACGGCATTTCAATCGTTGCGATGTGATTGTCATGAAATTTCCGCAGTGTGAAATTTTTGATTCGACAGCCGCGCAGGAAATTTTATTCGTGACGGGCGGACGTGTTCCGAGTCGCGAATTTTTTTTGAAAGTTTCAAGCGGTCGTAAAATTTTTTGCGTCGACAAGGGAATTGAACTTTGCCGAGCCTGTGAACTTATTCCGCATTTTTTAATCGGCGATTTCGACAGCGCGGATAATTTTGCCGTCGAGTGGGCGCGCATGAAAAATATTCCCGCAGAAAAATATCCCGCCGACAAAGACTTTACCGACACGCAACTTGCTTTGAATCGCGCGGCAGAAATTTTCGGCGAACACGTCGCGATTTTGACGGGTTGTTTCGGCGGACGTTTCGACCATCTTTACAGCACGATTTTTACCTGTGCGGCACTCGACAAAAAAATTTTCCTCGCCGATGAACGCGAAATTATTTTTTATCTGCGCGGCGGCGAATCAGTCGACGTAAAATTTTTTAAAAAGCCGCTTGCCGTATCGCTTTTGCCGATAACTTCGACTTGCGAAGGTGTCACGACTAAAAATCTGCATTGGGAACTTGACGGCGCAACTTTGACGCAAAATTTCCCGAATGCCACAAGCAATCGCATTGACGACGATAAAATTTTTTTGAACGTTGAGCACGGCACTTTGGCAGTTTACTTCTGCTTTGACGAATAAAAAAATCCCCCGCGATTTTGCAGGGGATAATTTTTTTGCAGTAAAAAATTTTTAGCCGAGAAGAATTTCTTTGTTTTCGAGAATTTCGACGGCAGGAGCACACGCACCGCAATCACAATACTTCGCGCCGCTTGCTTTGAGTTCGTCGGCATGTGCGGCGAATTTTTTTGCGCCTTCCGCGCCGAAATATTGAACGGCTTGTTCGGAATGAGCAAAGGCAACCAAGTTATCAATTTCGGTGATGTCGTCTTTGATTTCGGCGATGAGATTTTTAGCGGCAACTTTTTCGTCAGCCGTGCCGACCGCGTCCAAGTAAATTTTCACAGCCGCCTTGAGTTCCTCACAACAGCTCGGAGCCGCCGCCATTGCTTTAATTTTTTCAATCAGAGTTTGTTTATCCATTTTGAAACCTCCAAAAAATTTTTAAGCAGTGCGAGACTTCAATGCCTCGTCAATTGCGATAGAAAGTTGGTCGGCGCAACTGGTGCCGCGACCGCCGCAAGGATTGCCGCGCAAAATGTCGGCGATTTCTTTGGCGTCTTTGCCTTCGACCAGTTTGCCGATTGCAGGAAGATTGCCGGGACAACCGCCCATAAATTTTACGTCGTGCAAACGATTTTGCTCGTCAATGCTGAAAAAAATTTTCTTGGAGCAAACGCGTTGCGGGTCAAAACTGTAACTTTCCATTTAAAAACTCTCCTTTAAATATTTTGCGGGAACGTGTTCGGTGAGCCAAACGCCGTTGATCGAACGGAAAAATTTATATCCGTCGTTGAACATTTTTAAACTTTCCACGAGAAAAATTTTCGGCTTGCCGTGTCGACGTCCGACTTTGGTCGCCGTCTCAATGTCGCCCGACAAATGCACATACAGCCGAGATTTTTTCAGCAAGCCCTGAAGTTTTATCGACGCGACAAAATTTTCGCTCGTGCCGTGATATAAAATTTCGGGCGGCTTTAATTGCTCAAGTTCCACGTCGACGGGGATTGAATGTCCTTGATTTGCTCGAATTAATTTTTTGTCCGCGCTGAAGGAATAACGCTGCTTTTCGTCCGTCGCAACTATCTGCTCAAGCGTCGCGAGGTCTAAATTTTTCACGCGGCTTATCAATTCATCGACTTCAGCCCAACCGTGCTCGTCGAGTTCCAATCCGACAATTTGCGGCTTGTGTCGAAGTATCAAGCTTAAAAATTTACTCGTCGACTTCAAAATTGTTCCTCCCGCGAAAAATTTTTATAAATCCTAATTCAAAGTCGCTGACTTGTCAACGTTAAAATTTTGTTGTAAAGTTGCGGCAGAAAAAATTTTTGGAGGTTTCATCATGAACGCTTGGAATGAAGGCTACTTCACCGATTCGACTTACACCTACGGCTACTATCGCGAGTTGTCGCCGAATTTTATGCGCTGGTGTCTTTTGCTCAAAGGAATTGCCGCGCCGGAAATTTCAGAGACTTCTTGCCACTGCGAACTTGGCTACGGTCAAGGCGTTTCTGCCAACATTCACGCCGCCGCTACTCCCGGAAAATATTTCGCGACGGATTTCAATCCCGCTCACGCCGCGCAGGCTAACGAACTCGTCGAGGCTTCAGGCGCGAACGCAAAATTTTTTGAAGACAGCTTCGAGGAATTTTCCAAACGCGACGACTTGCCGCAATTCGATTCAATCGGTTTGCACGGAATTTGGACTTGGGTCAGCGCGGAAAATCGCAAACACATTTTGGATATTGCTCGGCGTCATTTAAAATCGGGCGGCATGTTTTACAACAGTTATAACTGTTTGCCGGGCTGGTCGCCCAATGCTCCTCTCCGCGAACTTTTGTCACTCTTTGACCGCTACAAGGTAGACCGGGGGGGGGTAATATCGAACAGCGCGTGAAGTCGACGTTTAAATTTATTGATGAATTAATTGACGCCGAACCCGTTTACGCCAAAATTGCGCCCGGTTTTAAATCGTACTTCGACCGAATGAAAAAACACGACGCCCATTACATTGCTCACGAGTATTTGAATTTGGATTGGGATTTGATGTACTTCGCGGACGTGGCGGAACTTTGTCAATCAGCCAAGTTGGAATTCGCGATGACTGCAATTCCGATTGAAATTAAAGCGGGAATGTTCCTGCCCGAAAAGGCGCAGAAATTTTTAAAGACCGTCGGCAATTCGATTGTGCGTGAGCAATTGCAGGATTATTTTATCAACCGCCAATTCCGCAAAGATATTTTTGTTCGCGGCTTGCGTCGCATTTCGCAGACCGAAGTTTACGATAAAATTTTATCGACGCGCTACGTTTTGAATAAGCCCGCCGCAGATGTTCCGCTGAAAGTCAACGTTCATCAAGGCGAGCTGACTTTGACGGAGGAACTTTATCGACCGTTCCTTGAGTATTTGGAAAAAGATAATTTCCGCCCGAAAGATTTGCGAGAATTTTTCTTGAGCAATAAATTTGATGCGGGCACGATCGTTGAGGCGATTACGGTTTTGGTTCACGCGGGACACGTCATGCCCTGTCAAAGCGATTCGGTCGTTAAACAGGTTAAAAAATCTTGCGAGCGGCTCAACGATTATATTTGCAAGCGTTCCAACTTCAGCGCGACGATTAATTTCTTGGCGAGTCCGTTGACGGGTTACGGCATCGAAGTTGGTCGCTTTAATCAAATTTTCCTTGCGCAATACAAAGCCGGCAACAAAACTTCCGACAAGTTGGCGGACGCGGCGTGGAAAATTATTTCGCGCAACGGCGAGCGCATGATTGTCGAGGATAAACAAAAATTGGAAACCAAAGACGGTCAATTATCCAATCCGAGAAAATTTTTGGAGACGCCCGAAGAAAATTTGGCGCACATGAAAACTTTGGCGGAAGAATTTTTATCGAAACGCTTGCCGACTTATAAAGCGTTGCTCCTCATCTGAAAAATTTTTTGGATATAAATATTTGCTTTAGAAAAAATTTTGCTGTAAAGTTACGGCAGAATTTTTTATTTATGGGGGAATGCTTATGAAAATTGTAAACGCAAAAAAAATCGGTCGCGAGGCTGTCGAAAAACTTTTAACAAAAAAATCTTTTGATGAAGTCGAATTGTCGCCCAAGATTCGCGAGGCTAACAAAAAAATTTTCGGCGAAGATTTGAGCGCGATTGAAATTGTTCGGCGGATTGTAAGCGACGTTCGGAAATTCGGCGACGCGGCTGTTATCGACTACACAAAAAAAATTGACGGCGAAAGTTCAATTAGGAATGAGGAATTAGAAATTAGGAATGATGAGCTTGAGGATATTGAAATTGATTCGGAAATTTTATCGTCGTTGAAAGTCGCGGCGGAAAATATTCGGCGTTTCCATATCGAACAACTTCCGAAATCTTGGATAACTTATCGCGGTGAAAATTCCCTGCTCGGTCAAGCGGTCATTCCTTTGGAGCGCGTCGGCGTCTACGTCCCCGGCGGAACTGCGGCTTATCCTTCCAGCGTCTTGATGAATATTATTCCCGCCAAAGTCGCGGGCGTCGGCGAAATTATCATGTGCACGCCCAACGCAAATAAAACCGTCCTTGCGGCGGCAAAACTCGCGGGTGTCGACAAAATTTTTAAAATCGGCGGAGCGCAGGCGATTGCGGCGATGGCTTTCGGCACAGAACAAATTCCGCGCGTCAACAAAATCGTCGGTCCCGGAAATATTTTCGTCACGCTCGCCAAAAAGGAAGTTTACGGGCACTGCGATATTGATATGCTCGCCGGTCCCAGCGAAATTTTGATTATCGCCGATGAAAATGCCAATCCGATTTACGCCGCCGCCGATTTGTTAAGTCAAGCCGAACACGACCCGCTTGCTTGCAGTATCTTAATCACGACAAGTCAGACGCTCGCCGAAAAAATTTCCGCACAAGTCGAAACTCAGCTTGAAAAACTTCCGCGCAAAGAAATTGCCGCCACGTCAATTGAACGTAACGGATTAATCGTCGTCGCCGAAAATTTGGACGAGGCGATTGACTTTGCAAACTTTTCCGCGCCCGAACATCTCGAACTTTTGACTGCCGAACCGTTCGCACTGTTGCCCAAAATAAAAAACGCGGGCGCAATTTTCTTGGGAGCGTATTCGCCCGAACCGCTCGGCGATTATCTTGCCGGACCCAATCACGTTTTGCCGACGGGCGGTACTGCCAAATTTTATTCCGTTCTCAACGTCGAAACTTTCCTCAAGCGCACAAGTTTAATTTCCTACACGAAAAATGATTTACACTGCGCGGCGAAAGATATAATTCGATTGGCGGAGGCGGAAGGTTTGCACGCGCACGCCGAAGCAATTCGCAGACGGGAGGAATTTTCATGAAATTTTTGCACACGGCTGATTGGCACCTCGGCAAAACTTTAAAAGGTCAGCCGCTTATCGACGACCAAAACTTTATCCTCGACGAAATTTTTAAAATCATCGGCGACGAAAAGCCCGACGCGATTTTAATTGCGGGCGACATTTACGACCGAAATATCCCGCCCGTTGACGCCGTTGAACTTTTTAACGAGACTTTGACCAAATTGGCTGAAAAAAATCTTCCGACGTTGATAATCGCGGGCAATCACGACAGCGCGACCCGTTTAAATTTCGGCAGCAAAATTTTCGAGCGACAAAATATTTACATCGCCGCCAAAATTGAAGACGAGCCGAAAAATGTCGTGCTTGAAGATGATTTCGGCGAAATTTATTTCTCAATGATTCCCTACCTCGAACCCGCCGATATTAAAGATAACTTTTTCGACGAAGAATCCGCGCGCCTGACTTTCAACGCCGCGAATAAATTTTACGTCGACTTGGCACGGCAAAAAATTCCTGCAGGTAAAAGGAGCGTCGCGCTTGCCCACATGTTTTTGACGGGCGGTATCGAGTCCGAATCGGAAAGAAAATTCGTCGGCGGTGCGGAAAATGTCAGCTCGGAAATTTTTTCCGATTATAATTACGTCGCACTCGGTCACCTGCACCGTTCGCAGAAAATTTCCGCCGATAACGTCCGCTACGCCGGTTCGCCGCTCAAATATTCTTTCGACGAGGAAAAACATAAAAAATCTGTCACGCTTGTCGACATTGACGGCGCGGGCAACGTTGAGACTAAAAAAATCCCGCTGATTCCGCGTCGTGATGTTCGCGTTGTCAAAGGGACTTTTGATGAGTTGAAAAATATTCCGCAGACTGAAGATTACATTTGCGCAAAACTCACGGAACGCGTGATTAACGTCCAAGATAAATTGGCGTGGAATTTCCCGCACCTTTTAAGCGTCGAATTCCATTTGCCGCAAAATTTTTCGGAAGACGACGCGGATATAATTTTCGGCGAGGGCAGTTCGGTTTTGGATTACTTTGCGGATTTTTTCAAAGCTCAGACGGGCGAAGATTTGAACGAAGATTATCGCGAGGCAATGGGCGATTTTTTTGCGGAAATTTCAAAGGAGGAATGAACGTTGCGACCGATTAAATTAAAAATGACGGCGTTCGGCGTCTACGTAAAGCCGCTCGAATTGGATTTTGAAAAGGGCTTGCACGGCGAAAATTTTTTTCTGATAAACGGCGCGACGGGTTCCGGCAAGACGACAATTCTCGACGCGATTTGTTACGCACTTTACGGCGAAAGTTCGGGCGGCGGTCGAAAAGGTTCGATGATGCGTTCGGAACAGGCTGCCCCGACTTATAAAACCGAAGTCGAATTTACATTTTCACTGCGCGGGAAAATTTATAAAATCGTGCGCAATCCGAAATACATGCGTGCGAGAATTCGCGGCGAAGGTTTCACCGAGGAAAAAGCGTCGGCAGAAATTTGGGAAGACGGTCACCTAATCGATACCAAAGACGTATCCGAGTATGTTCGCGAGCTTTTGCAATTTGATTGCGAGCAATTCCGTCAAGTGGTCGTGTTGCCGCAGGGCGAGTTCAAAAAATTTTTGCTGGCAAATTCCAAAGATAAGCAGGAAGTATTGAACATGCTCTTCAACGCGGAATTTTTCAAGCGCGTGGAAGAAAAACTCAAGATAAAAGCGTCCGACGCCAAAAGTAAATTCGACACGTTGACCGAGCGCAAAAGAAGCTACTTGGAAGAAGTCGGCGGCGCGGAAGAAGATTTGCCGAAGATGCTGGAAAAATCTTCAGCTGAATTGGACGCGGCTCAATCTCAACTTAAAACTTTGGAGGAGCAATTCCTCGACGCGCAAAAAAATTACAGCGACGGAGAAAATTTATCCAAAAAATTTCAAGACTTGGAATCAAAATCGCGCGAACTGGAAACGGCGGAAAATCGTCTTAAAAAAATTTTGGGCGAGTTGTCCGCCGCCAAAAAAGAATTCGATAAACACACGGCAGAAGAATCCCTTCGCGAAGAGTTAAAACTCAAAACGGCTGAACTCGACAAAAAGAAAACCGCGCTGAAAAATCTTCAAGCGGAACAAAAAAATCTTGAGTCGGCAAACAAAGCTGCAGAAAAATCAGCGGCGGAAGTCGAACGACTGCTTAAATTAAAAAAGACTTGCGATGAATTGATGGCTAAACTCAAAGCGGAAGTCGAAACGATTCAAGACGCGCCCGCAAAGTTGAAAGTCGCCGAACAGAAATTAAAAGACGCTCAAGCGCGCGAAAAACTTTTGGCGGAGGTAAAAGAACTTCGGAAAAAAATTTCGGAGGCGGAAAAAGATTTAATCGCGGCTCAAAAATTACACGACGCGGCAGAAAAAAATCTTGCAAACCTTCGCGAACGACAAATATCGGGCAGCGCGGCGCGATTGGCGTCAACTTTGCAGAAAGGCAAGCCTTGCCCCGTGTGCGGTTCAACTCATCACCCGACGCCCGCAACTTACGATTCGACAATCCCGACTGACGCGCAAATTAAATCCGCCGAATCAAAATTAAAATCTCTCGACGCAGAAAAAACTTCAGCCGAAAAAAATTTGGCGGGTTTGAAAAGCAAACTCGAAACCAAAGAAAAAGATTTGGCGGAAGGTTCGGAAGTCATGACGGTCGCGGCGGCTCAGGCGGCTAAGGAAAAAATTTCGGCGGACGTCAAGAAATTGGAGCGTTGGCGTGAACGAATCAAAAACGGCGAAATAAAAACTCTGGATACGGAAAAATCTTTGGAGGCGGCGCAGGCAGAGGACAAAAAACTTTTAAGCAAGGCGAACAATCTGCGCGGCATGGTCGAAAACATGTCAAAGGAAATCGACGCGAAATATTTATCGGACGAAAAATTACTTGACGCGGAAATTTCTTCGACGCAAAAAAAATTTGACGAACTCAACAAAGCATTTCAAACGGCTCAAGAAAATTTCAATCGGCTGGAAAAAAATTTGGCGGCACAAAAATCAACCGTCGAAGCAGCACAAAAAAATAAATCCGAAGCCGCCGCGCAGGTCGAGAGAAAAACTCCGCCCGATATTTCCGCGCTGAAAAAAATTTTTGCCGACAAAAAAACGGCGCACAGTTCGGCGATTGAAACCAAAACAAAACTCGCGACGCAGATTGAACAGCTGAAAAATATTTCGGTAAAAATTTTTGCAGTCAACAATGAATTAAAAATCGCCGATAAAAATTTTTTGATGTGGAAGACGTTATCGGACGCGGCGAGCGGCAAAACTTCCAAAATTTCTTTCCAACGCTACTATCTTGCGACGATGTTCAAAGAAGTTATCGAAGAGGCAAACAATCGGCTTGAGAAGATGAGCGGCGGGCGTTATCGTTTTCAAAATAAAATGGCGGTGACCGATAAAAGATATGCGGGCGGCTTGGATTTGGAAATCGTCGACGACTACACCGGCACCGCGCGAGCGGTCGAAACTCTCAGCGGCGGCGAAAGTTTTTTGGCGTCGTTGAGTTTGGCACTCGGATTGGCGGCGGTCGTGCAAAATAATTCGGGCGGCGTCAAACTCGACACAATTTTTATCGACGAAGGCTTCGGAACGCTCGACACGGAAACTTTGGATTTTGCCATGAAAACTTTAATTGAACTGCAACGCGGCGGGCGATTGGTCGGAATAATTTCGCACGTCGAAGAGATTAAAAATTTAATGCCCGTTCGGCTTGAAGTTTTCAAAACCAAAACGGGCAGCTATGCCAAGTTCAGTGGTTAAGGGCTGTTGAAAAAGTAAGAAGATGTATTCACAAGTAAAAAATGATATAATGCGATTGTGAACAAAGAGTACTTGGAACGTCAAAGTTATCCTAAAGACTTGACAGATGAACAATGTGTTGTAATTAAGCCTCTTTTTGTCGGGAAACGCGGCGCAAATTATTCCTAGGCGGCAAAAGGATATTTCCGGCATAGACAGAAAAATTATCTCGATGTACAGACGCGGCTTGAGTGCACGTCACCGAATCAAGCAAGCATTGTATTCTGATTGACGATTAAGGTGGCGGGCATATTCAGAGGCAACCAAAACAGAATAACGCTCGATTTAATCAATAAGTATTGGAAAAAATGCTAATGGACAGAATTACAATAATCGTTCCTTGCTACAACGAGGAAGAAGTTATCGACATGTTTTATCCGGCAGTCCGGGAACACGTTGAGAAAATCCCCGACTGCCGATTTAATTATATTTTCGTCAACGACGGCAGTCACGATGGCACGCTTGCCAAGTTGAAAAAAATTTCCGCCGCGCACGACGAAGTTACTTATATCAGCTTGTCGCGAAATTTCGGAAAAGAATCCGCAATGATGGCGGGCATTGATTACGCTGACGGCGACGCCGTGATTATCATGGACGCCGACTTACAACATCCGCCGAGTTCCATTGCCGAGATGATTAAATGGTGGCGCGAAGGTTACGACGATGTTTGTGCAAAGCGTGTCGACCGCGCAGGCGAAACTTGGCTCAAGAGAACTTGCGCAAATTTATTTTATGCCGTCATGAAAAAATTCAGCACGTCTTACGAAATTCAACGCGACGTCGGAGATTTTCGCCTGCTTGACAGAAGATGCATTGAGGCGTTAAAACTCATGCGGGAGAATCAGCGATTCACGAAAGGTCTGTTCACATGGGTTGGCTATCACAAAAAAGAAATTCCGTTTGAAGTTCAGCCGCGAGCCGCAGGAGTGACGACTTGGAATTATTTTTCGCTGTTTAATCTGGCAATGAAGGGCATGACTTCCTACACGACCGCGCCGCTGCGCTTGATGACTTTCTTTGGGATTACAATTTCGTTCGGCGCAATGCTCTACATGATTTTTGTCTTGACGATGGCACTTTTGTACGGCGACCCGGTTGCGGGCTATCCGACGTTGATAACGGTAATGTTATTCCTCGGCGGCATACAAATTTTATCGCTGGGAATTATCGGAGAATATATCGGGCAAATTTTTTACGAGAGCAAACACCGACCGATTTATCTTGTCGACGAGATTAACGGCAAAAAAATGATTTACGCGTCGCAATTCGTCCCAATCGAAAAAATTACTCAACCTAAAAAGGAGTTTGATTCAAAATGAACACGTTTAATATTTTGGCAGTCGACGGCATTGCCAACGAAGGTATCGATTTACTTAAAAAAAGTTTCAACGTCGAAGTCCGCGATAAAATTTCGCACGAGGAACTTTTGGAAATTATCCCGAAGTTCGACGCGCTGATTGTTCGCAGTGCCTCCAAAGTTTCTGCAGACGTTTTGGAACGCGCCGCCAACTTGAAAATTATCGGACGGGCGGGCGTCGGCGTAGATAATATCGACGTGCAGGCGGCGACCGAACGCGGGATTATCGTCATAAATTCTCCCGACGGAAATACGATTGCCGCGACCGAACATACCTTTGCAATGATGCTCGCCGTCAGCCGAAATATTCCGCAAGCAAATCAAACTATGCACGCGGGCGGTTGGGACAGAAAAAAATTCCTCGGCGTCGAATTGAGAAATAAAACTATCGGCATTATCGGACTCGGAAAAATCGGCGCGGGCGTCGCCAAACGTGCACAATCTTTTGATATGAACGTCATCGCCCATGACCCGTTCGTCAGCTCCGAACGCGCAAAATCTTTGGGCGTCACTCTGCTTGAACTCGACGACCTTTTCCGCCGCGCAGATTTCATTACCGTCCACATGCCGCTTACGAATAAAACTAAGGATATGATTTCCCTTGCACAGATGAAAACTATGAAACCGACCGTTCGATTGATTAACTGTGCTCGCGGCGGAATCATCAACGAAAAAGATTTGGCGACCGCTTTGACGGAAAAAATTATCGCGGGTGCAGCAATCGACGTTTTTGAAAATGAACCGCTTGCTGAAGATTCTCCGCTTAGAAATTTGCCGAACATAATTTTGACACCGCATTTGGGAGCCTCGACGGTCGAAGCGCAAATCGGCGTTTCTGTCGACGTTGCCAAAGGAATTATCGACGCACTGAACAATAAACCCGTCGCCACCGCCGTCAACTTGCCGCATATTCCCGGACACGTTTTGGAAAAGCTCGCGCCTTATCTCGACTTGGGCGAACGACTCGGCAGAACGATTACCGGCATGAGCAAAGACCCGATTTCCAGCGTTCAAGTCAAAGTCAACGGAAAAATTGCCGACATGAATTCCAGTTTGATTTCGACTGCGGTTTTAAAGGGCATGTTGAGTGCCGCGCTTGAACACGTCAATTTGGTCAACGCGAATATTTTGGCGGCTGAACGTGGCATTCATCTTTCCGAAATAAAATCCGGCATTGCTCGCGACTTCGCAAATCTCGTGACGGTCTCGGCGAACGGAAATATCGTGACGGGTACGCTTTTCGGCAACGAAGGACGTATCGTCGAAATTAACGGCTTCCGCGTCGACGTTGACCCGCACGCCAGAATTTTAATTTGCCCGCACATAAATCAGCCGGGCGTTATCGGTTTGGTCGGCACTTTGCTTGCCAAACACGGCGTAAATATTTCGGGCATGAACGTCGGCAAAACCGCGATTGAAGGCACGAGCCTTATGGTTTTGTCAGTCGACAATCCGTTGACGCAAAATGTCCTTGACGATATGAAAGCTCTCGACCCGATTTTCGACGTGACGCCCGTCGCTTATGATGATTAAGGTGTTATCGTGAAGAAAAAATTTTTAATCGGCTTTGGTATAGCTGCGTTAGTTACCTTAGCCGTTTTCTTTTTAATAGAAATTTTCAGCGATGATTCGCCGCCGCTTGAGTTGCCGACTCCGCCCGTAAAAAAAATCAGCGTTTACGTTTCGGGGCAAGTAAAAAATATTTCCGTCGTCGAATTGGAAGACAACGGAAATTTGAGATTTGTCGACGCGGTGAACATGGCGGGCGGCTTGACGGATTTGGCGGACACCGAGGCTGTAAATTTAGCCGCGCCGCTCACCGACGGTCAACATATTCACATTCCGACCAAAGAAATTTTATTGCAAGCGCAAAATTCTTCTTCCGCAAATTCGGGCGATCTCGTCAACATAAACACTGCCGACGCCGAACGCCTTGCCACGCTTAAAGGTATCGGACCTTCACTCGCGCAAAGAATTATCGACTACCGCGAACAAAACGGCGCGTTTAAATCCGTTGACGAAATTAAAAATGTGCGCGGCATCGGCGATAAAAAATTCGACGCTTTCAAAGATAAAATCACAATTTAAAAATTTCCTCCGATGTGATAAAATATTTTCGCCGGGAGGTGTTTGAAAATGGCAGACGTTAAAACTAAAATTGAAAGATTAGATAATAGAATGTCCTTTTTGGAACAGCAAGTCAGCACGGTCGCGGCGAAAGTTGACATGCTTATCGTTGAATCTCAACAACAGCGTGAGGATATTCGACGGGCGCAAGAAAAACACGATGCCGAAATGAAGGAAATGAATCAGCGATTTTATCAAAAGTTCGATGCAACGGATAAAAAAATCGACGACAATGCCAAGGAGTTTACAAAACAATTGCATACCAATTTTGTTCAGACGATGATAGGAGTCGGCGCGATTATGGCGGCTGTCGGCGGCTTGATTATCGCGGCTTTAAAGTGAAGACTATGGAAGAAAAAATTTTACAATGGTTCCCCGGTCACATGCGCAAGGCGCAGCGATTGATTCAAGAAAATTTAAAGCTCGTCGACCTGGTGATTGAATTACTTGACGCCCGAATCCCTTTGAGCAGTCAAAATCCCATGCTCCGAGAAATTATTCAAGACAAGCCGCGCTTAATTGTGTTGGGCAAAGCAGATCTCGCCGCGAACATCGACGCTTGGCTGAAAAAATTCCGCGATGAAAATTTATCTGCCGTTGCCGTCGACGCCGTTAAAGGTACGGGCATTAAAAATCTAATCGCGCTTGCCAAATCGCTCACCGAATCAAAGACCAATAAATTTGCCAAGCACGGTGCAAAACCTCGCGCTGCCCGCGTGATGATTGTCGGCATTCCCAATGTCGGGAAATCTTCGCTGATTAATCGATTGGCGGGCATGAATCACGTTAAGATAGAAAATCGCCCCGGTGTCACTCGCGCCAAACAGTGGATTAAAATTGCCGACGGGTTAGACCTCCTCGACACGCCCGGAATTCTTTATCCAAAATTCGACGACGCCGACGTTGCTTTGAAACTTTCTTGGACTTATGCAATCAGCGACGAAATTCACGACTTGGAATTGACCGTTTGCAAACTTTTGGAGACGCTTGCGCAAAAATTTCCTGCGGGACTTATCGAACATTACAAAATTGAAATTTCGACCGACGGGCACGACCTTTTAAATAAAATCGGTTTAAAGCGCGGTTGCATAAAAAAAGGCGGCGTCATTGACACCGATAAAGCTTTGAAATTAATTTTATCCGATTTCCGCGCAGGTAAACTCGGAAAAGTCTCGCTTGATTAAAAAAACCCTCCGACTTTTGCCGAAGGGCTTTTTTAGTTGATTGTTAAAACTCATCTTCCTGTTTTAAATTTCATGCCAATAGCTCTCTGATAATTAAATATAATGTTGCACCAAACATTATAAGTCTTTTGTCATTGATTTTGAGTTTAAATTTAGAATCATCGGTCTCTTTCTCATATTTAAGTTTAAACATTACGAAAACCTCCTTACTACATAAAAAGCCATGCATACATCATAAGAAAAGCACCAATAAACCAGCTGACTGGTGGGAATGGTAAAAACGCAACTCCAATTCCAAGAAAAAAAACAATCGCACGCATTTCAATCACCTCTATCTAAATTATCAAGTACATTATTGGCGCAAGCATTATAAAAAAAAAAAAACGGCTGTCAAGTATTTTTGAAAATATTTTTGGCTGTAAAAATTCGCTATGACGGACGATGATTTGTAAACATCCGCTATGGCGAATTTTTTTACTGCTCTCATTTTGGCAGGAAATTTTACGTTTGCGGATAATTTTTTGCTCGGAAGGTGAGCTTATGAACTTCAAACGCTTTTTGCCTGCGATTTTAGCAAATTTATCCGCCGCATTGAGCGAAATTTTGTTAATGGCGTCTTCGGCATGGTTAATCGCGTCAGCAGCACTGCACCCGCCGATAAGTTCGCTGTCAGTCGGGATAACTTTAGTACGAACGGCAGGAATTTCGCGCGCCGTATTAAGATATGCCGACAGATTTATCTCGCACAAAATAATTTTCAACCTGCTCGACGATTTACGACAAAAAATCTTCCTCAACGCCGCAAAAATTTTTCCGCTAAAGTCGGGACGCTCGCACGAAGGCGAAATTTTGCATACGATGACGGTCACTGCCGATTTGCTTAAAGATTTTTTGCCGAGAGTAGTTTTGCCGATTTCAACCGCCGCGCTCGTGACGATTTTGCTGACTTATTTTTTATTTGAGCCGCTGAAATTTTTTGCGCTGATGTTGCCGATAATTTTTTTTGCGAACGTTTTATTTGCCGCACTGATAAAAATCGGAACTGCCGACGATTCTGATTACCGCGGAAAAATTTTGGATTTCAGCGACGGTCGCGACGAATTAAAAATTTTCGGGACGATGCCCGCGATAAAAATGCTTAATCAGTCTGCAAAAGAATTCGGCGCGGAAAATTTCAAACTCACTGCGCGGCAAATTAATTTAGATACGACTTTTAAAATCCTAAACATTGCGATATTTTTTTTTATGCTGTTGAAACTTGCGCCTGTTGTTGATACAATCGGCTTGACGGTTTGGACTTTGATTTTTTTGGCGACGCTCGAAATTTTTTTTCAAATACCGGTCGCAGTCCGAACTTGGAAAAAAATTCGCAACGTAAAAATTTACGACGATAAAAAAATTCAAGCCGCGCAGATTCTTCCGACCAATCATGCTGTCGAAATTAAAAATTTGAATTTCGGCTATGCGGACGAGAAAATTTTTGACGATTTTAGTTTGACGATTGAACGCGGCGAAAAAATTGCAATCGTCGGGGAGAGCGGCGCGGGTAAAACGACTTTGCTTTATTTGATGATGAAACTTTTCCCGCCCGATAACGGCTCAATTTCAATCGGCGGAAAAATTACGGCGTCGACGTTCACGAATTACATTTTCTCGACATCGATTAGGGAAAATTTTAAAATGCTCCGCGAAAATATTTCCGACGAAGAAATTTTCTCGGCGTTGAAACTTTGCGAGCTTGAAAATTTTGATATTGACACTCCGATTGGCGAGGACGGCGAAAATTTATCGGGCGGCGAAAGAAATCGTTTGCAAGTCGCACTTGCTTTGGCTCAAGACGCTGAAATTTTGATTTTGGACGAGCCGACAGCAGGTCTTGATAAAAATCTTGCCGATAAACTGATTGCGAACTTGATTGAGGCGACAAAAAATCGCACGCTGATAATCATCACGCACGATTCTAATTATTTTTCGGAAATGGGGAGGATTGAACTTGTACACTAAAAAAATTTACTTCAGCGGCGGCAATGTTCAAGAGTTACAAGAAATTTTTGCCGATGTTCCCGGCGTCGTGAGCGTTTCAGTCGGAAAATTATCTGCGCGGAACGTTCACAGCTACGTTAATCACGAGCCGCAGACGATTGAAAATATTTCGAGCGTCGAAATTGAATTCAATCCAAAAAAAATGGATTTGTCGATGCTCATGGATATTCTTTTCAACGTGCTCAATCCCTACGCCGAAAATAATTTGGGCGTCTACTACAATTCGGGCGAGGACGAACCGCAAGTCGAATTGCATTTGAATTTTATCGCCAATCGCGGCAAGGAACCTGTCGTTTCAAAAGCTTGCCTGACGATTAACGACCCGCATGTCGATAAAATTGTTCGGAAATGTTTTGTCAAAGTCGGACGGCTGATAAAATTTGAAGTCGCGCCCGATGACGAACAATTTTTCCTGCACAAGCACCCCGAAATAAAAACAGATATTGACTTGACAAAGCTGAAAACTTCCCTTAGATTTTAGCTGCGGGGAGGTGCGAACATGCGTGAACGTTTGGAAGAGAGGCGGCAAAAAATTTTACGCAAAATGCGCAATCGGAAATTATTTTGGTCATTCATACTTTGTTTCTTAATAGTAATCGGGTCGCTGACGCATTTGGGATTCAACTCGGACTTTACACGGATAAAAGAAGGCATAACGGAGAAAATCGCGCCCGAAAAAGTTTTGCCGACCTTCAACAAACCGACGACGATAATGTTAATGGGCGTGGACGAGCGTAAAGATGATGTCGGGCGTTCGGATACGCTGATGATTTTAAATTTGTCGGAAGATAAAGCGTCGCTGCTGACGATACCGCGAGACACGCTGGTTTATATCGAACGGCACGGCTACCAAAAAATAAATGCGGCGTATGCATACGGCGGCGCGAAATTGACTCGTGAGACCGTGGAAGATTTTCTCGGCATTGACGTTGATTACTACGTTGCGATAAATAAATCGCGCTTTGCGGAAGTGATTGACGCAATGGGCGGCGTGGATATTTACGTCGAACGAGATATGCACTACGAAGATCCTTGGGACGACGACGGCGGACTTTATATTGATTTAAAGCAGGGACTTCAACACCTTGACGGGCAGACGGCGATTGAATTTGTAAGATTTCGCGATTCGGAAGGCGATGTCGGTCGCGTGCGTCGTCAGCAAGCTTTTATGCGTGCCTGCGCGGACAGATTGACTGAACCGAGCATGCTGATAAAAATTCCCGAACTTTTGGGAGTGGCAGTCAAGGCGATTGACACGGATTTAAGTTCGGGCAAAATGTTGGCGGCGGCAGGCTCATTAAAAAGTGCGGAGGCTAAAGGCAATGTCAAAACGGGCGTTGTGCCCGGCTGGCTCCAATACATTGACGAGGTGAGTTATCTGATTCCCAATGCCGAACGTCTGGAAAAAGTTATGCAAAAAAATTTAGGCTTCAAGACGGATAAAAAACATTTCGAGCGACTTGCTTACGAGTACACGCCCGGCAATGACGCAGATTATTACGATGTGAATTTTTATCCCGAACGCGATTTGCATTTTATGGATTATATCGAGCGTCGACAATTTGATTTGTCTGATAATAAACTTTGAAAAAAAAAATCGCCCCTCAATTTCGAGAGGCGATAAATTTTTTGGAAAAAGTTACGCAAAAAAAATCTCGGCTTCAAGACGGATAAAAAACATTTCGAGCGACTTGCTTACGAATATAATGCAAAAGGCGGAAGTTTTGAACTCCCGCCTTGAAATTTTCTTTATTGGTGGAGACGGAGGGATTCGAACCCTTGACCCCCAGATTGCGAACCTGATGCTCTCCCAGCTGAGCTACGTCCCCAATGCAAGCGCGATTATAAACTTTACGCCGTTCCTTGTCAAGAAAAATTTTTGTGCTTTTAATCGCCGCGTGATATAATCGCCAAAAACTTTTTAAGGAGATATTTCATTGAACTTTATCAAAAAAATTTTTGCAGCATTTGCCTTGCTTAGTATGTTGATGTCAAGTGCCTCCGCCGAAAAAACTTCCACTGTCATGCACAAGCTCGAAGTTTACTCGCAAGATTCGGGCGGCACGCTTATTTTTTCCGACAGCCCCGAATACGTTCGCCGCAATGGAATTTTATACACGGACACCGTCAGCGGCGAGGCAAGGATTTTATTTTATCACTTGAACGATACGAGCGTCAGCAAACGTTTCGCGATTATTTTCGAGAACACCGTCAAAGGCAAAACCGTCGTCAAAATCACTCGCGGCGGCTTGAGTGCTCCCAACAAAAATTATCACAGCGTCGGAAAAATTACTCAGACGATGTACATGGAAGACGATTTCAACGACCAAATTAAATTGGGCAGCTACGAGCGAAAACTTTATCAGCCTTACGACAATTATTTTTTGCTCAAGCCGGGGCAGTTGATTCACGGCGTGTGCGATTTCGTTTCAAATAATCCCGTTAAAGTTTTTCTCATGATGTATCCCGAAAATGCCGACCCGCTCAAATTCCTCAATCATGCGGAAATTTTGCCCAAAGATGAATACAAACTGCGCGGCACCTTCAAACAGATGAATCGGACGTTGACACTTAAAAAAACTTATGACGGAGAGCGCGACGGGCTGGGCTATATTTTAATCGGCGACAATATCAACGACAGGTTTAAGCACGGCATCGACGCGACCGACGGCTCCGAGGTCATTAACTACGGCAACTACGGAATAAATTATACTCTCAACTTTCGCACGAAATTTTTAACGCGCTTTTGTTTGAGTCCGCTCGGCGGTAATTATGCGGGTGCACTTCGTTATAAATATTACGGCGATTCCGGAGTTATTCAGACGCCCGACAAGCGACTTTACTTCGGAGACAGAACGCCGCCCGAAAATCCTTACGTGGCACTTGCCAGGTCGGAAGGTATTTCTTTGATGACAAACGGCACAGAACTTTCGGAGCTTGGAAATTATCGCGGCTATGTCAGTTTTGAATATTCGCCGCCCGGCGCGTCCAATTTGCCCGTAAACATCGTCCTCATGCCGTCGAATTGAATTTCTTGCAAAATAATTCCTAACTCCTCATTCCTAATTCCTAATTGAAAAAAAGCTTGCCTATTTGATTTTTGACGCGTATAATGTCAAAATATCAAGAAGAGGTGATTAATCATGTTGAACAATAAAGCGGACACGATAGAAGAATATATCCTCAAGCGGCTGGCGCAAAATGCAGATAAACAAATTGAATTGAAACGCACGGCACTTGCGGACGAGATAAGTTGTGCGCCGTCGCAGATAAGTTACGTTTTGAGTACACGATTTACGACGGAAAAAGGTTTTGTCGTGGAATCGCGACGCGGCTTGGGCGGTTACATTCGCATTGCACTGATAGCCGAAGAGATTGACCGCAAGCAACTTTTATTTCAAAACATGCTCGACCAAATCGACGCGAGAACACCTTTTACCGACGTGAAATCGATGATTGAAATTCTTTTGGCGAACAAATTAATCACGCGGCGCGAGGCTGAACTTGTCGCGCAAATGTCGGCAAATCTCTATCAATCAGAAGCGGCGGGCAATATCGTTTCCGATGAGCGAGCAAGATTGATTCGTTCAATTTTCGTGACGCTGGCAAAAATAACCTGAGCTGTTAGGTTCTATTGAAAAAGTAAGAGCACAGGAAACGTGGTAAAGATAAATTTTGGAAAACTCCCTTGAAGTTATTTTACAAAAAAGAAAAATGTAATCATAAAAAAAAAATAGGAACTTCGTTAAAGTTACCCGACATAACTGACAAATGACAATGGGCACAAATTGAGCCTTTGTTTGTCGGTATGCGGGTATACTTTTTTTCTCGCAGTGAATTTTTTGAAATTATAACAATAAAATTCGCATTAGGCAAGAGTCGACAGAATTTTAATTCAAATTTAATGTTAATTTTTATCGCGAGAAAAAAAGTATACCTTGTAAATCAGATTAAGGATAGGTTTATTCAAAACAAGTTATCGCTAAAGATTAACCGATTGGAAATATTCCGGAGGAGAACGAAAAGTTTTATAAGTTGAATCGCCTTTTGGAGTGATGATTGTGCTCAAGAAAAATATGAAACCGCAAAAAGGGCAAATCTTAGTTCTCACCGTTATCATGCTCCCGTTGCTTTTGATAATGACGATTTTTATTATCGAGGCGGGTTTTCTTTATGTAAAGCAATCACAGTTGCAAAACGCCGCGGACGCCATAGCCGTTGCCGGAATTGCTAGCAATACCGAGGAGGCTATGAAACTCGTCAAGATGAATCGAACTGTAGATTTCGATGAAAAAAGGGAAATACGTGTTGAATTTAATCCGGTCAAATTAACAGAACCCGTTATACCAATTTTCGGCAAATTATTCGGCGAAACTGAAATTACCAAAATAGAAGTCTATGGTCATAATTAAAGATAAAAAATTAGTTCACTGAGAAATTTTCGGAGGCAGAGTTTTTTGTTTACTAAAGTCATAAAAACTCTCAACAATTTGATTGAGCGACTAACTTCAAAGCAATTACTCGCCGGCACAGCCGCAATCGGAGTATTGATAGCTTTGCTGGTTTATATGACGCTCACACATATTCAAAGTGCTTACGAGGCAGAAAAGCCCGTGCCGATTGAAATGACCAAAGTGGTCGTGGCAAAGACGGATATTCCTCGCGGCGCGGTCATCAAAGCGGAAATGTTGAGTGTAAAAGATTTTGCCGTTCAGTCACTGCCCAAAGGTACTTCAAGCGATGTCGAATCATTTTTAAATCTTCCGACCAAGTTGGAGATATTCGCGGGCGATATTTTGACAACCGAAAAAGTTTTCACCGACTACAGGCAAGCAGGTTTTATCGGAATGATTCCCGATAACTGCCGAGCAATTACAATTCCCGTCGACAACGTAACGGGTATTGCGGGCTTGATGAAGGCGGGCGACCGCGTCGACGTTCTTTTACTTCTCGGAGCAGATGGCGGCGGTATGCACTCCGAAGTTATTCTTCAAAATGTTTTGCTGTTGAGTATAAATCAAAATGCCAACAGATATGTCCAAAAGCCCGGCGAAAAAAAATCGCAGGAAACGGAAGAATCTCAAGAGGAAGAAAAAAAAGATGACGAATCTTCCGAAAAAGATAAAGACGAATCTTCCGAATCCGAAGGCGAGGAAGATTCCGAAGACATAGACCCGAACAAAGAAGAAATTCCTTCGGCGGGCGCAGTCGGAACTGTTACCTTGGCTCTGCAACCCGACGAAATTACAAGAATAACTGCCGCAATGTCAATCGGAAGAATTTATCTGGCACTTCGACCTTTGAAACCGCGCAGCGACAGTATGTATATCAAGGAAACAGATTACTACACGGCAACCAAAAGCAGCGAACCTCCTCAACCGAAAACGCCGCCGCCACCGCCCGTTCCCGCGATACCTGCCGCACCGCCCGTAGCAAACGTTCCGAAACCTGCTCTTCCCGCAATTCCGAATAACGGCGTAAATCCTACACCTCATAACGAAGGTTTTGAAATAATTAAGTGGGGAAATTAATTACCGTAAGCTTGGTGATTACATTGAATATTATTTTTAAGTCGACGGCGGTCTTGCTCTTACTGCTTGCACTTTCGATGTCGGCTCAGGCAAAAGAAATGGTAGAAGTGGATTTGAACGCCTCGACTTATGTAAATGTCGGCAGCGTCATTACCAGAATAACTTCCGGTAATCCGTCCATTGCAGTGGTTAAGCAAGTCGACCCCACGCTGAAAACCGGCTTTTTGGTCGAAGGGCACGGAGCCGGCACGACAGCAGTTTTGGCTTGGACGCTCGACGGAAGAATCAGAGAATATGTAATTGTCGTCTCGCCCGAAGATGTAGGGCAGGCAATGCTGATTCAAAGGGCAATCGGTCTTCCGAATGTCTGCGTTAAAAAAATCGGCAGTAAAATTTTGTTGACAGGTACTGTCAGGAATCAATACGAACGCAATTATGCACTTCAAGTAGCAGGATTCTATGTGCAAGGAAATGTTTCCGTCCCGATAAGCACCGGCAGCAATGTCAGTCTCGAATTGGAGGCAAGCAGCGCGACCGAAAGTGATGCTGATGACATTGAACTTACCAAAACAGAAAACACCGGCTCGATTGTCGATTTACTCAAGATGACTCACCCGACTCAAATAAGGTTTGAGGCTCAGGTCATTGATATAAATTCTACCGACACCAAAGATTTGGGATTCCAATACGGACAAACTTCCGGCGGCGGTTCCGTAATCACAATTTCGCCCGGCTTAATTTCCGCAGGTGAAGACATCGGCAGAGGCGGCTACAGCAATAATCCTCTTAAATGGTTCGATCGTCACAGAGCAAGCTTGGGCATGACGATTAATGCTCTCGTCGAAAACGGCAAGGCAAGAGTTCTGTCGCGTCCGAGTATAACGACCATGAGCGGCGAACAAGCTACCATTCAAATCGGCGGACAAATTCCTTATTCAACTTCAAATCTTACCGGCACGACAGTTCAATTTAAAGACTACGGAATTATTCTGCAGTGCAAGCCGATTGTCGACGATGACGAAAAAATTACAGTCGCCGTTCATGCCGAGGTTAGCAACTTGAGCGGTCAAGCTGTCGACGGTCAACCGATTATTGCCACGCGTCACGCCGAAGCTGTTGTTAATCTTATGTCGGGCACCTCAATGCTTATCGGCGGGCTTATGGATTCTTCCGAAGGTAAATCCGTACAAAAAATCCCGCTCCTCGGAAATATCCCGATTCTCGGAGAATTCTTCAAGTACAGCTACAAATCCAGGAACAAGCGCGAACTTATTATCATTATTACTCCGACTATCGTCGAGACAGGTGATTATGCCGAAATGACGCCGGAGATGAAAGAACTTTATGACGGCGGAAATTTGGAGGCTAAATTAAGAGAACCCGTTCATTTGGAAGGCGGCAGCGTTTACACGGACACGCCGCTTGTAGAAACGGAGGCGAAACCCTAAATGGCAGAAGGACGCAGCAGCATTGTCATAACGGTTTTCAGCACGACCTCCGGTATCGGCAAAACTCTTGTCGCTACGAATTTGGCGGCAGGTTTGGCGCAGGACGGTTATGCCGTTTGCCTTATCGACTTGGATTTACAATACGGCGATGTTGCAAATTATTTGAACTTGCAAGACGTTCCGACCATTGGCGACATTCCGCCCAATATCCCTGCCGAAAAAATTTGGAATTATATCAGCGAATATCGTTACGGCGATGTTACATTCTCCGTCCTTCCCGCGCCTTTTCAAATCGAAAAGTCTTACAGCATTCAAGAACACACGATAATTTCCGCCATTAATCACCTGGATTATTTTAACTTCATAATCGTTGACACAAAATCCGAATTCAACGATATGAATATGGCGGTTATGGATATAAGCACAATTATAAATTTCTTGTGCGTCGCGGATTTTGTTCCCGCGATAAAAAATCTCAAGAACGGTTACGAAGCAATTCTGCGTTTCGGCTACGATGTCAATAAAGTTCGTCCCGTCCTAAATCGCAGCGGCTCCCAGACGTTAATCGACGCGGAAGATGTAGAAATCGTTCTGGGCAAAAATTTTTATCACAGGCTCGCCAATGATTTTAAAGCGGCAAGTGATTCGATTCATTCGGGTTGCCCGCTGATTTTATCAAATTCAAATTCCCGACTAAAAAAAGATATTTATGACTTGGTCGGGCTTTATACCAACCGCCCCAAAAAACAGGCGGAACAAGCTAAAAGTAACGGACTCATATCATTTTTCAAGAGGCTTTGGAGCCGATAGGAGATTCAGCTTTGAAGTACAACGCAATTTTGGTTGATGACGATGATTCGACTATCAATCACACGATAACTGTTTTTAAGCGGATGCCCGAATTAACGCTCGTGTCGTCTTATCGCGAAGTAAAATCCGCAATGGGGCAGAGCAGCGTTTTCGACCCGAATTTATTCCTGATTGATATTGACGTCGCAGAAAATCGCAGTATGTTGCCCGCCTTTGCAGACATTTTCCCGAACGCCGTTGTTCTCGGAATTATGAGCAAGTGGGACGCCGATAAAGCTTTCGAGAGTATCAACAACGGAGCTATCGGTTGCGTGCTCAAACCTTTTTCCGCCGAAGATTTAATCGACGCAATCAAAATTTTCAGTCGCGGCGTCCGCAATACCAGACCCCGCTCTTGTTCTTTCTTCAGCGCAAAAGGGCGCAGCGGTAAAACTACTTTAATCGCAAATATCGCCCTTTCCATAGTTCAACAGACCGGCGACATGGTTGCCATTATCGACGCCGATTTACAGTTCAGCGACATGGCAATTTTCTTCGACGTCGAACCGATTACCACAATCGTCGAGGCTACTCGCGACATAAAATTTCTTTCGCCAATCAGACTTAATCCTTACTTCCTGCCCGTCTCGGAAAATATTCAACTCTTGTGCGGTCCGCGCAGATTGGAATATTCCGAACTGGTTGACGTCGAAAGTTTAATGGCGGTCGTGCGCATGGCTCAAACTCTCTTCCACTACGTCTTGATTGATTTGCCGTCGGGCTTGAGTCCGTTCGCAACCAACATGTGCGAGGTCGCCGACACCGTTTTTATCTGCGGTATGCTCAACACCAACTTTGAAGTCAAACATATCAAGCGAACTTTGCCCCTGTTTGAACTTTGGGAGCAATACGGCAAAAAAATTAACATTGTTTTCAGCCGAGCCGATGACAGGCAAAAACTTGAAATCGAAAGACAGCTCGGTCACAAAGTTGCCGCAGTCCTGCCGAATGAATTCCTTATGGTCTCGGCTGCCAACAGCGGCAATATAAAAAACGTCATGAATCAAAAAAATCTTTTAGCCGCAAAAATCAACGAGATTGCCGGAAAAATTATCAACGATGCTTATTAGTTTAGTTGCAATAGTTTGCGGGCTGCTAACCTTCTTGATGTTCTTCCTCATCTACAAAATTCTTGAGAGGTATCACATCAACTTATTCCACGCACTGCGCCACTACATGGACAAAGTGCCGCCGCCCCAAACTTTAATGGATTATAAAGTTGTGAGAATGACGGTTGACTTTGTTAAAAGGACAGCCACCTTTCTCCCGAAAACGTCGTTCAGCTCAAAGCTTGACCTGAAAGTTAGACGTGCCGGACTTCCGTTGCTCGGTTCCGAATACATTGTCGCGGTTCTTTTATCCGCAACAATTATCGCCCTTGTAACTTTAACCTTGTCGCTCAATCCTTCTTGGGCAGCCGCAGCCTTTTTCTTGTCGGTTGTAGCAGGAGCAGTTCTGTTAATCCGATTGATTCGCAGGAGGCGCGAACGTCTCATAAATCAGCTCAGCGATTGCTTGACGACCGTCGCCAATGCCTTGCGCGCGGGTTACAGTTTCGTTCAGGCAATGGACTTGGTTTCAAGGGAAATGGAGCCGCCTATCAGCGACGAGTTCGCCCACGTCATGCGAGATGTTTCTTACGGTATGCTTTTACCCGACGCTTTGGAGGATATGGATAAACGCGTCGGCGTCGAAGATTTGCATTTAATCATCACGGCGGTTTTAATCCAACGTGAAATCGGCGGCAACCTTGCGCAAGTCTTGGATTCAATCCGCAACACAATCACCGAGCGTATCCGTCAACGTCGCGAAATCATGACGCTGACCGCGCAGGGCAGAGCTTCCGCTTGGATTGTCTCGTTGCTCCCGATATTTATCGCAAGTTGTTTGGTCTTTATCAATCCTACTCACTTTGACGAAATGCTGAAAAGTCAATTCGGCATGACAATCCTCGGCGTCGCGATTTTCTTTGAAATACTCGGTTTCATCATTATTCAAAGAATTGTTGCCATCAAAGTTGATTAGATAAGAAGGTTAATAATCTTGTTGCAAAAAATTCGTAAGTTCTTAATCTCAAAGAAAGGTCAAGGCGTCGTCGAATACGCGCTGATTCTCGGTTTCGTCGCAGTCATCGCTGTTTTTATTTTCGGTAGCAGCGGTTTGAAAGATAGCATTCAGAAAAATATCCAAAATATTAATTCGGTTGCGACTTTAATGGACGCAGAATATAGTAAAGCTGCCTCAGATATAACAATCGGCGGCTCTGAATCACATTCTGAAAAACCCGGTATTGACAACTGGGACTAATCCAATGTTTTTTAAGCAAGCCGATTTTTCCACGGAAAGGAGACTTCAACCATGTTACAAAAAATTCGCAAGTTCCTCGCCGATAAAGGTCAGGGCGTCGTCGAATATGCGCTGATTCTCGGTTTCGTGGCAGTCATTACCGTTGCCATGTTTAAAAGCGGCGGCTTGAAAGAAACTTTCACCGGCACGCTTAGCGGCATCATGAACCAGTTCACCAAATTTAATGATTCATTCAGCAGTTAAACAACGCGTAAAATATTCATTGCAAGGCAGGAAAAATTTTCCACGGAAAGGAGCACCAATCATGTTAAAAAAAATCCGCGAGTTTATCTCGGAAAAAGGTCAGGGCGTCGTTGAGTACGCGTTGATTCTCGGCTTTGTCGCGATTCTTGCTGTCAGTTTAATTGGTGGCTCCGGTCTGGTAAAAGCAGTCCAAGACAATATCGATAATGTAGTAAAAGTATTGAAAGCTGCAGGATTACCAACTGAATAAGCTAACCCGGATTTCTCGCAATGTCGGCTGCGACCGTGGACTAAGCACCGACATGCAGAATAAAAGGATAGACATTTTCCAAGGAAAGGAGATAACAACCATGTTGAAAAAAATTAAGGAATTTCTCAAGGAGAAAGGTCAAGGCGTCGTCGAGTACGCGTTGATTCTTGGCTTTATCGCGGTCATTGCTGTCGGACTTCTCAACTATGCCGGTATAAAAGGCGGCGTTGACCAAAACATCAATAACATGTCGGAAACGCTTAGCGCAGTTACTGCTGCTTATTCAAGTCCCGTATTAACTAACGAATAACCAATCTTAATCCTTTGATAAGCAAAATATATTCGGCATGAAGGCGCGGGCATGATAAGAAAATGAGCGTCCACTAAGTTTTTGAATCATGATTCGCCGACACGGTCAAACAAATTTAGCCCCTCGATTCAAGGTTGAGGGGCTATTTTTTCAAGACGTATCCCCTCTTTGTCAAAGTGTGGATTACGCAGAACCAAATTGATTTTACGGCTCGTCATTGCTGATTGGCTTTAAAGATGATTTTTATGTTTAGGATCTACTTTTTCTTTGTTCGGTCAAATACGAAACAGCCGGAACGCGGTGATTCGGCTAAAAATTTTTAAGCGGTGCGGCGCGTCAATTGGATGCAACGTCACGTTGCCCGTCATCCATGACGGCTTCGGATTTTCGCGGCGATATTGAATTTAATTTCGTGTCGTTTTATGCTATCATAATAAAAAAAGAGGTGAGTGCGATGAAAAAATTTTTCGGACAACGCGGGCAGGCAGCAGTAGAATTCACGCTGGTATTGCCGTTCTTCGTTCTGGTTTTGTTATCGACAATTTATCTGGGCATGTTCGTCGTCGACTACGTGACTTTGGACAATGCGGCAAATGCGGCGGCAAGACATGCTGCCGTAAACAATAAAAATACGGAGGATCCGACCAAAAATTACACAATAACAGATGACGACAAAGAAAAAATTAAGGAGACTAAATTGTTTCTCACCTGGTATACACTGAAAAAAAAAGAATTTGATTGCTCAAAAAGCAAGCGCGGTAAGTTTGTTGAAGGTGAGTTTCAAGCGGCTCCCGACGGTGATTATGTTCAAGTTTTAATACAAGCCACATCAGACTTAGCTGAGGGTAATATTTTCAAAAACATTTTGCCGAAGAATTATACTGTCGCGAAAGTTGCGAAGATAGAAAACTAAGGAGGCGATTTAAGGCATGGGATTATTGGAGCGATTGGGCGGGCGGAAATCGGTTGACTTGAGACCGCAAGCAGAAATATTGCAAAAGTCGGCGGAAGAGCAAACTTCCAAAGTAACGTCGGCATTCGAGGAAAAAGTCCAAAACAAAAAAGTCGAGACGTTCACGGGCTATCGACCGACGGACACCACGGAAAGCAATTATCAGCAGCTAAAGTTGAAAGTTCACAGGCAAATAGTAACGGAAATGTCGGCGGACGAACAAGAATTGCTGGCAGGTTCGAATCGGACGCGGGAAGAAATTCAAGAAGTCGTGGCGGGCTATTGTCACAGGGCGTTTGACGAGCAGGCAAGTATATTTTCACGCGGCGAACGATTGCAAATAATCGCGGACATTTGCGACGAGATTTTGGGACTGGGACCGATAGAGCCGCTGTTAAAAGACCCGTCGATAACGGAAGTGATGATAAACGGCGCGTCGAAAGTTTTCGTTGAGCAAAAAGGCAAATTGTATCGCACGGACGTAAAATTTCATGACGAAACGCACTTGATGAATATCATAGAAAAAATTTTGTCGCCGCTGGGCAGAAGAATAGACGAATCCGCGCCGATGGTCGATGCCCGCTTGGAAGACGGCTCGCGCGTCAACATAATTATCCCGCCGCTTGCGCTTGATGGTTCAATGGTCACGATTCGTAAATTTTCAAAGTCGGCGTTATCGGTTCGAGACTTGATAAATTTCGGAACACTTGATGAACGCATGGCAACATTTTTGGAGGCGAGTGTCAAAGCGCGGCTGAACATTTTGGTAAGCGGCGGCACAGGTTCCGGCAAGACCACGACGCTTAATACGCTGTCATCATTTATTCCGCCCGACGACAGAATTGTCACGATAGAAGACGCCGCCGAATTAAAATTGCAGCAAGACCACGTTGTCCGACTTGAATCACGACCGCCGAACATTGAAGGCGAAGGCGCGATAGCAATCCGCGATTTGGTTCGCAATGCGTTGCGTATGAGACCCGACAGAATAATCGTCGGCGAAGTTCGTTCGGGCGAGGCACTCGACATGTTGCAGGCAATGAATACCGGTCACGACGGATCTTTGACTACAGCGCACGCCAACAGTCCGCGCGACGCGTTAAGCCGTTTGGAAACGATGGTTTTAATGGCGGGCATGGAATTACCCGTTCGAGCAATCAGAACGCAAATTGCCTCGGCAATCGATTTGATTCTGCAGCAATCCAGAATTCGTGACGGCTCAAGAAAAATTACGCACATCAGCGAAGTGCAAGGCATGGAAGGCGATACGATCATCGTGCAGGATTTATTCCAATACGTTCAAGATTATATCGACGAATGGGGAAAATCTGTCGGGCATTTCGAGGCGTTGGGCTTGCAACCGTCTTTCCTTGACAAGTTCAGGATAAACGGTGTCGATTTGCCTTTGACGATTTTTGAGGCGGACAATCTCGGAGGTCGCTGACATGATTATTTTTGTATCAGTCTTGACGGGCGTAACGGTCTTCACTTTGCTTTACATACTCGCAAGGAAAGTTCGGAATCAGGAGCAATATCAAACCAAAGTCCGTCTGCAAAATTTATCGATACCGCTGAGTTTGCGAATTGCCACGCCCGAAGAGAGAAAAGCCGCGGCGGTCATGTCGAAACGCGATTGGTCGTCAATTTCTTTTACGGAGCGCGTGATAACTCCGATAGTGACTTCCATACAAAATTTTTTCTTGAGATTGACGCCGCGAGCAATTTTCAAGACAATCGACCGCTACATAATTTTGGCAGGCAAGCAAGAAGTTTGGAGCCGTAACAAAATGATTTTCATATGGGGTTCGATAATCTTCATATTTTTTTTGATAGGGCTGGCATTTTTCATAACGGCATCGGATTTATTATTGATTCAGCGGATAGTGATGTTGTTAATGTTGACGGCGATGGGCGCGGTTTTTCCGACGACTTACATAAAATCGATAATCAAACAGCGACAAGAAAAAATTGCGTCGCAACTGCCGCCGTTTTTGGATTTGTTGAGTGTAAGCGTACAAGCGGGCTTATCGTTCGACGCGTCGGTTGAAAGAATTTTGCGGCGTTCGACGGGAGCTTTAATGGACGAATTTCGGCAAATGCAAAAAGATATGCGCTTGGGCTTGTCGAAAAAGGAAGCACTGCACGACATGGCAAGGCGTTGCGACGTGGAAGAAGTTTATTTATTTACGACGTCGATAATCCAGGCGGAGAGATTGGGAACTAGCATGAGCAAAACTTTAGTCGAGCAGGCAAATAATATGCGCGAACTTCGTCAGCAACGAGTCAAGGCGCAGGCATTGAAAGCCCCGATAAAAATTTTGTTCCCGCTGGTCATATTTATTTTCCCGACGATTTTTATAATTATCTTGCTGCCGCCGCTGATTAACGTGCTGAATAATTTGAACATCGTACCAAACATGTAAAAAGCAAATTTCCGCCCGCGATTAAAGCGGGTTTTTGTTTGACGAAAAATTTTCGCCCGGTTATAATTTGCGTCAATTAAATCTTGCAAAGGACGGACGATAATGTTGGAAGTAAAAAAATTTAATCTCGTCAAGTTGTTGGAAAAAATAGAGTGCGGAGAAATTCAACTGCCCGATTTTCAACGCGATTGGGTTTGGAGCGACGACAGAATAAAATCTCTTTTGGAAAGTGTGATTTGCGGTTTCCCGATAAATTCGATTCTGCTTTTGGCTTGCGACTCCGGCAATTTAAAATTTTCCTGTCGAACGGTTGCGGGCGTCGACAAAATCGAAACTCCGCCGCAATGTCTGATTCTTGACGGGCAACAGCGATTGACTTCACTTTTCGGCGCGTTTTTTCTCGACAACAAGCCCGTAAAAATTTCCAACGACAAAGAATATTTTTACTACGTCGACATGAAAAAAGCCATTGCCGCCGTCGAAAATGCTTCCAACGAAGAAGATATTATTATTTCCGTCCCCGCGAACAGAAAATTAAAATCCGGCAGCAAAATCAAATTGGATTTGTCGACGAGCGAAAAAGAATTCGCAGCAGATATGTTTCCGCTTAATAAATTTTTTAAAGGTAATCGGCAATGGTTTCGAGCTTACGAAAAATTTCATAATGACAACTCTGCAGGAGATTTTACGGACATATTTGCCGAAAAAGTCATCGATAAAGTAAGCTCTTATGAAGTTATCAGCGTCGAGCTGGAAAAAAATACTCCGCTTGAATTGGTCTGCAAAATTTTCGAGAAGGTCAACACCGGCGTCGTGAAGTTGGACGTGTTCGATTTACTCACGGCGATTTTCGCGGCGCATAAAACTCCTGACGGCGAGAGTATCGGCTTGCGCAAAGAACTTGACGAGATAAAAAAAGATTTCGAGGACAACAGCTTAAAAATTTTGTCGGCGATTGAGCGGGCGGATTTTATTACGGCGTTGACGCTTTTGGTAACTTACAACAAATCTCGCGAAGGCAAAAAAGTATCCGTCAGCTGCAAAAGCGAAGATATTTTGAAACTCGGCTATCAAGATTATTTGGACTACAAAGCGGCGATTAAGGAAGGTTTCATCGACGCGGCTAAATTTTTGTCGGAAGAGGGAATCACGACGAAAAAATATATTCCGTACAAGCCGCAACTGATTCCAATGGCAGCAATCTTCGCTAAGTTGAATTCAATCAACAAAAATAATTTGGCGAGTCTGAAAAAAATTCGGCAATGGTATTGGACTTCGGTTTTCAGCGAGGCTTACAGGGACGGTCATCTGAATCGTTTCGTAAAAGACATTGTGCAGGTCATGAATTGGATTAACCGCGACCAAGTACCCGAAATAGTTCAGGACGTTCAAATTACCGCGTGGAAATTGCTTAAGGCTAAAAGTATTCAATCGGCGATTTACAGAGGAATTATTTCCATAATTTTTCAACACGGCGCGAAAGATTTTTTGGTGGGCAGAGATATTGGGACAAGCGCGAACTTCGCCGAGAGCATTGAAATTCATCATATCTTCCCGAAAAAATATTGCGAAGTCCAAAAATTGCCGAAAGAACGCTACGACAATGTTGCCAATCGCACGCCGATAATGAAGAAGACAAATAAATTTCTCGGCGATAATCCTCCGAGTTTTTATCTTGAGAAAATTGAGGAGAAAATCGGACTTTCAAGCGCGGAACTTAATGAAATTCTTGAACGACATTTTATCGACGCCGAACTTTGCCGCGCAGATGATTTTAATGCTTTTGTTGTCGACCGCGCGAAAAAAATTCTTGAGGCTGTCGAAGAACGTACGGGGCGAAAAATTTCCGGACGCGACAGCTCCGAGATAAAAAAAGTTTTCGGTGCCTCTCTGCAATAAAATAAATCCCCGCCGCGTCAAATGCAACGGGGAATATTTTTTATCACAAATTATTTTTTCGGCTTGAGTCGGGCGTTTGGAAAGTTTAACGTCGCAAAATAATCGTCGAGAGTTTCTGCGCGGCGAATCAATTCAACGTTGCCATTTTCCCGAATCAAAAGTTCTGCGCTGCGAAGTTTGCCGTTGTAGTTGAAACCCATGGCATGACCGTGCGCGCCTGTGTCGTGAATAATCAGCACGTCGCCGACATAAATTTTCGGCAGGTGACGGTCGATGGCAAATTTGTCATTGTTCTCGCAAAGTGAGCCGGTCACGTCGTAAATTTCGTCGCAAGGCGCATCTTCCTTGCCCAAAACCGTTATGTGGTGATAGGCATTGTAAAGCGCGGGGCGCATCAAATCCGACATGCAAGCATCAAGCCCGATATAATTTTTGTAAGTATTTTTTTTATGCAGGACAGTCGAGACAAGCCAACCCGCAGGACCGGTCATGGCTCGTCCGCTCTCCATGGCAAGTCGAACGTCGCCCAAACCGCTCGGAACCAAAATTTCGTAGAAAAGTTCTTTAATGCCGTCGCCGATCATTTTTAAATCAACGGGCAATTCGTCGGGGCTGTAAGGAATACCCAAGCCGCCGCCCAAGTTCACGAACTCAAATTTTATTCCGAGCCGGTCTTTAATTTTCGCGGCAAGTTCAAACATAATCCGCGCCGTGTAAATGAACGTCGATGCCTTGCGCTCATTTGAGGCAATCATCGTGTGCAAGCCGAATCTTTTAATGCCCTTGTCGAGACAAATTTTGTAAGCGGAAAAAATCTGCTCGCGGGTCAAGCCGTATTTTGCTTCGGCGGGGCGTCCGATTATGTCGTTGCCGTCGTTCATGATGTCGGCGGGATTGTAGCGGAAGGAAATAATTTCGGGCAAGCGGGCATTTTTCTCAAGATAATTAATGTGCGTGATGTCGTCGAGATTAATAATCGCGCCGAGAGCCAAAGCCTTGCGAAATTCTTCGGCGGGTGTGTCGTTGGAAGTCAGCATAATTTTTTCTCCGACGACGCCTGCCGCCTCGCTGATAAAAAGTTCGGCGATTGAACTGCAATCGGTACCCGCGCCGTCGCGAGCCAAAATTTCTACGATGTAAGGATTGGGCGTCGCCTTAACCGCAAAGTGCTCGCGGAAATCGGGTGCCCACGAAAAAGCCTCGCGCAATTTCCTGAAGTTCTCGCGAATATTTTTCTCGTCGTAGATGTGGAAGGGCGTCGGGAATTTTTTTATCGCTTCGTGCAGGGCGGCTTTTGTCAAAGGAAATTTTTTTGGAGTTTGAAAAATATTCGTCATTGAAATCCCTCCGAAAATTTCTGTATACTTTGTACATTGATTATAACAAAAATTTTTCGTAAGGGAATAGCCGCGTTAAATTTTCAAGCCGAGATTCATCGAACCGACACGATAACCTTGCAAGTCCAACGTGACATAATCGAAATTCAAACTTTTAAGCCGCGAAGAAATTTCCTCGTGCAATTTTATAACTTTGTCGAAATCTTCGGGCAAAACTTCAATCCGCGCAATTTTCCCGTGAATTCGAACGCGCAACTGATTAAAGCCTGCGCTCCGTAAAAATTCTTCCGCCGCCTCGACCGCAGAAAGTTTTTCCGCGGTCAAAGTTTCGCCGTAGACAAAACGCGACGCCAAACAAGCCATCGACGGTTTATTCCACGTCGGCAAGTTCATTTTCTTTGACAACTCGCGAATTTCAGATTTATAAAGTCCGACTTCACGCAGCGGGCTTTTTATTTTTAATTCGGTCAATGCTCTCATTCCGGGGCGATAATCTCCCGCGTCGTCCATGTTCGAGCCTTCAACCAAAATTTTATCTTCGGCAAGCCGCAAAAAATTTTCAAACAGCGCACGCTTGCAAAGATAGCAACGGTCAGCGGGATTCTCTTTTACGCCGTCGATTTTCAAAACGTCCGCCTCAAAAATGATTTGCCGAATATTATTTTCCGCGCAAAATTTTTCAGCCGCCTCAATTTCTTTGCGCGGAATAAATACACTCGTCGCCGTCAACGCCAAAACTTTATCGCCTAAAACGTCGTGCGCGACCTTGAGCAGGAAAGTTGAATCGACGCCGCCCGAAAATGCTACTGCAACGCTTCCGAGTCCGCACAGATAATTTTTCAAGTTCTCAAGCTTAGTCATTGCGAATACTCCTTTGAATTCAAAAACGGCGCGTTCAATCGAACTCGCCGCTAATTTTTGTCGAAACGAAATTATTTTCTGTGATGACGACCGTGGAAATTTCCGGGCGGATTGCCGGGAGCGTGTCCGGGCGGCATAATTTTTTTCATGTCGACGCCGTAAGATTTTGCCACGTCGTCCCAAGTGTTATTAATCTTGCGCTTGCCGAGGACGCTCTTTACGTCCTTGCCCGATGCTTTGGCGATTCTTCCGGCAATGGCGATGTCGTGCGGGTGGTAGCCGTCCTTGAGCAAGGCTTTCAAAGTTTTAACGTCGATTTCTGCATATTTGGCAAAAAATTCTTCGCGCTCCTGTTTAAAATATTCTTTAACCTGTTTGTCCGTTACGCCCAATTTCTCGGCGACTTGCGGCCAATCGATTTTCATTGCCAAAACATCCGAAAAACTTTTTCCGCTGAGTTTGGACAAAACTGCCGCGTGCCTTATGTCAGGCATGGGAAATCCGTCTTTAAATGCCTTCTCAAGTTGCGCGGAGTCGACGCCGTATTTTTCCGAAAAATATTTCGTCCAACCGCCGACAGGTGTTGCCGATTCTTCTTGCCACGCCTCGTCGAATTCGGGAATTTCGGGTGCCGCACTCACCGAGCCGCCCGTTAAAATCAACGCGCCGCCCAAAAGTCCGACCAATAACTTTTTTTTGAAGTTCATAATTCTCACCTCGCCTAAAGTATAAGCCAAACTTACATTTTTTTCTTTAGGCGGCGATTAAAAATTGGCGAAAAATATAGCGCGCAATCATGCGATTTTCCGATCGTTAAGCCAAATTTATTTTCGAGAGATTCTCACGGCAGACTATAAATTAAATGCGATTAATTGCCTCAATCAGTTGCTTACAAGCCGATAACTTTTTTCCAGCCGCGCAAAAATTTCCTCAAGTGTCAAAGTTTCGTTAAGGAGCAAAGTCATCCGGGATTTTTTATTCATATGCCAGCCGCGAAAATATTTTTCTCCGTCGAAAATTTTATCAAGCTCTTGAGGCTCGACGCGCAAATTTAAAATTTCAATCTCCTCATCATCGCCAAGCCGCAAATATTTTTTCGGAATGCTCGCAATCAAAGCGTACCACTTGCGATTACCTTTGCGGCGGAAAATTGCGAAGTTCGGAAACTTTTCCCAAAGAAATTCCGGCTCGTCGGAAAATTTTTCGCGAATGTATTCGATAATTTTCAACGTCTGCGCGGACTTAAAAATTTCGTCGTCAAAACATTGCTCGTAAATATTTTTCAAGACGCGCTCATGTTCCGCCTTGACACTGCCGACAAATTTTCCGTTCGCGCCCTCGACCAAGTGCAATGTGTAAGGTTCGCCGTCTGCGTCGAAAATTTTTGTAGTGACACAGCCGCCCGCGTCGATTATAATTGTCAACGTCATTTGATTCAAAATTTTTTCGCGGCGAATAAAATTTTCTCCGTCGACTTCAAAGCCGCAGCTCAAAATTTTTTCGCGATTGAGTTTCTTATTTTTCATTCCTAACTCCTAATTCCTACTTCCTAATTAAAAAGGCGTCCTCGGCGGACACCTAGCTTTGTTGTTTCAATGCGGACGGTGGCTTCATATGCCTGTCAAGTGTCGACAGTCCGCGATAAACCGTACCTATGTCGATTGCCTCGCCGCGGCTGGCAACGTAACGTTCAAGCTTGCGTTTGACTCTCTGGAGCGCGTTATCGATTGACTTGACGTGACGATTTAAACTCTCCGCGATTTCCTGATAAGATTTTCCGTCGAGATAAGCCATTAAAACTTGCCACTCAAGCTCGCTTAGAATCTCGGACATTTTCTTTTCGATAGCCAAAAATTCTTCGCGACTGATGATGAGTTCTTCGGGGTCGGCGACTTTCACGCCGCTTATCACGTCAAGTAAAGTTCTGTCCGAATCTTCGTCATAAATCGGTTTGTTCAGCGAGATGTAAGAATTCAGCGGAATATGTTTTTGACGCGTGGCAGTTTTTATCGCCGTGATAATTTGGCGCGTGACACACAATTCAGCGAAGGCATGGAAACTCGACAGCTTATCGCTTTTGAAGTCGCGAACAGCTTTATAAAAACCAATCATGCCCTCTTGAATTATATCTTCTCTGTCCGCGCCGATTAGAAAATAAGAACGCGCCTTGGCTCGGACAAAACTCCTGTAACGATGAATCAGATAATCAAGCGCGGAATTATTATTTTTTTCTTTTATCTCAACGATGAGTTCTTCGTCGGTCAAGCTTTCGTATTTGGCGTACTCGTCGGCAATTTCACTCTCGAAAGAATTTTCAACGTTTGATTTCATTTTACGTCCTCCATTTTTACGGGCTGATTATACTTCACGGTTTATCGTTAGTCAAATTTTTTCGGCGACTAAGTAGGGATTATTGCCTGCCAAGTAGAATAAAAAATTTTTTTGGAGGTTAAAGACTTGGGCAAGATAATTTTGGTTACGGGCGGTGCTCGCAGCGGTAAAAGTTCCTTTGCCGAAAAACTCGCGCTGAAAATCGGCGGCGGCAAAGCGGCTTACATTGCGACCGCTCAAATTTTTGATGACGAGATGAATTTCCGCGTTAAACTTCATCAATCGCGGCGCGGAGAAAATTGGACGACATTCGAAGCACCGTTCGCGGCGGAAGAAAAAATTCTTGAGGCGGGAAAAATTTTCGACGCGATTCTTTTCGATTGCGTGACGATTTATATCAGCAATTTTTTATGCTCGACTAATCTTGACGACGAAAAATTTTTATATGACAATCTGCGCGGACTGATTCAAAAATTAATCGACGCGGCAAAAAAATCCGACGCCGTGACAATTTTCGTGAGCAACGAAGTCGGCGGCGGCATTGTTCCCGAAAATAAATTGGCAAGACGTTTCAGAGATTTGGCAGGGCTTGCCAATCAAATGCTTGCCGCGCAGTCCGAAAAAGTTTTCTTGACGGTTGCCGGCATTGCGATTGATATAAAGAAATTGGAGGAAAAATTTTGACTGTTGAGCTTGTCCCGACGATTGACAGAGAAATTTTTATCGATAACTTGCAAGAGGCATTTCGACGGGCTGACGGCACAAATAAATTTCGTCGCGAAGATTTGCCGAGATTTTTCGAGAAGTCAAACGCCACGCTCCTTGACATCCTCCACGAAAAAAATTTTATCGGCGGCGCGGTCTTGATTATAAATTCCGAAACTCAACATAATAAATTATCGTTGTTCTTCGTGAACGAGGACTTCAGAAATTTGGGCGCGGGCTTTTCTGCGTGGCTGGAGATTGAAAAATATTTCCCCGACACAAAAGTTTGGTACGCGTCGACGCCGTGGAAAGATAAACGCAATTTGCATTTTTACTTAAACAAGTGCGGCTTTGTTGCGTTTTCGATTTACGGCAAGGAAGATGACATTTATCTTGCGCTGGAAAAAGTTATGAGGTGATTTGATGACGGTCGAACTTGTCCCGACGATTGACAGAGAAAATTTTATCGTGAACATTCAAGCGGCATTTAAAAAAGCTGTGGTTGAGGAATTCGGTGACGACGGAAAGGAAGTTATTCCGCGCGAGGACGTTGAGAAATCTTTTGCCGAGGAAGGCGCAGAAATTTTTGACATTATCAGCGACGGCAAAATCGTCGGCGGCACCGTGTTGAAAATTAATCGCGCGACCAATCACAATGAACTTTTGCTTTTATATGTTAATGTTAATTGTCACGGCAAAGGAATCGGCTCGGCGGCGTGGCAGGCGATTGAAAAACTTTATCCCGATACAAAAATTTGGGAGACTGCGACTCCTTATTTCGAGAAACGCAACTTGCATTTTTACATCAACAAATGCGGTTTTCATGCCGTCGAGTTTTATAATCCACATCACAAAGACCCGCACGAGATTGAAGAGGATTTTCCGGGCGGCGAATATTTTTTCAGATTTGAAAAGGTTATGAGGCAATGACAAAATATTTAATGTTTCAAGGAACGAGTTCGCACGTGGGCAAGAGCATATTGACAACCGCGCTTTGCAGAATTTTTTTCCGCGAAGGTCGACGAGTTGCACCGTTCAAAGCGCAGAACATGGCGTTAAATTCGTTCGTGACGGCGGACGGCTTGGAAATGGGACGTGCTCAAGTGGCGCAGGCAGAGGCGGCAAATTTATTACCGCGCGTGGAAATGAATCCGGTTTTGCTCAAGCCGACGGGCAACGCAACTTCGCAGGTGATAATCAACGGACGGGCGGTCGGCGTCATGAGTGCGGCGGCTTATCATCAAGGTTACTCGTTGAAGGCATTCGAGGCGGTCAAAGCGGCTCTGAAAAAACTTTCCGCAGAATTCGACACAATCATAATCGAAGGCGCAGGCTCGCCCGCCGAAGTCAACTTGAAAGCCAACGACATAGTTAATATGCGCGTCGCCAAATTTTTAAATGCGCCCGTGATTTTGGTCGCCGACATTGACCGAGGCGGAGCATTGGCGTCGTTGGTCGGAACTTTGGAACTTTTGGACGACGACGAACGCGATTTGGTTAAAGGTCTCGTGATAAATAAATTTCGCGGCGATGTGAATTTACTTTTGCCCGCCGTCGAATTCTTGGAGAAAAAAACTTCAAAGCCCGTGCTCGGCATAATTCCGTTTATCGAAAAGCTCGGCATTGATGACGAAGATTCCGTTTCCCTTGACGATAAAATTTCTTCGGGCGGCGAAATTAATATCGCGGTGATTCGGCTCGGCAAATTATCGAACTTCACGGACTTTGACAGCTTGGCAGGTGAATCGGACGTTAATCTTTTTTATGCCACTCAACCCGACGAACTCGACGCGGCTGATGTGATTATTTTGCCGGGCAGTAAAAATACTTCGGAAGATTTGATTTGGTTGCGCGGGAATCATTTTGCCGAAAAAATTTTGCAACGTACTCAAGACGCGGCTATTGTCGGGATATGCGGCGGTTTTCAGATGCTCGGAGAAAAAATTTTCGACCCGCTCAAAACCGAATCGAATCACGCCGAACTTGACGGCTTAAAACTTTTGCCGATTGAAACGACTTTCACCGCCGAAAAATTTACTCGGCAAGTGACAATCCCCGAAATTGACTTTGAGTTTTTGAGCAATCGAATCGTGAGCAAAAATCTTGACGGCTACGAAATTCACGCGGGCGAAAGTAATTTGCGCGGAGAAAAAATTATTTCGCGCGGAAATATTTTCGGTACCTATGTTCACGGAATTTTTGATAACGACGACTTCCGCAGAAAATTTTTGAACGCCGTCCGCTTGAAAAAAAATTTGCCGCCGCTCCAATCTGTGCGCAATGTTCGTGCGGAAAAACAAAAAAATTACGAACGACTTGCCAAAATCGTCCGCGACAACTTAAATATGAATTTGCTTGCCGAAATCATGACGACAAGTTAATTTTATCCTGCCGCCTGATTTTATCTTCGGGCGCGCAGATTTTTTTTACACATATGCAAGGTAAAAAATCTTTAGAAAATTTTTGACGTAAGGCAAATTTATTCAAGCTAATTTCATTGACGTAAAAAGCTAACTGGTTTAATATATGCGCGTGAAAAATTTTTTATGCGGAGGTGAACGACGTTTGAGCGTGGCAGAAAATTTTCGGGCGATAAAAACCGAATTGGACTCGCTCGCCGGAAATGATAAAATACTTTTGGTCGCGGTTACAAAAAATCACGGCGTAGAAATTATGCGCGAGGCAATAGACGCGGGCGCAACCGACATCGGAGAAAATCGCGTGCAGGAAGCGGCAGAAAAATTTCAATCGCTCGACCGACAAGTTACTCGCCACTTAATCGGGCATCTGCAAACCAACAAAGTCAAGGCTGCAGTCAAACTCTTCGACGTGATTCAATCCGTCGACAGCGAACACTTGGCGGCGGCTCTGGACAAAGCGGCGGCAAATATCGGCAAAGTTCAAGATGTATTGATTCAAGTGAACGCGGCAAGGGAATCGCAAAAATCGGGCGTCTTGCTTGAAGATTTGGACTCGCTGATAAAATTCGTCGACGCGGCAAAAAATTTACGACTGCGCGGGTTGATGATGATTGCGCCGAATTTTCCCGACGTCGAGGAATGTAGACCGTTCTTCAGGCAAATGCGCGAACTTTTCGACGAACTCAAAGCCGCACGGGAAAATTTTGATTTTTTGTCAATGGGCATGACGCACGATTACAAAATCGCGGTCGAAGAGGGCGCAAATGTCGTTCGAGTCGGCACCGCCATTTTCGGCGCGAGAAGTTAATAGGAACCGGTTCCTAAAAAAATCGAGGGGAGTTTGAGTGAATGGAAATCATAGACAAATTTAGCCGCTCTCTCGGACTGGAAAACGATGGGAAGAAGGAAGTTGAGATGAGTACAAAAGATGAATTGCCGAATGCACAAGAACAAATTGAATCGCCAATTCAACCGCCGCCCGCAAGTATGTCGGGGCACAAGGTAGTTGACTTCAATTCTGCAATGTCGGCGAGGGATAATTTCATGACAAACAACAACAATGCCAAACCTATGGCGAAATCAAAAATAACGACGATAAGACCGAAAAATTTTGACGACGACGCAAAAGTTGTCGCCGATTGCCTGCGCGAAGATGTTCCGGTCATAATCAACTTGGAGGACACGAATCCCGAACATGCTCGGCGGATTATCGATTTTGCCTTGGGCACGACTTACGCAATCGACGGCGACGTTCAGCAGGTCAGCGAAAAAGTTTTCGTCTGCACGCCCAAAAGTGTTATGGTCACCTTCAACCGCGAAGAGATCAAACAGGAACGCAATGACTTTTCTTGGCTCACGCGTAAAATGTAAGACGCTTAAAAATTATTTTAGAGGTTAAATATGCAGGACGCAAAGGAAAAAATTATCAGATACTACAAGGGCACCGAGGGCGAGGCAACTGCCGTTAAGCTCGTCGACTTCGCCGCGCAGACAATTAAAAATCGCAAATGCAAACTCACGGGTTTTCTGTCGCCGTTTGAACAAGAAATGGCGGGCGTCATTGCCAACAGTCTCGGTTCACTAAATGTCGATTTATACGGCGGCTATCGTGGTGCCGAACGTCAACGCGCGGCATTTTGTCACGAAGATTTCAAAGGCACGCCGAATTTTGAAATTGCGGTCATCAAAGCGGAATGGAACGGCGAATTTGCTCGGCTGGGTCATCGCGACGTTTTAGGCTCAATAATGAGTTTGGGCGTCGACCGCGAATATATCGGTGACATCATAGCAACGAAGGATTGCGCCCGAATTCTTATTGATAAAAAAATGTGCGATTATTTTTTGGCGAACTTGACGCAAATCGGCGGCACCGCGGTTGAAACTTCGCTTGACGAGCCGGAAAATATTTCTGCCAAAGAAGAACGCATTAAAGAAATTAAAGCGACGGTCGCCTCGTTACGTGCAGATTCGATAGCGGCGGCGGGTTTCGGCATGTCGAGGAGTAAAGCGGCGACAGAAATTTTGGCGGAGAAAATTAAACTTAATTGGCAGACGGTCAAGAATGCATCGCAATCCGTCAAAGAGGGCGATATTTTAAGTATGCGCGGACGCGGTCGAGTGGAAATCGCCGAAATTCGCGGACAGACTAAAAAAGGTCGCGTTGGAGTTTTATTGAAAAGATTTTTGTGATAAGGAGAGATTGTCCTTGTCAATGACAGAAGAAGAAAAAAGTAAATGCAGAAAAATAATTCACGGACACGCGGTAGCGGCGGCGGCAGGAAATTTGGTGCCGGTGCCGGGCGTCGGATTGGCAACCGATACCGTGACAATGACGACAATGGCAATGGCTCTGGCGTCGGTGTTCGGCGGCTCGATAACCGAATCGGTCGCAAAAAATATGGCAATCAACGCAATCGTTGCTACGATGAAAAAACAGCCCGTCAAAGTCATCGCCAAAGAAATTTCAAAAGTCTTCCCGATAGTCGGACAACTGGTCGCGCCGTCAATCAGCGTGGCAATGTTGGAATCGGCGGGCTGGCTTTTGGCTGACGATTTGTCGGCGGAAAGAGACCCGGCACAATCTAAAGCGGAATTGGGAACTCCGCAGAACGCTCATTACTTCAAATACAATAAAAATTTCCAACTGCCCAATCCGGAATAGAGGTTAGGAGTAAGGAGTTAGGAGTT
>JAFSOQ010000107.1 GCA_017446845.1 Selenomonadaceae bacterium | reverse complement strand
TCAAAAGTCGTTGGCTAATCTTGACGGTGCCGCCGCTAAACTCGAACTCGATAAGACCGGTGAACTTAAACTCGGCGACATCATTTTAACGGCGGAGGACATTGAAATTATCATCACGCAGAGTGAAGGTTTCAACTGCCAGAGTGAAGGTGATGTTTCGATTGCCCTTTCCACGACGTTGACGCCCGCGCTGATTGAAGAAGGTTTTGTCCGCGAAATTATCAGCAAGATTCAAGTCATGCGCCGCGAAAGTGATTTTGAGGTCACGGACAGAATTAAAATTTTCGCGTCGGGCAATGACAAACTCGCCGAAATTATCCGCCGCAATGCCTCGGAGATTCAAGCCGTCACGCTCGCCAATGAAATTATCTTCGCCGCCAACGATAACGCTAAAGTTTGGGAAATCAATGGCGAAAAAATTTCTCTTGCCGTCGAAAGGATTTGACATGCTGAAAATTTTGTTGTGGTTCATCTCGACGGACACAAATTTTCTCGAAGACGCGATTAAAACTTTGGAACGTCAACATAACGGGCTTGAAATTGTCGGGTCGGCTGTCTGCGAAGAAATCAATAAAGTTGACGTGTGTGGGAGGTATGATGTTCTCCTTGTCGTCGGTGCAAAAAATATCGGCATGAGCAAAATCATTCAAGCCGCTCATCAATTCAACTTGCCCGAAGAAAAAATTTTGGGTGATTGGATTGTCTGCATTCCCGGTTTCACGCTTGAAAAATATCGTCGTCTGCAAAGGTCGCGCCTGTCGATTTTCTCGCGAAATTGTTTCGGCGGGATAATTTATCACACGCTGGGATTGACATTCCGTTCACCGATTATCAACATGTTTTTCAGCGAAAATGATTTTATTCGCTTCTTACGTGCGCCGCGTGTCTACATGGAAGAAAAATTAATCCTTAAGGAAATGAAATGGCAGACAGATTTAAAATTTTATTATCCGGTTGTCACGCTGGGCAATGTTGATATTTACATGAATCACTATCCCGACTTCGATGAAGCTGTTGCCAAATGGAATGAACGCAAGCAAAAAATTAATTGGTATAATCTTTTCGTGATGATGTCCACCGAGAGCGAAGAAATTTTGCAAGAATTTAACGCATTACCCTACGGCAAGAAAGTTTGTTTCGTTCCTTTCAAATCCAATTTGGATTCAGCGTGGTATATCAATCCGGAACTAAAAAAAAATTTACGCTTTTGGGATATTGTTAATCATTTCGGCGAGGGAGAGCCATTTTATTACGACCCGTTTGATATGCTTCTTTATGGCAAGAAAACTCAATTAATTGATATGTGAGAGGTAGCTTTTATGCCAAATGATTTGAGTTTCGTCCCGAAGATTTTACTTTGTGGTGACGAGGCGAAATTTCTTTCACAAATTGGAGATCGCCCGTTTAAAATCGTCGGTCATGCAAAAATTGCCGGCGAAGTTGACGGGCAAAAGTTCGATTTCGTTCAAGACAACAAAATTTTTTTCAACGGCAAACTTCAAGACTTGCCCGCACTGGTAAAATTTCTTCAGAGCAACGGCGCTGATTATTTCCTGTTCACAAGCCTGTATGATTTGGCTGCTTTCAGGAACAATGCCTACAAACGCGGCTATCTGTCGTCGCAGGTCGGTACGCTCGACCAGCTCAAAGCTTCACCGCCATTTTTCTACGACGCAGCTGCCGATTTCCGAATCCTGCCCTACTTGAAGTCGGTCGAAATTAAAACTCTCCTGGACGTTGACAGCTACTTTGCTCAAGGAAGAATTTTCACGAAATGGGACAACGATTTAACCGAGATTGACGCCATTTCGGAAAAGCCTTTGCCGCCGATAACCGAAAATATTTATACGCGCGTCTACAAAAATTTTGCGGATGTCGGTCTCAAGCACTACGACGCCGCGTTGATTATCGAACGCCCGCCCATTGAATTCGACAGCATGATTGCCTTCCTGGAAAATGTTGCCGACACGATTATAACTTTTGTGCGAATGGGTTCCGAACTTGAGCGGCACATTTACGACATTGCGGACAGTTTTGGCGACGCTTACGGACTGCGCGGCGGTGCAGTTAATTGGCATTTCATAAAATATCGCAAGCCGCCCGAAGATTTTTGCACATACGTCGTCACTTACAAAAATATCAAACTTGCCGAGCCGCCCGAAGGTTACAAAATTATTCAGGCGGGACGCGCTCCCAACGGTGATTTCGGCTATCCCGGCGACGATACCGGAGACAATATCAGCCGCCTAAATCTTTACCTCAACGAAATTACCGCGCTTTACTGGTTCTGGAAAAATACGACGCATACGACGATTGGGCTTTGCCACTACCGCAGATTTTTTACCGAATCCGAAGACATCAGCTACTCCTACGATAAAATTTTGACGCGTGAAGCCGCCCTGAAGATTTTGGAACGCTACGACATAATAGTTTCAGAACTTTATTTTGGCAGTTTGACGCAGCGTGAGTGGATTGTGAACGATTGCGGCGAGCAGTTGACGAGTCTTGCCGAGGCGATTTTGAGGAAACATATTTTGCAAGCCCAGCCCGATTACTTGGAGTCGTTTGAATATGTTTTGAATTCGTCGACGCTGTACAAATGCAATTTGTTCATCACGCGCCGAAATGTTTTGGACGCCTATTGCAAGTGGCTGTTCTCGTTTATCATTGACGCGACGGAAGAAATTTTGCGGAGGATTGATCTTGCGAGTTTTCCATTTTCACCGCGACGATTGATAGCTTTTTTCGTGGAGAGAATGTTGACGGTCTGGCTTAGGAAAAATCGTCTGCGAATCAAAGAATTAAAAATCATGTTCATCGAGGGACTTTGAAGCAATGCGTAATGCGCAATGCGTAATGAAAATAACGTCGATGAAAATATGTGCGCATTCTCGATTCTTTAGTGTGGACACTACCTAAAAAGGTAATGAGCTTATGAGAAAAATTTTTTGTTGCGAATGCGGCAAGGCGTTGACTAAAGATGAAACGGCGTTGTGCAAAAAATTATTCGGCATTGACACGAACGAGTTTTACTGCCTCAATTGTCTTGCCGAATATTTGGAATGCAGCAAAGTCGATTTGGAAATTAAAATACAAGAGTTTAAGGAGCAGGGCTGTACCTTGTTCCTTTGAGGGGC
>JAFSOQ010000106.1 GCA_017446845.1 Selenomonadaceae bacterium | reverse complement strand
ACAGCGAAGACGCAATCCGCCGGGCGTTGGTTGAACGTTATCCGCGTGAAAAATTCCAGCTGGCGACGAAAAATGCCGCGTGGATTAACTGCAAAACTCGTGAAGATGCAATCGCGCAATTTGAAACCTCGTTGCAGAAGACGGGCGCAGGTTATTTTGATTTTTATCTCCTGCACAATCTCGGCGAGACGCGCACGGAATTTTTTGAGCGTTTCAAAATGTGGGACTTCGTTTTTGAGAAAAAGCGCGAAGGTTTGATTAAACACGTCGGCTTTTCGTTCCACTCGACGCCCGAAGAACTCGACGAAATTTTGACCAAGCACCCCGAAGCGGAATTCGTTCAGCTGCAAATAAACTACGCCGACTGGGAAAATCCCGCAATTCAATCGCGCGGCTGTTACGAAGTCGCAAGAAAGCATAACAAGCCGATTGTCATCATGGAGCCGATAAAAGGCGGCATGTTGGCAAATCCACCCGAAGAAGTCGTCAAAGTTTTCAAAGCCGCAAATCCCGAAGCGTCGTCGGCATCTTGGGCAATTCGTTTTGCGGCAAGTCTCGACGGAATCATCGCGGTTTTGTCCGGCATGAGTACCCTCGACCAGATGAAAGACAACGTTTCTTACATGGAAAATTTCAAGCGGCTTGACGACTCCGAAAAGTCTGCCGTCGAAGAGTCGCGCAAAATTTTGGCGAGCATTCCGATTATCCCTTGCACCGTTTGCGATTATTGCGCGAAAGTTTGTCCGCAAAACATCGGCATTTCGGGTTCGTTCACCGCCTACAATGTCTTGACGCTCTACAAAGATAAAAAATTTTCGGCGAATCAGTATCATTGGCTGGTTGCAATGCACAACAAGAAAAATGCCGGCGAATGCATTAAATGCGGGCGTTGTGAAAAAGTTTGTCCTCAACATATCCCCATAAGAGCCAACCTCGTTAAAGTAACGGAGGCATTTGGAAAATAATTTTTATTGGTTGCTTACCGGGACGGGTTCACACTAAAAAATCAATAATCATGACAGAAAGAATAAAACCGGCAAAAATAAATTTGTCAGAGGTGATCAGCGTATGGATTGCTTGGTTTCCTCTTTTTTTTTTAAAGCTCCTCAAGTATCGAGGTGTACTTTCACCGTTGTTGAATTAAGGCAGACCACCTCAACGTTGATGTCGATAATCCCTTCCTCTTGCAAAGCTGCAAAAATTCTGTCGAGGACGCCGTTTTTGCTCCGGCGGTTCAGGCGGCAGTGCACCTGTTCTCGGCTACATACAATAACCGGAGATTGTTAATTCTAACGTTCCCGCGTTGTTTCGGTAAGTATCACTCTTATCCATCGATATACTCGAACAAGGAAATGCGTAAGTCGGCAAAAGAGCACTGTCGGCACATGGATTTTTATTACGGAAAAATTCTCTGCAAAAAGCGGAGAATTTTTTTTTGGGGGCTTGCCAAAGTCGGCAGGCTCCTTTATATTTTCTTTAACGCGGCTGCACAAAAAATTTTTGAAAGACCAACTATAAAAAGTCAAGAAAGAATTTCGTAAGGAGAATTTTTGGAGAGAATAGCATGAACAGTGTAACAAAGTTTACGAGCAACGGCACCGATACAAGTTAAATGATGTTTACCTTCCGCTCGCTTCTT
>JAFSOQ010000105.1 GCA_017446845.1 Selenomonadaceae bacterium | reverse complement strand
GGGCGGCAACGGTTTTGTCTCCGATACTCTCGTTGGCGGTGGCGGCAAAGATATTTTCATCGGCGGCAAGGAGCAAGGTTCGGACACTTTCCTGAATGTATCGTCAACAGATGAAGTGCACTTGGAAGACGTGCGCTTGAGCGACATAACGGGTATAAATAAGAATAACGACACGATTACAATTTCGCTCAAGGAAGGCAATACAATCACGATACAAAGCAGTGAATCGATAAGCGGCGCGTTGGTGCTTGGAGACTCCACTTGGCATTTCAACCACACGACCTAACTTAGGATTTAGGATTTAGGATTTGGGATTTAGAAGATGTGTTCACAGACGTTTAGATTCATAAAATAACAATAAGGAACCCACAATGAGAAAACCAAGCCCGACAATCATACGAATTTTCCATTTGCACAAATACGATTTCAATTTCGACCATATCAGCTCTATAGGGTTGAGCTGATGTCACGTCCTTGGATAGAGTTAATAACTACTACTTTGATTATACGAGGTGAGAAGGATGTTCGGATGTGGTAGGCAACGTCATCAGCGGCGTTATCACCTATTACATCATCAAGCGGTTTTTTTAAATCGGCAGATCGTCCACTCTTAACCGCCCGCTAATCGGATTAGTCAACCGATTATGGCAAAACGAAACCCCCGTACAGCTCCACAATTCTGTGCGGGGGCTTTCGTTTTCGGTAGAAATATGTCCGAACTGCAGTACTCGTTACGGTTTTTACTTTGGTGAAAATAATTTAGCACACGCTCAACCTTTTGACAAAAGGCTCAATTCCTCAAAAATTTTAAGCGCACGCTTAATAAAATTTCGGCAAGATTTCTACAGCTCGGCAGAATATATCGATGAATCAATTCAAATTTTTTGGCAGAAAATATTTGTGTAAAATCTTTTCACTTTGTATAATGGAAAAAAAATTTTTGGAGGGCGCGGCAATGGCAGAGAAAATCAGCTTGCGAAAGCAAAAAAAATTTCAAGCGCGGCAAACAATCCTGAAAGCCGCCGCTCAACAATTTGAACTGCACGGCTTTGCCAACACGTCAATTGCGGTAATCATGCAAGCGGCGCGATTGGGCGTCGGAACTTTTTACAATTACTTCAGCTCCAAGGAAGAAGTTTTGTTGACGCTGGCAAAAAATCTGCGCAAGCGTGTCGAGAAAAGCATTGAGGCGGCTGGCAAAATAAATCAGTCGTCGCCTGAACTTTTGGAGTTGTGCTGTTTATGTACTGCCAAATTAATCGACGAAAACCGATTTATCTTGCCGCTGTTCATCAGCGCGAGTGAACACTCCGACAAGCCCGAACAAATTCCGCAGAGTTTATCGCCGGGGTTCAGAGAATTATTTGAGGAAATAATTTTGCGCGGACAGGAGCGCGGCGAATTTCGTTCGGACGTGCCGCCGAATATAATTTCGGAGATGGTTCACTCGATTTATCAAACGACGGCTTTCAGCAAGCTGGAAATTTCGTTTAAAGAAAATATTCGTCTGAAGGTAAAAATTTTGCTGGACGGAATTTCTATTAATTAGGAATTAGGAGTTAGGGTTTTGTCCTCTAAATCCTAAATCCCAAATCCTAAATCCTAAGAAGGGAGATTTTTCATGATAAGCGTTACGAAGTTGCTTTTTGCCGATAATTATTTCGGTGACACTTTGCGCTACACGAAAAATGCACACCGCATGACAAACGGCGCGGCGGAAGGTATGGGACCTGTCGTCGTGTGGAATTCAACGCGCACTTGCAATTTGAACTGTCGGCATTGTTATATGAATTCGGATTCGCGCAAATATCAAAACGAACTTTCAACCGCCGAGGCTAAAAAATTTATCGACGACCTTGCCGAATTCAAAGTTCCCGTACTTTTATTTTCGGGCGGTGAACCTTTGATTCGTTCTGATTTTTTTGAGCTTGCCGCCTATGCCGCAGAAAAAAATATTCGCCCGACACTTTCGACGAACGGCACTTTGATTACTCGCGAAGTCGCGCAGGAAATTAAAAATATCGGCGTGGGCTACGTGGGCATTTCTCTCGACGGCTTGGAAGATGTCAACGACAAATTTCGCGGTGTCAAGGGCGCGTTCAATCTTGCCATGCGCGGCATAGAAAATTGCGTGGCAGTCGGTCAACGCGTCGGCTTGCGTTTCACGATTAATCATCACAACTTCGAGGAGCTTGATAAAATTTTCGACTTCATAGAGGCGAAGAAAATTAATCGCGTGTGCTTTTATCATTTGGTATATTCGGGGCGCGGCAGTCAAATGCTCGACGAAGATGTTACGCCCGAAGAATCGCGGCAAGCCATGGATACGATTATCCGCCGCACAAAAGATTTTGCGGCTCGCGGACTGGCTAAAGAAATTTTGACGGTTGACAATCACTGCGACGGCGTTTATATGTATCTTAAAGCCCTTGCCGAAGACGATGACGTTGCCGCCGCGCAGATAAAAAAATTTATCGGCATGAACGGCGGAAATCGTTCGGGCATTGCGTTCGGAGAAGTTGACCCGCTCGGCTACGTCCACCCCGACCAATTTACTCAGCATCATACTTTCGGCAACGTCCGCGAAAAAAAATTCGGAGAGATCTGGACGGATTTAAGCAATCCGATTTTGGCGGGATTAAAAAATCGCAAGCCGCTGTTAAAAGGTCGTTGCGCCAAATGTAAATTCCTCGACAACTGCAACGGAAATTTCCGCACGCGCGCCGAAGCAGTTACGGGCGATTTTTGGGCGTCCGACCCGTCATGTTATCTTACCGACGACGAAATCGGCTTGAACGATTTGCAAAAATATCAATGAATGCGCTATAATACGATACCCTTTCTTGATTAGGGGCAATAACTTGGCAGAGGAGGAAAAAGTTTTTATGATTAAAGTTTATAACACGATGAGCCGTTCCAAGGAAATTTTCAAGCCGCTCAAAAAAGGCGAGGTCAGTATTTATTGCTGCGGCGTGACGCCTTACAACGAACCGCATATCGGCAACGCCCGCCCGTTCGTCACGTGGGATGTCATTCGTCGTTTCTTCGCAAAGAACGGCTACAAAGTTCGCTACGTTCAAAATTTTACCGACGTCGACGACAAAATTATCAAGACCGCCAATGAATTGCAAATTTCGTGGAAAGACGTCGCCGAAAAAAATATCAAGGCTTATTTCAGGAGTATGGACGCGCTCAACGTTCGCCGCGCAGATGTTTATCCTAAAGTTTCCGAGACGATGGACGACATTATCAAAATGATTCAGACGCTCGTCGACAAAGATTTTGCTTACGTTTCGGATAACGGCGATGTTTTCTACAGCGTCGAGAAAGATAAAAATTACGGCAAGTTAAGCGGTCGCAAGCTCGAAGACATGCTGGCGGGTGCTCGAGTTGAAGTCAACGAGAGAAAACGTTATCCCATGGATTTTGCGTTGTGGAAGGCAGCTAAGCCCGGCGAACCTTCTTGGGACAGTCCGTGGGGCGCAGGTCGTCCGGGTTGGCATATTGAATGTTCCGTTATGTCGCTGAAATATTTGGGCGAGAAATTTGATTTTCACGGCGGCGGCTCCGATTTAATCTTCCCGCACCACGAAAACGAAATCGCACAAAGTCAAGCGGCTCTCGGCGACGAAAATTCTTTTGCGCAGTATTGGTTGCACAACGGATTTATAACCGTCAAAAAGCCCGACAAGGTAGCCAAAGTTTCCGGCGAAGACGAGCAAGTTAAGATGAGCAAATCCGCAGGGAATTTTTTCACGGTCGAAGAAATTCTGCGGAAATATCCGGGCGAAGTCGTGCGCTTATTCCTTTTGCAGACGCATTATCGCAATCCGCTTGAATTCAGCGAAGAACGAATCATCGAGGCGCAAGAATTTTTCGGCAAGCTCGCGAAGGCATATTGGCAGCTGGACGAATTGGCGCGGAAAATTCATGCGGGCGAATTCATTAAAGATACGGGCGAGAAAAATTTTGCAATAACGATAAGTCCTGCAGGCGGTCTCGTCGAAGAGGGCGAGCGGCTCCTGTCGAATTTTTATGCGGCAATGAGCGACGACTTTAACACCGCGCTTGCGATAACTTACATGTTCGAGCTTGCAAAGGAAATCGGCAACTATTACAATGAATTTGCCGACGGAAAAATTTTGCCCGTGACGATTGACGGCGATATAATTTTACGCGTCCAAAGTATTTATTTGGAAATGGCGGAGATTCTCGGAATATTTGAACAGCCCGTGCCAATCGCGGAAGTTGAAGAAAAATCCGACAAGCCCGAACTCGTCGATTCACTCATGAAAATTATTTTGTCACTTCGTCAAGAGGCGCGCGCCGAAAAAAATTGGAAAGCAGCCGATAAAATTCGCGACGAACTCAAAGCGGCGGGCATAGTCGTCGAGGACACGCCGCAAGGAGCAATATGGCATCACCAGTAGATTTTCCTGCCGATGAAATTAAAACTTTGTCGCCGTTGGTTTTGGCGCATATCGGCGACGCTTATTTCCATTTGTACATTCGCACGCGTCTTTTGCAAGTCACGCACAACATCACGCACTTACACGACTTAAGCGCGGAAATTGTTTCGGCGACCGCGCAGGCGAAAACTTATCACGCGATAGAAAATTTTTTGACGGAAGACGAGCGCGACATTTTTCGACGCGGAAGAAATGCCAAAAGTCACGCGCCACGCAAGGCAACCGTCGCCGAATATCACGCGAGCACCGGCTTTGAAGCTTTATTGGGAGAACTCTTCTTAAGAAAAAATTTTACGCGGCTCAATGAAATTTGCGAGCTTGCATTTAATTCAATTAGAAATATGGAATGAAAAAAAATTCCCAATTCCTCATTCCAAATTCCTAATTGTTAAAAGGGGAGGCGTTACTCATGAAAAAGATTTTTGCCATCGCGATTTTATTCGATGTGGTTTGCGCATGACTTGTTGCCCAAATCCGAGCATAATCAGCCGTGGCTTATTGCAGTTCCAAAAAAATAATTCGGAGCGATTGACAGTGGACGACAATTTAATTTTCGGACGCAATGCCGTTATGGAATTGTTAAAATCGGGACACAGCGTCAACAAAATTTTTATCGCGGAAGGCAGTCGCGATGGTTCCATACAAAAAATTTTTTCACTTGCCAAAATAGCAGGCGTTGTTGTAGAATTTATACACCGCGAAAAGCTTGATAAAATTTGCGGCGGACGTCACCAAGGAATTGCGGCATTGGCTGCTGCTGCGGATTATTCAACCGTCGAAGAAATTTTGGAACTCGCCGAGAGCAAACGCGAATCACCGTTCATAATCTTGCTTGACGAATTGGAAGACCCGCAAAATTTCGGCGCGATACTTCGGACGGCTGAGGCGGTCGGCGTGCACGGCGTGATAATTCCAAAACGTCGCAACGTCCAACTCAACGCCACAGTTTTTAAAACGTCGGCGGGCGCGGCGGAATATGTCAAAGTTGCGCAAATTACGAACGTCGCCCAAACTCTTAAAAATCTGCGCGGACTCAATTTAAAAATCGTCGGTTCGGATATGAGTGCTGAAATTGATTTCAGGCAGGCAAATTTGACGGGCGGCTTGGTTTTGATAATAGGTAGCGAGGGCAAGGGCATGAGACGCTTGACGCGAGAAAATTGCGACTTGCTGATAAAAATTCCGATGGTCGGCAAAATCAATTCGTTAAATGCTTCGGCGGCAGGTGCGGTGCTCATGTACGAAATTTTTTCTCAGAGACAACAGACATGAAAAAAAAGCGACCGCATTATCTCGTTGACGGCTACAATCTGATTCACGTCTGGCAGGAAATTAATACCGACGATTTGGCGACGGCGCGTGAATTTCTGATTCGCAGTCTGCACGAGTACGGCGCATATGAAAAATTCGATATAACTTTGGTCTTCGATGCCGCACGCAGCGAGGACGAAGAACGCGTTGAAGTTTACGACGATTTTTTTCGAGTGGTCTACAGCGGCTTCAACGAATCGGCGGACAATGTGATTGAGCGATTGTCTTATGAACAAGTGCAAAAGAAACGTGAGGTGCACGTTGTCAGCTCCGACGCAACGATTGAGACCGTCATTTTGGGGGCGGGCGCATGTCGTCACCCTTCGCGGGAATTTTATCGCGCAGTCAAGCGAGCCAAACAACATTTGCGCAAAGAATATCTCGGCAATGTTACTTTGCCCGTTCAGCGCAATGAAGTCGGCGACAGAATTGGCGCAGATGTTTTTGCCAAGCTTGAGCAACTTCGGCGCGGAAAATAGAAAATTTTTTTTATTAAATCAAGGAGCGTGATTGTCTATGGCAGTAACAAAAAGAATTTTTCAGCTGGCAAAGGAATTCGAGCGCGACGAAAAAGAAATCATGGCGTTCCTCACCACACAGGGAATCAAAGTTTCAAATCGCCTCAGCGCGGTCAGCGAAGAAACTTACAACATGTTGAAAGTAAAATTCCTTGCACCGCCCGAACCGCCGCCCGAACCTCCCAAACCCGAACCCAAACCGGAACCTAAACCCGAACCTAAACCGGCTGAACAATCCGAACCCGTTGCCCAAACGGAACAGGCTCAACCTGCGCCCGGCGGCAAAAAGAAAAAGAAAAAAAATAAAGCTCCTCAGCAACCCGCGCCCGCCGAATCGGCACCGCAAGAGCAAGAAGCAGCAGCAGAGGAAGAAGACAACATTAAAGACGTTTCCGACGAAAAATTTGCAAACATGGATAAGCGGACGCGGACAATCCTTTTCGAGGGCATAAAAGCCGGCAACGAGTTTATCAGGCATTACAATTCTCATGCGGGGCAAGGGCAAGAATTCGATAAAGGCAAAAAGTCGCCCGCCGTTCCCAGATTGAAACAGAATATGGACACTTGGGCGGTTCTGTTCAATCACAGATTTGAATATTCCGATGCCTCGCCCGTGCGCTATTGGCACTCCGTCGCAAAATTGATGACCAGAGCTTTCAAAATTATGAACTCCTTCGGCATGAGCCACAGGGAAGCTTTGGCGGAAATGCGCGACGCAATTTATCCTATCGGCACAAAATATCAGCCGCGTGACATTTTCACGCCCGAAGAAAATCAAAAGTTCGAGGAGCAGCAACTTTTGTTGTTCCGCTTGTTCGGACACGGCATGGGCATTGTCAACGATAATCTTTACGATTTGAAGTTGAAAGCCGAGCGCATGAAGGTCGAATATGAGCGCATGAATTTCCTTGATTACGTCACGAATCCGCAAAACGAATATCGCAGCAGCGAGCGCGTTCCCTTCAACGAGTTGGTCGAGGCGATAACTTACAGCTTGCGCGGTGTTGCCCGTCGATTTGATTTTTACGCCCAAAACAAGGAACGCGTAAACAACATTGTAAAAAGTTTCTCCGAGTGGCTTGACGGTTATGCAAAACTCAAGGAGCAAGGTGCGCCCGCCGAGAAGTTGGAAAAATATTTTGCGCTTGAGCAAAAATTTGTTGACCTCGCCGAGTTCATGTCGTTTGATAATCTGCTTGACGGCAGGAAAAATAAACCCAAGCCCTTTGATATAATTTTTGAACTGCTGAACAGTTATCGCGACAATTTGGACGACCCCGACGCCGAACGAAATTTCAAGTATAAAGTGCGCGGCGTCACCAACGTCATCTTCAAGCCGAAGGAATATGTTTTCTTGTATCGGTTTGCGGAATTGGAGCCGCTGAAAGATTATCGTCCGCCCGAAGAAATTGCCGCCGCTGAAGCCGCCAAAGCTGCTGCCGAGGTTGCCGCAGAAAATAATTAGGAATTAGGAATGATTTTATAACTCCTAATTCCAAACTCCTAACTGAATTCATCCCCAGAACATGTGCTTTTTCCAGAAGATTATCGCCGCGACTATTGACGCAAGCAACGCTATTGCAATGACGATTATGAATCCCAAATTATTTTCGCTTAGCGGAACGGGCACATTCATTCCGAAAAAACTCGCTATGACTGTCGGCACCGCGATTATAATCGTCATCGCCGCAAGAAATTTCATGACCATGTTCTGATTGTTCGAGATTATTGAAGAAAAAATATCTGCCATCTGCGAAAGAATTTGGCTGTACATTTCGACCATCTCGCGCGCCTGTTTATTTTCTATGATAACGTCTTCGAGTAAATCTTCGTCCTCCTCGTAAATTTCCAAAATTCCTTCGACGGAGCGGCTGTTCCGCAGTCGCAAAAGTTTTTCAAAGACCGCGTCATTGGAGCGAAGCGAGGCGTTGAAATAAGTCAAACCTTTTTGCAATTCCATTAGCCGCAAAATATCCGAATTGCGCATTGAAGTTCTTAATTGCTCTTCGATTTCGTCGGAGAGCTTATTTATTTGTCGCAGGTAGCGCAAGTAAAATGTCGCCGAACGATATAATATCTCGAATAAAAATTGCGTTCGCTTATACGTGTGGAAAAGTCGCGCCGTTCGCTGGTTGAAACTCGACATGACCGGTGTTTCTTCCAAGCAAACCGTGATTATGTATTGTTTTGTTAAAATTATCGCCAGCGGCAACGTGTCATAACTTTCCTCTTCGTAGACTATCGGCACGTTCGTCAATATCATGACCGAGCCGTCTTCCGCGTCCAAATGTGAGCGTTCTTCTTCGTCGAGTGCCGCACGCAAAAAATCCGGCTCCACTTGCGTCAAGGCACTGACTTCGCGCAATTCATACGGCGTCGGGTCAACGATATTTATCCACGCGCCTTTCTGCAACGTTCGGAGCGTCAATTTCTCCAAATGTCCCGACTCCTGCGATTTGTAAATCTCAACCAACGGTATCGCCCCCCTTCTTTTAATTAGGAATTAGGAATGAGGAATTAGGAATGAGGAATTGGGAATTAAAAATCTTGTTCCTGAATTTTACTACATTTCGGCGGTTGTTTGAAGGAAAAAATTTTTTTTCGTTTAAATTTACCGCTTGCAAAGTTTCAAAAGGATTCGTTCCAAAATTTCGATACCTGCGCGACCTGTCTTTAACTTGAAGTCTGCTTCCGCCAATTCGACAAAAATTTCTTCCAACAAATTTTCCGGATAAGTTTTGGAAGTCTCGCCGAGTTTTTGCGCTATGTACGGATTCATTTCCAACGGCTCGCCCAACTTCCTGCCCGATATTCCTTGCGCCATAAAAAATTTTGCTCGCAACAATCGCCGAACGTGATTGACCAGCAAAATTATCACGAGCGGAATTTTTGTAGGATTTTTCGCCTGCGTCCGCAGCAGGTATAAAGCTTTTTTGGCTTTGCGTTCGTCGACAGCGTCTGTTAATGCAAAATTTGAAACTTCGGGTGGCGCGAGCATATTTTTCCGCAAATCGTCTGCAGTTATCTCGTTGCCCGCGACGTTCAGCGCAACCTTGTCCAATTCGTTTTCCAAATACCACAACGATATTTCCGGCAAAATTCCGAGCCGTTCGTTAAAATGTCTTCGTGCCTCGCCGCGCATAATTTTTCCGAGCGACGAAAGTTTTTCATTCAACCACGCGTCGACTTCCCACGGGCGCAGCGGTTCCGCCTCCAATATCAATCCCGTCTGCGAAATTATTTTGTAAAGCTTGCGACGTTTGTCCGCAGTCTTCGCCGTGAAGATTACGTAATTGGTCGGCTGCATGTCTTTTAAAATATTTTCGAGCCGCTCAAATTTTTTTTCCGAACTGAAAAGCGTCGAGTTCTTCACGAGCACAACATTTTTGGAGCCGAAAAAAGGCGAACTGTCAATCGCGCTGATGATTTCGCCGAGCGCGGGCTTGCTGTCGCAATCAATCGTTACAAGTTCCGTGGTCTTGTCGATTTCGAGTCGGGAAATAATTTTTGCCAAGGCTTTGTCAATAAAATAATTTTCGGAGCCGCTCAGCAGATAAATATTTTTTATCTCGCCGTCGAGCGCGCTCATAAATTCGTTGAACTTCAAATTATCACATCCTTTCAAAAAACGTTAAGGGAATCAACGGCAAATTCATTTTAGCGAAAAATTTTTGACGGGGCAAGCGATTATTAAGATAACAACACATTGATTAGTTTTACAGTTCATATGCGCGCGACGACTGCCCGAAGATTGGGATATAGAATTTGCTGAAAAATTTATGACGCGAAGTCTTTCGCAAAAAATTTTTTTATAGTACAATGACGGCGAACGTTCGGAAAAAATTTCCTTAAAGGATAAAATAAATTGATGGAGGAATGAGAGTGTGTTTGAATTAGACGACAACACTTTAGACCAGTTCGCCAAGATTAAGGTAATCGGCGTGGGCGGCGGCGGCAATAACGCCGTGAATCGTATGATTTCTCTGGGATTGGAGGGCGTGGAGTTTATCGCGGTGAATACGGACGCACAAGCACTTTTGACAGCGTTGGCACCGAAGAGAATGCAAATCGGAGAAAAATTGACCCGCGGCTTGGGCGCAGGAGCCAGACCCGAAATCGGAGAAAAGGCGGCTATGGAAAGTCGCGAAGACATTATCAACGCCCTTCGCGGCTCGGACATGGTATTCATAACAGCCGGCATGGGCGGCGGTACCGGAACGGGTGCGGCTCCCGTTGTTGCCGAATGTGCTCGCGAAATCGGTGCGTTGACAGTCGGCGTCGTCACTCGTCCGTTTACCTTTGAAGGACCCAAGCGCAAGAAAAATGCCGACATCGGCATAGAAAATCTCAAGCGCAACGTCGACACGATTATCACGATTCCGAACGACCGTTTGCTCCAAGTCGTCGACAAGAAAACTCCCATGACACAAGCTTTCACGATTGCTGATGATATTTTGCGTCAAGGCGTCAAAGGCATTTCGGATTTGATAGCGGTGCCGGGTTTGGTTAATTTGGACTTCGCGGACGTTAAATCGATTATGAGCAATGCGGGTTCGGCGTTAATGGGTATCGGCGAGGCAAGCGGTGAAAATGCTACGGTCGACGCGGTTAAAGCGGCGATTGATTCTCCGCTGTTGGAAACGAGTTTGCAAGGTGCACGCGGCGTTTTGCTGAATATCATGGGCGCGACGGATTCTCTGTCGATGATGGAAGTCAACGAGGCGTCAACCACCGTGCAAGAGGCGGCGCACCCCGATGCTGAAATTATTTGGGGTGTCAGCGTCGACGAATCTTTGGGCGATAAAGTTTCCGTCACGGTCATTGCCACGCGTTTCGACGAGGAAGAGGAAGAAGAACCCTACAGTGAGCCGATTCGTCCCGCCGCTTACAATGAACCTGTCGTTCAGCCGCGCAGATTTCCCGAACAAAATCGTTCGCCGTTCGGAACTTTCAATGCGGATTTCGGCAACACGAACAATCAGCAGGGCGGCAACGTCGAAATTGATATACCGCCTTGGATGCGTTCACGTAAATAAACTTGTCAAAAAAAATTGTCGCAACGCATGAAAATTTCTTGCGCGGCGACTTTTCTTTTATGCCGATTAAAAAAACCACGGGCGATTTTTTTCATTGCCGACGGTCGTAGGGTCGCTGTGCCCCGATAATAAAATCGTCTCGTCCGGCAACGTCAAAATTTTCTCCTTAACATTTTTGTACAAAGTCAATTCGTCGCCGCCCGGAAAATCCGTCCGCCCGAAACTGTTCAGGAAAATCGAATCCCCGACGAACGCAACGGAATCTTTTGCTCTGTAGTAAATTGCGCCGTCAGTCGTATGTCCTGCCAAAGGTATCAACTTCACGCCGAAATTTTTATTGGCGGTCAAAGTTATCTCGCTGAAGTCGTCGAGATAAGTCACGTCGTCAAGCGTCATATCCAAGCCGAAATATGCCGACAAATTCCACACGGGATTTTCAACGTAATCGCGCCCGTTCTTCTGCATGCAAACTTCAATATTCAATCGCGCTTGCAATTCGGGAATTGCGCCGATGTGGTCAAAATGTCCGTGCGTCAACAAAATTTTTTCAATCGTGAATTTTTCCCGCTCAATAATTTTCAGGAGTTCGTCCGCCTGCGCACCGGGGTCGATTAAAAATCCGCAATGCGTTTCGTCGTCAATGTAAAAATAAGAATTCGTAGCGAAAATGCCGCGAACTTCTTTTTGCAAAATCATTTGTCTCATCTGCCTTTTGGAGTTGTCATGGAAAAAAAATACACCGATTGCCCGCTCGAATACGCGTTGGAAATTTTGGGCGGCAAGTGGAAATTAAAAATCATTTGGACAATCTACAAGTCAAAAACTATTCGTTTCAACCAACTTAAACGAGAATTGCCCGGCATAACCGATTTGATGTTGGCAAAAATTTTAAAACTGCTCGTCGAAAATAATATCGTTTGTCGGACGCAGTTCAATGAAATTCCGCCGCGCGTCGAATATTCTTTGACGGAAAACGGTTTGCAGTTGGTCGAGTCGCTGTCGAATATTCGGCAATGGGTCGCGGAACAAAGTTAGGATTTAGGAGTTAGGAGTTAGGGAAAACAAAATCCCTAACTCCTAACCACTAATCACTAAAACTGCAGCCGTCCGCGCCGCAAGTCATGCCGTTGAAATTTTTTTCGGTGAGCGCGTCGGTTATCGCTTGCTTTAAAATTTCGGAAGGTTGTGCGCCCGATAAGCCGTACTTCCCGCCGATTACAAAATAGGGCACGCCGTGAATTCCGAGCCGAGCCGCTTGCAATTCGTCAGCGCGAACCTCTTCGGCATAATTATCACTGCTCAAAATTTTTTCGACCTCGTTGCCGTCAAGTCCGCAATCGACGGCGATTTTTTTCAGAACGGCATGATCGCTAAGCTCAAGATTTTTCGTGAAGTAAGCGTCAAAAAGTTTCGTGATAATTTCGTCGTGACTTTTCGACTGCGCAAATTTCGTCAGGCGCAACGCGTCAAAAGTATTCGTGTAGCGCGTCGTCGAATATTTGAAATCAATTCCTTCGGCTCTGCCCATGGCGGAAATTTGTTCGACACGTTCCTTAGCCGCCTCCAAACTCAAGCCGTATTTTTCGGCAAAACGTTCGGGCGTTGAGGATGTAACTTTTTTATCGGCGTAAGGGTCAAGCTCGAAACTTTTAAACTCAACCGAAATATTTTTGTCGCCGACTTCGGCAAGTGCTCGTTCCAAACGTTTTTCGCCGATGTAGCAGAACGGACAAGCATAATCCGACCAAATTTCAATTTTCATGTGATGACCACCTTTCAAAGCAAATTATATCGGCAAAAAAATTTTTGCACAAGAACGCAGTTTTTATTGAGTCGCTAAGCAAAAATATATTTACTCAACGAAAAAAGACTTTGAAGAGCATTTGACATGAAAATAATATGGTGATAGAATTCTAAATGTTGACGGCAGGAGAGGCAATCGCGGCGGATAATCTTCGTCGAGGAAAGTCCGGACTCCATAGAGCAGCGTGCCGGGTAACGCCCGGTGAGAGTAATCTCAAAGACAGTGTCACAGAAAAGAAAACCGCCCGTTTATCAATTAGGAATGAGGAATTAGGATTTAGGAGTTAGGAGTTAGAGAAAAAACCCTAAATCCCAAATCCTAAATCCTAAATCCTGACACGGGTAAGGATGAAAAGGCAGGGTAAGAGCCTACCGGTTGTTTGGTAACAAGCAAGCCTGACAAACCTCACGCGGAGCAAGCCTAAATAGGAAAGGGTTGAGGTTGCTCGCTGACCTTTCGGGTAAGGTGCTCAGACTTGGGCGGCAACGTTCAAGCAAGATAAATGATTGCCGATAACAGAATCCGGCTTATTGACTGCCGTCAACAAAAAACGTCGCTGCTCTTCAGTGGCGACGTTTCAACTTTTCCAAGAAAAAAACTTTACGCAATTCATTTATAAATCACGTCGAAAGATTATAATTTGATTAGATTTTTTTAAGAAAGGAAGTGGCTGGTTTTGAGGAGTTTCTTGCGAGCGTTAATGATGGTGGTTGTTTTGCTATCGGTGAGTGTATCCACGAGCTACGCGGCAGGACAATTCAGAGTCGGTGACCAAGGCGAAGAAATTGCAGAGATTCAAGGGCAACTGGTTTTGCTCGGTTATGATGTTATGGCGGACGGTACTTTTGGAGTAGCGACGGCTGATGCCATAAAAGATTTTCAAAAATCTTGCGGCATCAAGGCGGACGGCTTAATAGGACCGGCAACCTACTCGGCACTTCTCGGCAAGGATATGCCCGACATCACTCACAACGCAAGCTATCTGGCGAGCAGCATTATTTCAGCGTCGATGAATTATATCGGCGTCCCCTACGTCTTCGGCGGCACCTCGCCTTACGGTTTTGATTGTTCAGGATATGTTCAATACGTCTTCGCGAAGGCGGGCATTTCCATTCCACGCACTGCCGATGTCCAATACGATTTCGGCACGCCCATTTCCACTACCGACCTCGTATCGGGCGATTTGGTTTTCTTCAGCACCTATACTTATGGCGCGTCGCACGTCGGCATTTATTTGGGCGACAACAATTTTATTCATGCCAGTTCAAGCCGCGGCGTCACGATTGATTCCCTTGGAAGTTCTTATTGGAGCTCGCACTACATTGGCGCACGCAGAATTTTATAAGGCTGAAATGCCTTATTCAAACAAAAAATGTCCTTCGGTAAGCCGAGGGGCATTTTTTAATTTCCATTGCAGCAGGTTAATCTATTTTTTGACAAGCTTGGAGCCGGTGATTTGATAAACGTCTTTATTTACATGGAAGGTTTTCGCAGTGAATTCCTTGAGCGTGATTGAGCCGTCGTCAAATTTGAAGGTAACAGCGTCATTTTTATAAGTGATTTTGAAATCCGCGTTGTCAAAAGTCAGCGTGTCTTTGTTGTCGAAGCCGAAGATAATATCTTTACCGTCGCCTTGTTTGTAAATAAATTTATCCGCGCCTGCGTCTCCCCAAAGTGAATCGTTGCCCGCGCCGCCCCAGAGTGAATCATTGCCCGTGCCGCCGTAAAGTTTATCGTGACCGGCAACCCCTCTGAGACTGTCATTACCTGCACCGCCCAAAATAGAATCATTGCCCGCGCCGCCGTAAAATACATCGTTGCCTGCGCCGCCGACAAGTGTATCATTGCCCGCGCTTCCTACGAAGGAATCATTTCCCGCGCCACCGATTATCTTGTTGTCTAGTGCGTTGCCCGTCATTTTTATTGACTTCGTTCGGGCAGAGGCGTCAATAACTTTAATTGACGAATCAACTGTTACGGGCGACGCTGATATATCCGTCAAGGTTAAAGTTGTGCTCCCCACGACCGTAGAATAATTTTTTCCCTTTGAATCGATTATGTTGAGAGTTTTTCCTTTTGCATTTTGAAGGGTGAGCGAGCCGTTGCTTGTCGTGAGGATTACATCTGAACCGTTGACTGTCATTTTGGAAATTGCCGAGCCGAGAGAAATTTTATCGT
>JAFSOQ010000018.1 GCA_017446845.1 Selenomonadaceae bacterium | reverse complement strand
TGACTTTAACAATGTCAGCGAAGAGGAGTTACAAAGGGTAGTCGAGCAACTGAATCGGCGACCGAGAAAATGTTTGGGTTATAGAACACCGGCAGAAGTATACTTTTCCACTATGTTGCACTTAGCTTGACTATTCAAGTATGCAAAGAAAAAGTTGATTCTAAACGTAAAAATTATTTTCAAACTGAATCAGCATTAGTGGTTCTGCGAGTCCACTCTTTGACAAAGAGGGGACACTTTATTCAAAGCCCAAAAATTTTCCGCCTTGATAGACGATTAGCGACGCGACCCACGCCACCGCGCAGGTGTAGAAGAACGCGAACGCCATCCACTTCCAACTTTGCGTCTCCTTTTTGATTGTGCCCAGTGCCGTCACGCAGGGCGAATAAAGTTGCGTAAAGACCATGAACGCTATCGCCGTCAAAGGTGTGAACGCGCCGCCCATGTTCGTGGATAAAAATGCTTGCGCAGAATTTTCAAATTCCTCGTCTTCGATTGCGTCTTCGTCGACGCCATAAAGGATACCCATTGTCGAAACGACCGCCTCTTTAGCCAAAACGCCCGTCACGATCGCCGCGCCCGATTCCCACGTATCAAAACCTTGCGGCGCAAAAATCTTCGACGAAACCGAGCCGATACTCGCCAAATAACTTTCGTTCATGTCTTCGGTCATGCCGTCCGAATTGAAATTGCTCAGGAACCAAATCAAAATGCTCATTGCAAAAATAATCGTGCCGGCTTTAATCAGATAACCCTTGCCTTTGTCCCAAGCCTCAAGCAAAACGGTTTTAATGTCGGGCAAACGATACGGCGGCAACTCCAGCAGGAATGTTGATTCTTGTCCTTTGAAGGTCGTTACGTTTAAAATTTTCGCCATTAAAATCGCGACGGCTATTCCGACAAAATACATCGCGAAAACAATATTTGCGGCATTGTCGGGGAAGAACATAAACGCGAACAACATCAAAATCGGAACTTTGGCATTGCAAGTTAAAAACGGCGTCACGAGGATTGTAATCATTCTGTCCTTGTTGGTGTCGAGTGCGCGTGCTCCCATAATCGCGGGAACGCCGCAACCGAATCCCATAATCAGCGGCATGATTCCTTTGCCCGAAAGTCCTGCGCGGCGCATAATCGGATCCATTATGAACGCAACACGAGCCATATAACCTGTACCGTCGAGAAAACTCAAGCAGATAAACAGCGTAAAAATCAGCGGGACGAAACTCAACACTGCACCGACGCCCGCAATAATTCCGTCAGAAACGAGCGATTGCATCCAATCTGCGACGCCTGCCGATGCCATTGCGTCAGCTGCCGCGGGTGCCAATGTTTCCTCAAAAAATCCGCCCAATTCGTCGGCAAGCGGTTGACCTACCCAGTTGAAGACAATTTGGAACATAAGATAAAACGCGACGACCATTAACACCAGCGACGAAATTCCGTTTGCAAGATACGAGTCGAGTTTTTCGGTTAAAGTTTTGCCTGTCGCGTTGACAGTCACCGCGCTCGCCATAATCTTATCAATCAAATCATACCGCGCAGAAATAATTTCTTCGTCAATTTTCGACGCAGCCAAGCCGCTCTGCTCAATGTTGTGAATTCTGTCAATGTGGTCGAGAATTAATTTGCTCGGTTTGTAATTCGTCATGACTGCATTGGTAAAAACGTCGAGAAGTTTTCGGACGCTCTTGTTGCTCCTGCCGACGGTATTTGTCACGGGCATTCCGAAAGCGTCTTCCAATTTTTTCATGTCGATTTTAATTCCGTGCCGTTGAGCCTCGTCCATCATGTTCAGATTTAAAATAAGCGGAATTCCGTTTTCCATAAGCTGAATCGTCAAGAAAAGATTGCGGGCAATGTTCGCGGCGTCGATTATGTTGACAACGATGTCGGGCTTATTTTCCTTGAAAAAATCGCTGACAACCTGTTCTTCCTGTGAACGGGCGTTGATTGAATAAGTGCCGGGCAAATCAATTACGGAAATTTTTCTGCCGTTGTGTTCGATGACGCCGACTTTTTTATCGACGGTCACGCCGGGCCAGTTGCCGATTTTCTGACGCGCGCCCGTCAATTCGTTAAAGATTGTCGATTTGCCTGTATTGGGATTGCCCGTCAAAGCTACGGATAATGCTGCCATGATTAAGCCTCCTTGCCGATTTCTGAAACTTCAATTTGCGCGGCGTCGTCGCGTCTCATTGCCAAATTATACGAACGCAATCTTAAGGCAATCGGGTCGCCGAGCGGTGCCGAGTTCAAAATTTCTACGCGCGTGCCGGGAATTAATCCCATTGTCATGAGCCGCTGCTTGAGTTCCGACTCGCCGATTGAATCTATTCGCACCGTCATTCCCGATTTTGTTTCGTTAAGTGTCAATCTCATCAACTCCCTTGAAAACTTTTTTCGTTTAACGCAGTTTATCACGTGTGAAAATAATTATCAACACTTATTGAAAATTTTTTTCGTCGAGATTTAAAGTGGAAATTTTTTTGTGCGCGTTGTAAAATGACGGAAAAATTTTTTTGGAGTAAACGAAATGCAAAGCATAGACTTAACGGACAAGGTAAAAAAAATTATCAGCTTCAGTTTGGCGGGCGTGCTCACACTGTCGCTGATAATCGGTTATGCCGAATACAAATATTGGCATAAAGATGAAACGCTGACATTAAACGACGCAAAAGTTGTCGGGACGATGGTTTCCGTGCGCGTGTTGGCCAACGGCAAAGTCAAAGAACTTTTATTCGAGGACGGAGCAGAAGTCAAAGCCGGCGACGTGATTGCGCGTATGGAAGTGGCGATAACGGAAGAAGAAATTCAACAGCTGGAAAATACGGTTCAGCTCGCCAAAGACAATTACGCACAACTTGCGCAGGGACAGTGGGTCAAAGTTCCCGTTCAGCGCGAAAGAGTGACTTATCCGCCCGCGCCGCCGCCGTCAGTTTCTTACTCGTCATCGTCGGGAAATTTGGCAAAGTTGGAAGAGCGGGCAAATCGCATGGCAGAACTTTTCGAGATGGGAGCAGTCAGCGCAGTTCAACGAGATGCCGCCCGCCGCGCTTACGAAAGTGCTTTGGCAGATTCTTCCTCGTATTCCTACGAATATTCCGCCGCGCCCGCCCCGATTATCGAATACTACACCGAATACGTCGACGAGTTCAGAGAGACGCCGCCCGAAGTTTTGGCGGGAGCGGACCAGGCGATTAAGCAAGCCGAACTTTCTTTGAACAGCGCAAGGCAGGAAGCTCGCGAAACTGATGTTATTGCGCCCGTGAGCGGCACAATTTATTACGGCGTCGAACTTGAACAAAATTTATCGGCGGGCGACAGTGTCTCCAGAATCGGCGACAGTCGCGAACTTTGGATTGAAGTTGAAGTGACGGAAGAAATTTTCAATAAAATTCCGCTCGGCAAGCTCGCAACTTACACGCTCGACGGCAAAGAACTTTCAGGCACCGTCATAGAAAAAATTAAGCCGAATATCAAAAAGCCCGAAGAGACTCAAGAGCCTGTCGAACTTCCCGATATTCCGACTTCAGAAAATGCGCCCGCCGCTTTAATCGGTGACACGCCGTCTGCAGAAAATCCTGCTCCCGCCGGTGAACAGCCTCAACCTGCAGAAAATCCCACTCCGACCGATGAACAGCCTCAAGCCGTTCAAGCCGCAGTTGAAACCGTCGAAAACAACAATTCCGATGTCAATCTTAAAATTAAAGCGATAATTGATTCCGCCCGACAAAATAAATCGCAATCAACAGAAAATCCTCAACCGCCGAAAATCCCCGACAAATTCGAGGAGCAACAAAAGCCGAACGATAAATTCATCATAAAAATTTCTATTCCCGTCGAGCGCGATTTTGAGTGCCGACCGAATACTTCGACCGTCGTAAAAATAAAATTGTAGGTTGTGATTAATTTTCGTCGTCAGCCAAACGCAAAAGCTTTAATTCGGGCGGGTCATTGGGCTTGGGCGGCGCGTGATGTTTTGCAATTATTTTCGCCTCTTTGAACAAGCCGATTTGCTGAAGTTTTTGCGCACCCAATTCCGCATGATGATGATAGACGTGCAAAGCGCGATTGCCGTTAAGCTCCAAACGTTCGGCGAACTTCGGCGCGAAACTCGTAATCAGCACGACGAAAATTTTTCCTTTAATCGTCAAGTCGCCGGCGCGTCTGCCCGTGTCGTGAAGAAGTGCGCAACGAATCAAAAATTCTCTGTCGACGCCGCGTTTATCTTCAATGACCAATCGTTCAATCGTGTAGGCGGTTCGCAAGCTGTGACATTGGTCGGCGACGCTCATGGCAAAAAAAATTTTCTGCTCCTCGGCGTTGAGGTGCGCGGAAATATATTTGCCGTCCTCAACAGTGACACGCGCCGTCACCGCTCGAACAAACTGCCAAATTCTTTTAAAAACACTCATGCCAATTTTAGGATTTAGGATTTAGGATTTGGGATTTAGGGTTTTGTCCCTTAACTCCTAACTCCTAACTTCTACCTCCTAACCTCATGCCAAATAAATTAATTCCGAACAATTTTTTTCAGCGCAAAATTTTTCGGCGTCGGCTTTTGTCTGCGGAATCAAAGAAACTTCAACGACTTTGCCCGCCGCACGAAGTTCAGCCGCTTTTTTTATCGCCGCGTCTTCATGTCCCGCCGCGTAGCTTAAATAAAAATCTTTGACCGATAAATCTTCTGCGACGTCTTGAAATTTTCTTGCATCCAAAATTCTTTCGATACCCAACGCAAAACCCGTGGCAGAACACGCCGCGCCGAAGTCCTTGAGCATGTTGTCATAACGACCGCCGCCCGCCAAAGAGTAGCCGACGCCGTGCGAGTACGCCTCGAAGACCATGCCCGTATAATATTCAAAGTCGCGAATCAAGCCCAGGTCGAATGTAATTTTATCCGCGACGCCGTAAATTTCCAGCAAGCGATAAATTTCCGTTAAGTTGTCCAAAGCGCGGCGCGAACGGTCATTATCAGCGATTGCTTGAGCTTCGGATAAAATTTCTTTATCGCCTTGAAGTGTAGGAATTTTTTTCAGCGAATCGTCGACGGGCAAATTTTTCAGCGCAACAATGTCGTGACGTTCGATAGCGGATTTTATTTCGGCTTGGACGTCGGGCGACAAATTTTCCATGAGACCGCCCGCGAATTCGACTTGCCCCAAACAAATTTTAAAATCCTCAAGTCCCGCGACATTGAGAGCCTGCGCGGCAAGAGCGATAATTTCGGCGTCGGCGAAGGCGTTGGAAATGCCGAGGAGTTCGACGCCCGCTTGATAGAATTCGCATTGACGACCGGGCTGATTTGTTCTGAAACGGAAAACATTTGTATTATAGGAGAGTTTGAGCGGCATGGGCGAATCTTTTAAGCGACTGACTGCCAATCTTGCAATCGGCGTGGTCATTTCGTGTCGCAGAGCCAGCGTTCGATTATTGCGGTCGAACATTTTAAAAAGGTGCGGTTCCTGTGCTCGCCCGTTTGAAGTCGTCAACGTTTCCAAATATTCCATCGTCGGTGTTACGACCTCTTCATAGCCGAAACTCGCGAACAGCGCAAAAATTTTTTGTTCGATTGCGCGTTTAGCCGCCGCCTCCTTCGGCAAAAAATCTTGCGTGCCGTAAGGTGTCTCTAAAAGTCCTGTCATAAAAAATCTCCCTTCGGTCGATTTTTAGGAACTAGTATATAGGAACTGGGAACTAGATTTTTTCTAATCACTAACCACTAGCCACTAATATCGTCGCTGTAATTCTACAGGAGATTTTTATTTTGGGCAAGCAGGCATGAATTGACGGAAAAATTTTTTCAAGGTAAAATAATCACAAAATGACGAAGGAGAAAATTTTATGAGCAAGATTCAACAGGCGTTCGCGCAGGGCAAGGCGTTTATTCCGTTCATCACTTGCGGCGACCCGAATTTGGAAACGACTTCCGCAGTTGTCCGCGCAGCCGTCGAGAACGGTGCCGACCTTGTCGAATTGGGCATACCCTTTTCCGACCCGACTGCCGAAGGAGTCGTCATTCAAGAGGCAAATATCCGCGCTCTCAAAGGCGGTGTCACGACCGATAAAATTTTTGATATGGTTCGCGAACTGCGCGGCGATGTTAAAGTCCCGTTCGTCTTCATGACTTATGCCAACGTCGTCTTCAGCTACGGCGCGGAAAAATTTATTTCGACGTGCGCGGCAGTTGGCATTGACGGTTTGATTTTGCCCGATGTTCCGTTCGAGGAGAAAGAAGAATTTTTATCGACGTGCAGAAAATACGGCGTCGATTTAATTTCGATGATTGCTCCGACCTCCGAAGACAGAATCGCAATGATTGCCCGCGAGGCGGAAGGTTTCGTCTACATCGTGTCGAGTTTGGGCGTGACGGGCGTGCGCAGTGAAATTAAAACCGATTTGACTTCGATAATTGCGGCGGTCAGAGCCAATACAAAAATTCCTTGCGCGATTGGTTTCGGTATCTCCACGCCCGCGCAGGCAAAAAAAATGGCAGCTGTTTCCGACGGCGCGATTGTCGGTTCGGCGATTATAAAAATTTTGGCGGCTCATGGTTCCGACGCTCCCAAATTTGTCGGCGAGTACGTCCGCGAAATGAAATCGGCAATTAAGGAATTGGACGGGAGATGATTTAAATGTCAGTCAGCGACGTGCGCAACGATTACGAGATTATTGAGGGGGTAAAATTCATGTCACCGAGTCCGGATATGGGGCATGGAACAATCACATCGAATTTAATTGCGACTATAGGTTCTTATGTCAAGATAAACAAGCTCGGCATTTGTTTTGGCGACCATATGGACGTTCATTTTCCTGATGGCAATGTTTTTCAACCCGATTTTATCTTCGTAAGCTCAGCGAAGGCAGAATTATTCCTTGACAAAAGAAAGTTTACGTTTCACGGCGTGCCCGATATGGTTGCCGAAATTTTTTCCAAATCGACAATGAAACGCGACTTAGGAATCAAAAAAGACGTTTACGAGCGTAACGGCGTCCGCGAATATTGGATAATCGACCCGTGGCGCGAGACGATTGACGTTTATCTTTTGCGTGACGATAAATATGAACTCGACGGGCACTACGAAAATTGGAGCGATGACGAATTGGCGGAAAGAGCGGAATTACCTGAAGAGGAGCGTCCCGAAGTTAAACCGGAAGTGCCCGTTGCTGTTTTGGACGGTTTCACGGTCAAAATCAGAAATATTTTCGGCTGGTACTTTGAATAGGAAGTGATTTGAATGGCGACCGAAATCATCAACGAGCGTTTATTTTATCCGTCTTACGAAATTATTGGAGGAGAAAAATTTATGTCACCTGCACCTAATCTCGACCATAGCGACATTATTTTTAAACTCTCTTTTGTTATCGGCGGCTATTTAATTGAGCACAAGAGCGGATACGTTTACACTGACAATGTTGACGTTCATTTTTCTGACGGAACACTTTTTAAGCCGGATTTGTCTGTCGTCTTAAAGTTTAACGAGAAAATTCTTGCCGGTCGCAGAGCAATTTTCGGCGCACCCGATATGGTCGTTGAAGTTTTATCTAAGTCCACGCGGAAAAGAGACCTCACAATCAAAAAAGATATTTACGAGGCTCAGGGCGTCAAAGAATATTGGATTATCGACCCGTACATGAAAGCAATCAGCGTTTATCTTCTGCAAGACGGCAAATATTTTCTCGACGATGAATATATTCTTTTTGATGAGGAAGATTTGGATTTGCTGACGGACGCCGAAAAAGCCGACGTTAAGCACGAAGTTCCCGTTAAAATTCTTGACGGGCTGAAAATTCCTTTGGAATTTGTTTTCGGCTGGGGCTATTGAGGAGGTGATTTAAATGGCGACCGAAATCATCAACGAACGTTTGCTTTATCCGTCTTACGAAATTATCGGAGGAAAAAAAGTTATGGCACCTGCACCTAATCCTACTCACGGCAGAGTTATCGGTCGGCTTTACAAATTTATTGACAATTATTTTGACGAGAACGAGGGCGGTTGCGTTTTCGCTGACAATACCGACGTTCATTTTCTTGACGGCACAACTTTAAAGCCGGACTTGTCAGTCGTCACGGAAAAAAATTCGGCGATTGTCGATTGGCTCAGAGGAATTTACGGCGTCCCCGATATGGTCGTCGAAGTTTTATCTAAGTCCACGCGCAAGAAAGACCTCACAATCAAAAAAGACATTTACGAGGCTCAGGGCGTCAAAGAATATTGGATTATCGACCCGTACATGAAAGCAATCAGCGTTTATCTTCTGCAAGACGGCAAATATTTTCTCGACGATGAATATATTCTTTTCGACGCGGCAGATTTGGATTTGCTGACGGACGCCGAAAAAGCCGACGTTAAGCACGAAGTGCCCGTTCATACTCTCGACGACTTAAAAATCCCGCTGAATTTTATTTTCAAGTGGGGCTACAGATAATTTTTCTTGGTTTTTAGTTGGGAGATGGTTTTATGCTTGATTGTGACGTTCGAGACGATTACGAGATTATTGAGGAGGAAAAATTTATTGCACCGAGTCCGTTTAAGCGTCATGGCAAAGTTGTCGGCAGATTAATGTTCACGATTGGAACTTTTGCTTTCATGAATAAACTCGGCTCGGCATTCTCTGATAATTTTGATGTTAATCTGCCCGACGGCAATACTTTACGCCCGGATTTTATTTTCATCAGCGCGGCGTATGATAATATCGTCTTCAAAAACGAAGATAAAATTTTTATGGCGTGCCGGATATGGTTGTCGAAATTTTTTTCCCTCTCGACGATGAAACGCGACATGACGATTAAAAAAGATATTTATGAACGCAACGGCGTCCGCGAATATTGGCTTATTAACCCTTGGAGCAAAAACATTCAAGTTTATATCCTTCGCGACGGAAAATATCAGCTTGACGACGTATATCAAAATTACAGCGATGAAGAGTTGTCCGAATTAACAGATGAAGAGCGTTCCGAAATTCAAATTGAGTTCCCGTTGCGGTTCTGGACGGCTTTACGGTCAAAATCAGAAATATTTTCGGCTGGTACTTTGAATAGGAGGCGATTTAAATGACGGTCAGCGACGTGCGCGACGATTACGAAATTATTGAGGGGGTAAAATTCATGTCACCGAGTCCGGGTTGGGGGCACGTTAATGTTACTGCTAATTTAATCAAACTCATCGGCAACTATGCAAGTATAAACAAACTCGGAGTGGTTGCTCCGGATAATTTCGACGTGCATTTTCCGGACGGCAATCTTTTTCAGCCCGATTTTATCTTCGTCAACGCGGAGAATGCAAAATTACTTTTTCAAAGTAAAGACAATACAATTCACGGCGTGCCCGATATGGTTGCCGAAATTTTTTCCAAATCGACAATGAAACGCGACATCGGAATCAAAAAAGATATTTACGAAAAAAACGGCGTACGCGAATATTGGATTATCGACCCGTGGAGCGAAAACATTCAAGTTTATATCCTTCGCGACGGAAAATATCAGCTTGACGACGTATATCAAAATTACAGCGATGAAGAATTGTCCGAACTGACCGAAGAGGAACGCGCTGAAGTTAAAATGGAAGTGCCCGTTGCTGTTTTGGACGGTTTCACGGTCAAAATCAGAAATATTTTCGGCTGGTACTTTGAATAACTTTTTTACATTAATTTAACGGAGGGTTGAGGTTATGTTCAAAAAAATTTTAACGGTGGCATTACTCTTGGTGATGCTGGTCATGACGGGTTGCGGCGGAGGAGGAGATAATAAATCTGCCGACCAGAATGCGGGCGATAAAAATTCCGCCAACAAGCTCGTCATTTACACTTCGATGAAGGAATCACTTATCGGCGGGATTGTCGAAGGATTCAAAGCTAAAAATCCCGGCATTGAAGTCGATTGGCAATCGGCGGGCGCGGGCAAGATTATGGCTAAGCTTGAGGCGGAACGCCAAAGCGGACACTTAATGGCGGATATAATTTGGACGAGCGAAGTGCCCGACTTCTACCAAATGAAAGACGAAGGCATCCTCGAAAAATATCAGCCCGCAGGTTTCGACGAGTTGTTAAATCCGTTCGACGATTATGACGGCTCATTCACCGCCGCGAGATTGGGAACGCTCGGCATTGTTATAAACATTAACAAAGTTCAGACTGACCCGACGAGTTGGGAGACGATTGCAACCGACCCGACTTATAAAGATTCGTTCGGCATTGCTGACCCTGCGCTTAGCGGCACGGCGTTCATGAGTATTGCGTTGCTCGAAAAACAATTCGGCTGGGATTATATTGTCCGCCTGCACGACAACGGCGCGACCAAGAGCAAAGGTTCAGGACGCGTTGTCGACGATACTGCCGACGGTGTGTTAAGTGCTTGCCTCGGCGTTGACTACATTACGGCGGGCAAAATCGATAAAGGTTCGCCGCTCAAAATGGTTTATCCGCACGAATTGTTGATGGTTCCGAGTCCCGTCGCGATTTTCAAAGACGCCGACCATAAAGACAACGCTAAAAAATTTGTCGATTATCTCATGACGCAAGAGGCTCAACAGAAAGTCGCCGAGGCAGGTACGGTTCCCGTTCGCCGCGATGTTCAAATGCCCGACCGTTACAACTTGCCCGCGCCCGAAGAGGCATTAAACAACGGAATCAAAATCAATTACGCTGAAGTTCTCGAAAACAAAGATGAGATTGTCAAAAAGTTCTCCAACCTGTTCAAATAAAATTTGTCGGATAGAAATCAAAAAGCGATCGGCGATTAACCGACCGCTTAATTTTTTTCGTAGCGTGTCAAATATTTTCCTTGGCGACGGCAACGAGTTTTTCAAAAGCCGCCGCGTCGTTTACGGCAAGTTCAGCCATCATTTTTCTATCGACGGCGACACCCGCTTTGGTCAAGCCGCAGATTAATTTGCTGTAGGAAATTCCGTTGATACGAGCCGCCGCATTGATTCTGGCAATCCATAAGCGACGGAATTCGCGTTTCTTGACTCGGCGGTCGCGGTGTGCATATTGTCCCGCCTTCATGATTGATTCGTTGGCTTTTTTAAATTGTTTACTCCTCGCGCCGCGATAACCTTTGGCGAGCTTGAGGATTTTTTTATGACGTTTATGGGCTGTTACGCCGGTTTTTACTCTTGGCAAGATAATTACCTCCATTTTCAGGTTATAGGTTATAGGTTATGGGATTTTCTATCACCTATCAGCTATCACCTATCAGCTAATTCATGCATAAGGAAGCATTTTCCTCACGCGAGCGCGATCCGCCGCCGAAGCGAGAGTCGCCTTGCGGAGATTTCTCTTGCGTTTGCGAGTTTTCTTTTCCAAAATGTGGCTCTTGTATGCTTTATTGCGTTTGAATTCGCCGCTGCCGGTCACGTGAAAGCGTTTAGCTGCTGCTCTGTGCGTTTTGATTTTGGGCACCAGTGTCCCCTCCTTTTGTCGATGGTTTCTTTGTCTTTTGCGCCTTTTGTGCCTTAGGAGAGAGAATCATGGTCATATTTTTGCCCTCAAGTTTGGCGGCACGCTCGACGGTTACGACTTCTTCCAGAGCTTTTGCAAGTTTGTTGAGGACTTCGCTGCCCAATTCGGGGTGAGAAAGCTCCCGCCCGCGAAACATTATCGTAACCTTGACTTTGTTGCCCTCTTCGATAAAGCGTTGGGCGTTTTTGAGTTTAACTTCAAAGTCGTGTTGTTCGATGTTCGGGCGGAGTTTTACTTCCTTAATCGTGATGATTTTTTGTTTCTTGCGAACTTCCTTTTCGCGTTTTTGTTGCTCATAACGATATTTGCCGAAATCCATGATACGGCAGACAGGCGGTCTTGCCTTAGGCGCGACCTCGACCAAATCAAGATGTTTTTCTTCGGCAAGTCTGAGCGCGTCCCGCGTGAGCATGACGCCGAGCTGTTCGCCGTTCGCGTCGGTAACTCTGACCTCGCGAATACGAATTTCCTCATTGATTCTCAAAGTGTCCCTACTAATTGAAATACACCTCCTGCGGCGCGTCGAAAAAAAATTAAAGGCGGCTCGTAAGCCACCCGCGATTCCCATAGAAAATCTACTTGCAACCGCGCCAACTCATTGAAGGTCGACGGGTGAGAAGCGCAGGCTTCTGCTTAACGCGCAAAAGTTTATCACAGCAATTTAACTCTGTCAAGGCAACTATCTTGCAAGGAAAAAGATTTAGTGTTACAATCGCGAAAAGTTTTTGGCACGGAGGCGTTGACATGAACAACAGTGAAAACGGTTACGCGGGCGCAATATTTTTCGCGTTGTTGAGTTTGGGCGCAATCTTGAAGATAAATGATATTTTTGGTTTGTTTATCGGCGCGGGCTGTGCGCTCTTGTCGGCGATAAGTTTGCGTTTGGCTCTGATAAAATCTGCTCAAGCGGTCGAAGAAAATCATCAGCGTATGGAAGTGCAATTCCAACAGTTGCGGAGTAAAATTATTGAAACTTCCGAGGCGACAATCGGGGCAATGAATTCCGTAAACGACGCCGCCAAACTTGCGCAGGAAAATTTGCAAGTCATTCGCGTGCGCCTGGCGGAACTGGACAACTTGACACAGCTTGCCGAAAGTGTTGGAGAAATTAAAACAACTCTTGCCGGTTTTGAGGAAAATTTTTTCGCGCTGAATTTGACATTGGAAAAAGAGTGTGAGAAACTCCGCGCAGACGATGAACCGAATAAGGAAAACCTCCAAACCGTCGTGAAACTTTTGCAAGTCTTAGGACAGCTCGGCAAGAAAATTGATTCGTCGCTTGACACTTTGAACGAGCACGCCGCGGTTTTGGGCGACCTCAAGTCGATAGACGAATTGCGCATTGAAGTTGAGAACCTTAACAAGCGGCTGGACAATTATGAAAATCTGCCGCTCGATGCAAATCTCGCCTTAAGCCGACAAGATTTGGCAGTCCTCAAGCGAATTGCCTCCAAAATATAAAATAAACGCGCCGAACCCGACGCGCAAAAGGAGTTAGAAAAATGATTCTTCCCGTGGAAGTTTTCGGCGTGATTGCCGAGAATGCTTACTTTTTTATAGACGATGAGACGCGCCACGGATTTTTAATCGACCCCGGCGCGCAAGCCGACGAACTTTTGAAAATCATTGCCGAACGAAAATTCACGATTGAAAAAATTTTGTTGACGCACGGGCACTTTGACCATATCGGCGCGGTCAACGAGACTCAACGTGCTTTGAAAATTCCCGTTTGCATGAGCAAGGGCGGCGATTACTACGCCAAAGACCCCGCGATAAATTGTTCGGCATTTGTCGGCGAATCGATTATTTTAAACGATGTGACTTGCCTTGCCGACTACACCGAAATAAATTTGTCCGCCAATCCGAAATTCGGCGTCAAGTTGATTCCCGCACCGGGTCACACGCTCGACGGCGCGATTTACTACAGCGCAAGTGCGGGCGTGGCGTTCGTCGGCGATACGATTTTTTGCGGCAGTTACGGGCGAGTAGATTTACCCGGCGGCAGTGAGCGCGACCTGATGAAGTCGATTCGCGATAAAGTTTTTACCTTGCCCGACGAAACGATTTTATACACGGGGCACGGACCTGAAACGACAGTCGCCGCTGAAAAAGCAATGTGGAGTTAGGAGTTAGCAGTTAGGAGTTAGGAGTTAGGGAATACAAAACCCTAAATCCTAACTCCTAAATATCAGCCTCGACGCCGTGATTGTCAAAGACACTCAAAATTTCTCTGAGCTTAGTTTTTTTGGGATTGTAGTCAATGGTGGTTTCGCCGTCGTGAGCGTGAATGTGAACATAGAGCACGCCCGCCAAGCCGAGCAAATTTTTTTCGACAGCCGCCGCGTTTTCCTGAGTATAACCTTTGGCGGTGAATTGCAAGCGGGTATTGCCGCTGTTCTCGCCGCAACCGCATTCTTTGCACATAATCTGAACACCTCGCTGAAAATTTTTACTGCCGAATTATACAGCGCGGAAAATTCTTTAACAAGCCCCGCGCGGGGTTCAAGGAGGATTCATGACAAAACTTTTATTGGTATTCATAGGCGGCGGACTGGGGGCGATGTCGCGTTTTTTGTTGACGACGGCCTTGGCGGGCAAACTCGGCAACTTTCCGTTGGGAACACTTGCGGCGAATTTTTTCGGCAGTCTGATTATGGGCTTGGTCGTCGGACTTTTGGCGGGGCGATTCGAGTCGGTGAGATTATTTGTCGCCGTAGGATTTTTGGGCGGCTTTACAACGTTTTCGAGTTTTTCCGCCGAAACGCTTGCTTTGATTCAAAACGGACAAATTTTCTCTGCGACGGCTAATGTTATCGTCAGCGTCGTCGCGAGTTTATTGGCATGTGCTTTAGGATTAAAAATCAGTGGTTAGTGGTTAGCGATTAGTGATTAGGGATTTTCCCCTAAATCCCAAATCCTAAATCCTAAATCCTAAGAAGGGAGATTTTTTCATGGCAAAAGCATTGATAATTATCGACATGCAAAACGATTTCGTGACGGGACCGCTCGGCACGAAGGAGGCGCAGGCAATGATTCCGCGTCTCGTGAAAAAGTTGGAAGATATTGTCGAAGAGGGCGCGATTGATTTAATCTTCACGCAAGACACGCACGCCGACAATTATTTCGACACGCAGGAGGGTAAAAATTTGCCCGTCAAGCACTGCATAAAAAAGACTGACGGCTGGCAGATTATCCCCGAATTGCAAAAATTTACGGCTCGTGCCAAGGCAGTTATTGAGAAAAAAGCTTTCGGTTCGACGCGGTTGCCGTCGCTTATCAAACCTTATGAGGTCGTCGAATTTGCGGGCGTGTGCACCGACATTTGCGTTGTATCGAACGCGCTTTTAATCAAGGCGTTTTATCCCGAACAGCGCATTCAAATCGACGCGGCATGTTGCGCGGGTTCCACTCCCGAAGCTCATCAAAAAGCTCTCGACGTCATGAGAAATTGCCAATGCAAAATCATTAACGAATAATTTTTTGGGAGGAATTTTTTTATGGCAATTAAAGTTGTTGAAACAAAAAATCTCAAACCGAAACCCGACGTCAGCAAAATCGGATTCGGCACGCATTTTACGGATTATATGTTCGTCATGGACTACGACGCCGCGCAGGGCTGGCATGACGCTCGGATTGTTCCGCACGAAAAAATTTTGCTTGACCCCGCCAACGCGACACTCCACTACGGACAGGCGATTTTCGACGGACTCAAGGCTTATCGTCAAGGCAACAAAGCAGTCGTCTTCCGCGCCACCGATCATCTCAATCGTATCAATCGTTCCGCGCAGATTCTCGACATTCCCGAACTTCCTTTCGACGTAATGCACGAAGGATTGATGAAACTCATCGACATTGAAAAAGATTGGATACCGAAGGAAAAAGGTCAGAGTTTGTATATTCGCCCGTTTGTTTTCGCGACCGACGAAGTTTTGGGCGTCAGCGTCAGCAAGAAGTATAAATTTATGATAATTTTGTCGCCGGTTGCCGCCTACTACGCGCACGGCTTTGCGCCCGTGAAAATTTTGGTTGAGGATAAATATGTCCGCGCAGTTCGCGGCGGTTTGGGAGCAGCGAAAACTCCTGCGAATTATGCGGCGAGCTTGCACGCGGGACTTGCGGCTCACGAAATCGGTTTTGACCAAGTGCTCTGGCTTGACGGCGTTGAACGCAAATATATCGAAGAAGTCGGCTCGATGAATATTTTGTTCAAGATTAACGGCGAGATAGTTTCACCGTCGCCGAAAATTCAAACGTCGATTCTTGACGGAATCACGCGTCGCACAGTCAATCAAGTTGCGAAAGCTTGGGGCGTCCCTGTTGTCGAACGCAGAATTTCAATCGACGAAATTATTGCAGCTCACGACGACGGACGGCTTGAAGAAGTTTTCGGTAGTGGCACGGCGGCAGTTATTTCGCCGGTCGCTGTTTTGCGCTACAAGGAAAAAGATTACGTTATCGGTGACGGCAAGACCGGAGCTTTCGCGCAGAAGATGTACGATTACATTGAAGGCTTGCACGTCGGCGAAGTCGAAGATACATTCGGCTTTATAGAAGTTGCCGGCGAGTACTGAGCTTAATTTTGCAATAAAAAAACCCTTCCCGAAAGTCGGGAGGGGCAATTTTTTTCGGGAGGCGATTATCGTGAAAAAATTTTTCGAATTCGAGACACGCGGCACAAATTTACGGACGGAAATTATGGCGGGCATAACAACATTTTTGACGATGCTTTATATCGTGATTGTCAATCCGTCAATGTTCGCGGCGGGCGGCATGAATTTCGGCGGCGTGTACATTGCAACGATAATCGCGGTGGTGACGGCAACGCTGATAATGGGAATCGCGGCGAATTATCCGATAGCGATTGCGCCGGGACTTGGAATCAACGCTTGGATGGTTTACTCGGTAATTTTGGGCGGCGTACCGTGGCAAGAGGCATTGGGGGCGGCGGCAATCTCGTCGGGGCTGTTCATAATTTTATCCGTCACGAAGTTTCGCGAGCTTTTTATAAATTCAATTCCCGAATCGCTCAAGCTGGCAATGGGCGCGGGAATCGGTTTGTTCGTGTCGTTTATTGGTCTTCGCAACGGCGGAGTAATAATTTCTTCGGAGACGACGGCAGTCACGCTTGGAAATTTTTCGGAGCCGACGGTTTACTTAACGACGATTGGATTAATTGCGATGATGTGTCTTATGATTTTGCGAGTAAAAGGCGCGGTTTTTTTGGGAATGATTTTTACGGCGGGCGTAGCGTTGATTTTGGGACATTGGGAGTTTCCGACGGAAATTTTGTCGATACCGCACGGCTTCGACAAAACATTTTTCAAACTGAGTTTTGCGAACGTTCCCGCGCTGTCGAGTGTAATTTTCGTTTTATTGCTCGTGACTTTATTTGACACGACGGCGACGATGTTGGGCGTCGGGCGACAAGCAGGCTTGATTAAGGACGGGAAATTTCCGCATTTGAAAAGCGCATTGCTCGCGGATTCAGTCGGAAGTTTTGTGGGAGCATTTGCGGGCACAGGTCCGACATCAGCTTTCGTAGAATCGGGCACGGGCGTTTCTGTCGGCGGACGAACAGGTTTAGCGTCGGTCGTCACGGCAGAATTATTTTTACTGCTGATTTTTTTCGAGCCGCTTGCCCGTTCAATCTCGTCCATGTCGGCGATTTCGGCACCCGCGCTGATTTTGACGGGTGCTCTCATGGTTGAAGGTGTAAGCGGAATTAATTGGAAGGATTACACGGAAGCTTTCCCGGCGTTCTTCACGATGCTTTTAATGCCGCTGACCTACAGCATAGCTTACGGCGTCGGACTCGGAATGATTTTGTACGTGATTTTAAAATCAGTCAACAGACAAAAAGTTCCGCCGTTACTCTACGTCTTGGCGATTTTATTCGCAATCGAGCTCATCTTCGATTGAACTTTTCTGAATTTGCAGCACCAACCAATTATAAAACGCGCGCTTATTGGCGAGAAGACCTTCACCGTCCGCAAACAAATTATTCGCGATGAAATATTCCTGCCCGCCGCAAAGCACGCACATATTGCTTTCGTGATAAAATCTCTGAATATTTTTCGCGTCGTAAATGTCGTCGGAATTTTTGACCTTCCGCAAGACGCCTTGGGAGCGATTATAAGGGAATTTCAATTTAGGGTCGTAATTTTCGCAAGCCTCGGCACTGCTCAAAAATCGGACGTTATCTTCGTTTATCAAGCCGCAATCCGCCAACAATCTGAATGACCGCTTACAGAATTCGACGTTGACTTCCCGAAGATTTTCGTTGTTGTTGATACAGCGTTCGATACTTTTCAGCCGCGCAGTCAATTCGCTTTGATTCTTTGGAAATTTGCCGCGAGCCGAGTCAGAAAAAATTTCTCTCAAGTTAAATCCTTCTTTCGGACAACGCAAAAGCGCGGGGAAGATTTTTCCTCGCGCTTGAATTTTCTTATTGGTGCGGTTGATGAGACTTGAACTCATACGCCTTGTGAGCACTGCCCCCTCAAAGCAGCGTGTCTGCCTATTCCACCACAACCGCGTTATATGTGGTGCGGTCGATGAGACTTGAACTCATACCCCCTTACGAGGACTGCCCCCTCAAAGCAGCGCGTCTGCCTATTCCGCCACGACCGCAATATTTAACTTTTTAAGACCATTGAATTTTCATTATGTCGCGATAATTATCTTGCAGAAGAGTAATTGCCGCAGCCATAAATCCCATTAAAGCTTTCGGCTTGAATTCGCCTTCAACAATACCCAGAATAATATCACCTTCAAGGGTAATATCTCCGTTGGGACGAACATAGAATTTGAAGAAACCATATTTTGCCGCCAACTCGTTAAAGAGTTTGTAATAAGCAGGCTTTTTCTCTTCTTCCTCAACCGTTGCAATTCCAAAAACAACAAGTTTGATATTGCTTTCAGCGAATATGAGCACAACATCAACAATACCGCCGTTTTTTATCTTTTGAGGAATACGGAATACTTTGTCGCCATTTTCGAGTGTGCCTTCACTGAAATGAAGACCGGCATTCGTCATAAAATCTTTTAAGGCTTCGTAGTTATCCATTAAATCCACCTTTTCCTAAGTATTGGTGCGGCAGAGAGGACTTGAACCTCCACAGAGTTGCCCCTACCAGCGCCTGAAGCTGGCGCGTCTGCCATTCCGCCACTACCGCACACAGGTTAAACTTTAATATAAAAAGTAATCGATAACATCGCCCAAACACATAAAATACAGATTAACAAAAACTTGGTGCCGAGGACCGGAATCGAACCGGTACGAGATTTTACTCTCGCAGGATTTTAAGTCCCGTGCGTCTGCCAGTTCCGCCACCCCGGCAAAAGTGGAGCGGGTGATGGGAATCGAACCCACGTGATCAGCTTGGAAGGCTGGAGCTCTACCATTG
>JAFSOQ010000017.1 GCA_017446845.1 Selenomonadaceae bacterium | reverse complement strand
TTTTTATCCCGATTGCGTTTTTGGGCGGCATGACGGGTATTTTATATCGTCAATTCGCGCTGACAATCGCAGTTTCAATGGGTTTATCGGCTTTTGTCGCTCTAACTTTGACTCCTGCACTTTGCGCCATGATTTTAAAGCCTCACGAGCACGGAAAGAAGAATTTCTTCAGCAAATTCTTTGACGCCTTCAATAATTGGTTCGAGCGCACGAAAAATTCTTATGTCGGCGTTGTCGCGAAGGTTATTTCGTGGTCAAAGCTCGCTGTCGTCTTTATGTTGATTGTTTGCGGCTTAACGGGACTGCTTTTTAAGATTTTGCCGTCAACTTTTGTTCCGGACGAGGATCAAGGCTACTTTGTCGCCGCAGTTATGCTTCCCGAAGGAACTTCGCTCAATAGAACGTCGATAACGACCGATAAAGTTGCCGCTGCAATTCGCGAAAACGTTCCGGGCGTCAAAGATATTATCTCGGTTGCGGGGAACGATATACTTTCCAACGGTCCGAAGTCTTCGGGGGCAACTTTGTTCGTAAGTATGTATAATTGGGCGGAAAGAACTGACTTTGAAAAGTCTGTAACTGCCGCGATTGAAAATGTTTTCATGGTTGGCAACGGCGTAGCTCCTGAAGGGTTCGTCGCGGGCTTTAATCCGCCTTCATTGCCCGGTTTAGGGCAAGTCGGCGGTTTGACAATGCAACTTATCGACTTGGAAAGCCATTCCGACAGCGATTTGTCCGATATTACCGATAAAATTGTTCAAGCGGCCAATTCTCGCCCCGAATTGCAAGGCGTTTCGACTACTTTCAGCGTAACTTCGCCCAGTTACAAGTATGAACTCGACCAAAAGAAAATTGAAATGCTCGGAGTCAATCTCGCGGACGTTTACGCCGCTTTGCAAGTCAATTTCGGCGGTATGCCCGTCGATGACTACAACAGATTCGGCAGAACTTACAAAGTTGTCATGCAATCGGACGTTTATTTCCGCGGTGAAATCGATATGTTGAAATTTATGTTCGTCAGAGGTTCAGGCGGGCAATTTGTGCCGCTCGACACCTTAATTAGCTACAAACTCAACACCGGAACGACTCAAGTCACTCGTTTTAACGGAAAACGCTCCGTTTTGGTTCAAGCTCAACCAGCAAGCGGTTTTTCTTCGGGTCAAGCTATGACTGCCTTAACAAATGTCGTTTATGAAGTTGCTCCGACAGGTTTTGCGGTCGAATGGTCCGGACAATCCCGCGAAGAGCAAAAAGCATCGGGTTCGACGGGTCAAGTTATGGCTTTGGCGTTAGTTTTCGTATTTTTATGCCTTGCCGCGCTTTATGAGAGTTGGAGCGTGCCCTTTTCCGTTTTGATGACAGTTCCGACGGGAATTTTCGGCGCATTGCTCTCAGAATACGTTCTAAACATATACACGAACACTTTAGGCGTAGGAAATCCCGGTTTTCAAAGCAGCATTTACATGCAAATCGGCGTTATCATGATTATGGGGCTTGCCGCGAAAAATGCTATCCTGATCGTCGAATTTGCCAAAGTTCGCACCGATACCGGCATGGAAGCGATTAAAGCGTCGCTTGAATCTGCCGGTTTGCGCCTCCGACCGATTTTGATGACAAGTTTTGCCTTTATAATTGGTTGTTTGCCTCTCGCAACGGCTTCGGGCGCAGGTTCGGCGGCTCGTAACTCTATGGGCGTTGCGGTCGTCGGAGGAATGACTGTCGCGACGTTTTTGGGAATATTTTTAATCCCTGTATTCTTCGTAATCGTTCAAAAGATTGTTGAAAAACTTTTCGGCAAAAAAAATAGCTAATCAAACAACAAAAAGCCCTTCGGCAACGTGTCGAGGGGTTTTTTCGTTGACGGCATGAAATTTTTCTGCTAAACTTGTAACGAAATCGTTTTCTCGGCGTATAATGTGCAGAAAACAATTTGGAGGCTGATATTATGGCAACACGTGAGGAAAACATCAAGAAAATCAATGACGAACTTGAACTTTTGAGCGACTAGGAACTCGACGAGGTCGCGGGCGGCTCTATCGGTCAAACTTCCGGCGACAGCAAAATTCTTTACGACTACGGGCTTATGGACAGATATTACGGCACGATACCCACGATGTTTTATTGGGGTTCAAAAAGCGCGGAAGTCGATGCGGGCTGGGCAAAAGCAGGAATTACTTGCGTAACAAAACCTTTCGGCAATAATCAATATTTCATCAACGGCAAAGAAATTTCTCGCGGCGAAGCTTACGACCATTTGAGAGCGAATTTTATAAGGATTCACCAAATCAGTGATGATTGAATCGATTAAAGCAGTCAAAAAATCCCTTCGGCAGTTGTCGGAGGGATTTTGCGTTGCCAAAACCTGCTCATTATATCATTTGAACTACTCCCGCCTGCGGGAGATTCATGAGAAGTTTAATAGCCTAAGCCACTCTTATTCTCAAAGGGTTGTCCAAAAACCCCACACACAGTCGCTCAAAATTGAGGTTCTGCTTGCTTTTAATTATTTCGCACTACTTTTCAGAGACAAAACTTCAGGAGGGTTAGTGCTCCCTCGAAAACGATTCTATTTCAAATCGTTGGTCATAAGTACACTTTTTTAACGTGGTAGTCCTCCACATTTGAAAATATATCTTTTTAGGTTTACAAAGTCAAGAGGCGGGGGTTTTCTCGCCGTTTTTGGATAAAAAACGCCTCGAAGTATATCGGGGCATTTTTTGTTGCTTTTTAACATTTCTGAAGGCTCGAAGATGTCCATATAATGGACTGTGTCAGCGATTTTGTGTAAATAGCAACCTGCCTAAAAACACCAACTTTTACTGAGTTTGTAAAAGGTAAGTGTCCTAAAAATCGCTCTCAAGGCAAATCTTCCTGCGTTTCGTAAATCGTAACCAGCATATCCATGCCCGACGCTTCCAAAACTTCCTTAATCATGCCCGACGCTCCGAACAGCACGAATTTTTTCTTGTCGCGCTTGGATTTTTTCGCTATACGCAACAAAACACGCAAACCCGCACTCGAAATATAATCCATCGCAGACATATCCAGCGCAATGTTGTTGTTCGACTGCAGGAATTCGTTGCCGACCTTATCGACTTCCGCCGCTGTCACCGTGTCTACACGTCCGATTATCGAAAAAATCTGCCAATCTTTGTGCGTGGAAGTTTGAAATTCTACTTTACTGCTCATTTAAATATTCCTCCCGGATTTTATTATCTTTTTCCGCGGCGGCTACCGAATCAAGCTCTTCAAGGTCAAGTTCTTTATCCGAATCGCGCCGATTTATTCGCTCAAGTAAAATTTTGTTCAATAAGTCATTAAATACTCGACTCAGCTCCGAAAATTTGATTCTGTTTAATTCCTCCTCCACATTCATAAAAATCCCTTCGGCTCTTCGGACAATTTCATTCCCAATTTTAATCTGTTGCAGAAAAATTCGCCGTCTTGACCGAAATGATACGACATCTCGTCAAAAATCCTGCGCATGAATGAAATGCCCAAGCCGCCCTCTTTTGCGCTCTCCAAATCCGTCGGTTTCTCCGCCTCACTCATTGTAAGCGGATTAAACGGTACGCCGCTGTCTTTAAGCTCAATGAAGAAATGATCGGCGTCAAGATATGCCCGAATAGAAATTTCTCCGACGTTTTCGCCGTATGCATAGTCGATTATGTTCGTCGCTACCTCTTCAAAGCCCAATTCCAAAGAAATTTGCTGTTTAGCGGACACTCCGGACTCCTCAGCCGCATTCAGCACGTAATCAAGCATCGAATAATAATTTTCTTTCGTAGCAGGGAAAATTTTCCATTCCATTTTGTTATTTCCTTTCTCCGTCAACGTAATCGGGAACAATAAGATCAATCGGTACGCCCATCGCCTTATCCAGTAACGCTTTGGCGACATTGTACTCGTAAAGTGCCGAATAATAATTCACGCGAGCTTTCGTAAGCTTTTCTTGCGCGTCCATTACCTCAAGATTTATGCCGACGCCCTCAACATATCGGATTTTAGCCAAGCGATAATCTTCTTCGGCACTTCCGACCGCCGCTTTTGTCGAGGAAATGTTTTCTTCGGCACTTTTTAAATCAATGTAGGCGGAATAAACCTCAAGATGAACCGCATCCAAAATTTGAGTTGCCACCGCTTGAGCTTTGCGCAAATTCGCGCGTCTTTCATTGACACTTGCGCTCGTGACTCCGTTATCGAAAATATTCCATTGAACACTTAAACCAACTTGCCAACTTCGCGACGTATCCGACTTAAAAATCCTGTCAGCCTCCGCAGATTTGCTTGCCGAAGCGTCCACGAAAGGTTTTTTTTCTGCCGCCGCAACTTTTATCGCTGATTCCGCCTGTTTGACTGAAAATAACGCCGCCGCATAATCCGGACGATTTTCCAGAGCATATGCCATGCAATTTTCTACATCTGCGTCGTGCGGCACGTAATTCATCTCTTCGCGAAGGATTATCGGCGTTTCCGTCGGCAATCCTATTAAAGTATTCAGATTCGCCATGGATTTTTCGTATTCGCCGCGTGCCGTTACATAATTTTGATTTGAATCGGCTAATAATACCCTGGTCGCCAATATATCGGACTTCGCAACGACGCCTTCGCGATAACGAATCATCGATTGATTCAAATATTCCTGCAGATTATTGATTTCTTCCTCGCGAACGTGCATTATATCTCGGCAACGCAAAATTTCATAGTAAGCTGTCGTTGTTCGCAATTTTATATCTTGCTTTGTATTTTCAAACATCAATTCGGCGGCATTAAGAGCATACTTGTTTTGTCGACGCAAGTTTTTCAGCTGTCCGCCGTGATAAATCGGCACCGACACATTGAAACTGTTATTAAAATCGTTGTTGGTCTGCATAGGATTGCCGTTAGAGCTTCGACCGTAGCGTCTGCCCGAAAAACTGTAGCCGAAGTTCAATCCGGACTGCCGTCTTGCACGTTTGAAAGCCCAATTCGCAGCTTCGCGGTCTTCCATGCTCTGAAATATTTCCGGATTGTTTTTTAATGCCATGTCGATACTTTCTTCCAAATTCAGCGATACAACTTCGAGGTCGGCGGCTTGAGCAGCATTCAAGCTTAAAATTATCAGTGCGGTTAGAAATTTTTTCAAATCAATTTCCACCACCGTTGAACTTCAAAGCCAACATCGTAATATCGTCGGATTGTTCAGCGTTGCCTGCGTGATTTTTAATTGCTTTGCGTAAATTCTCAAGCAAAGTTTCAAGCGACTCCGATTTATCCTCGCCGTTAAGAACTTCGTGTAAATAATTTTCGCCAAACAATTCGCCGCTCTCGTTCATGGCCTCGGTTACGCCGTCGGTGTAAAGGAAAATTATATCGCCCGGTGCCAATTTAATTTTTTTCTGACCAAACGGAGCATCCTCATCAATTCCGAGCATACAACTCTTGCCGACGTCCATAAATTCAAATTTATTTTCGTGTCTGACCAGCGGAGGATTGTGACCGCCGTTGGCGTAAATAAATTCGCCCGTTTCCAAATTCAACATGCCCATGAAAACCGTTACGAAAAGCATTTCCTCATTATTGTAACACAGTTGGCGATTGGAAAGCGACATAACTGCCGCCAGGTCGTCCGGATCCTTCATTGAAAGCGCGAAGTTTTGCAACATCGTCTTTGAACGAGACATAAACAACGCCGCAGGAACACCTTTACCCGACACATCGGCTATTGTTATGATTAAATGCTTGTTGTCGACAAAATAGAAATCGTAAAAATCGCCGCCGACTTCTTTTGCCGCGCTCATCGTCGCATATATTTCAAAATCTGTGCGGTCGAAGTCAAACTCATGCGGCAACATGCTTTGCTGAATACTCGTCGCAACGTTTAACTCGGTAGAAATTCGCTCGCGCTCGGCAGTTTCCTGTTGCAGGTTATTCATGTAGGTTTTAAGCTCATCTGCCATTGTATTTACAGCTTGAGCCAACTTTCCAATCTCGTTTTCGCTCGGAACTTCCAATCTGCGGTCGAAATTACCTTTTGCAATGTCCTGCACACCGTTTATCAGTTGCTGAATCGGGTCTAAAAATTTATCTGATTCGCGAATGCCTGAACGTAAAACAAAGACCAACATAACGACAATCAAAACTATGGAAAACAGCATTAGGAACAGAAACATTCGCTCGATGTCATTTTTGAAAGTGTTCGTTTGCCCCAAGATTTTATCTTTAGCTGAGGAGGCGGCAACATTAAGAAGGTGTTTTCACAAGCGATTAAGTAAAGAATGTAGATGAGAAATTTTAATCATGGACTCGGCACAAGAAGTAAGTATCTCGTAATCTTTAGAAAGTCGGCGAGAATGATTGAGCCAAGCAAACGTTCGCTCTAC
>JAFSOQ010000104.1 GCA_017446845.1 Selenomonadaceae bacterium | reverse complement strand
TTTTTTAGGACGACTTTAGGACGACTATAGGAAAATTAGGACGCGTCCTAAAAAGGCGTCCTAAAAAACTCGCCTAGTGGTAATGCGGTTTTAGGACGTTTAGGACGTTTAGGACGCAAATTTCCAAGAAAATTCTTGAACGAAACTTTTTACAAAAAAAATTTTTTCTCTCTAGGCTATTGAAACACTTTTTTTACTCCCCCCCCTTTTTTTTTTTTTTATCCAATAAAAGTCTTTAAAATTTGCGTCCTAATTGTCCTACTTGTCCTAAACGTAGCTGTGACGCGGGGAGTTTTTTAGGACGACCCATTGTCAACTCGTCCTAAACGTCCTAATAACAATAGGGCTTTTCGTCAACAAATGGCGTCAGTACGCGAAAAAAAAATAGGACGCCTTTTTTTGGGGTCGTCCTATTTTTTTCAATGGGGGTTCTTTTTTTTTAGGAAGTCGTCCTAAAGGACGTCCTATTTTTTTTGAAACACTGCGAAAAAAGAAGTGTTTCAAAACGGCAGGTCGCTAGGGTCGTCATCCGCCTGCGCGGGGGTGTCGGAGTTCGCTACAGGGGGCTTCGCGGTGTTGCGATAGTAGGGTTTCTTTTGGTCGGGATAAACGGTGTCGGAGTTTTGAAGTCTTTTTCCCTTAGTCCAGCCTTCGAGTGTTTCGAGAATATCGTTAATGCGGTACATAGCCTTGCGCTTGTCGGAGCCAAAACATTCATTGAAGATTTCAGCGGCGCAAATGTGGTTGCGCAAGTCGGAGCCATAGATAAAGAATTCTTTGCCGATAGTGTCACTGCCGCGTTTAATGTCTTGCTTGCGAACAAACTTTGTACCGGCATATCCTAACCAGTCGGAGATTTTCTTAACGTCGTCGTCCACAGATTTACCGCCACGAGCTTGACGACGTTTGATAAGGTCGTCTTTTCCGTTGACGAGCTTGATATATCCAGCCTCGAAAAATTTACGGCGTTCCTCTCTGGTAAGTTCCTGCCACAAAAACGGCGGCAGGATTTTCTTATCAAGGAAACCTTTGATTTCGTTAGTCATGCCGTCATCTTGCATGAAGTGTGTAGCGATTTCTTCAGCTTTGATTTCGGTCTCTTTACTAAGGGCAAGTTTTTTCTCGTCGAAGGCTTTATCATTGTCGAACATCTCATTGTACTTAGCGAAGACTTCAGCCCAAACTTGCTTGATAAAGTCGTCGGTTAAGCCAGGCACATAATCGAACATCTTGCTGTTGCAATGGAGGATCATATAGCGGCGATTGCCAGTGACATCGCGCAGGAACTCGGAATCATTAACGGTGATAGCGAAGACACAATGCCGATAGGTGGTAGTAGCTCTGCGGTCGTAAGCTGCCCTGCGTGTTTCGGAGGAACGTTCGATAAAAGCTTTGACGGCGTTAATTTCGGCTTTACGCATGGCAGCCATTTCTTTAATTTCGACAATCCAGCCTTTTTTTATAGCGTCGGAGGCGTGGCTGTCGTCGACGTTGTCAGTCAGTTCAATGTACCAAAGCCCGCCTAGACACTCGATAATAAAGGACTTGCCGATTTTCTGGTTGCCGTGAAGGACAAGTGCGGTTTGGTACCGGCAACCGGGGTGAAAGATACGAGCGACAGCTCCTAACAACCAGTTCCAAGTGACTTCGCGGGCATAAGGTGTATCATCAACGCGAAGGAATTTGATAAACAAAGTCTCTGCGCGGTGTTGTCCGTCCCATTCGGGAAGTTTCTTGAAAAAGTTTTTGACGACGTTGAAGGAATTAGCTTGACTGATTTTAGTCGTCATGTCCTCGATAATCTGCTTGCCTTGTAATTCTCCGTAGTGTTCGCGAAGATAAAGGCGAAGTTGAGCGTCATCTTTGTCCGTCCACTCGGTGTTAGTAGAATCAGCGCGTTTCCACGGAGGTTTTCTTAAAAGTACATCTGCGCCTTGAAATTCATCATAACCGACGAGCTTTTGGAGATTAGGGTCATAGTCAAAGATAAGGCGCAAGTTGTTAAAGGTCGGCAGGATATAAAGCCGTTCGCCATTGCGATTAGTTTTCCAGTCGCATTGGTCGCGGATTTGAGCAATGATTTGGTTATCGCGGTCGGGGGATTGCGGCAGGGACGAAAGATAATCAAGCCGCGAAGTGAAAGTAGTTTCGTCGTCCATCGGCGGGGCGTTGTCGTCGGACGCCTGCGCGGGGCGGTGAATAATTTCCGTCATCAATTCAGGGTGAAGTTTATACCACTCAAGCCGCGCAGATTTTTCTTGATAGCCAAAACGCTTAGCAATGCCGTGAAGTGTTTCAATATCAAAGCTAGGGTCGGTAATAGAATTCCAGCGAGTTTGATTTTCTTTTTCGTCGTAACGGTCTGAATCACGGCGATTGAAGGCGTCTACGACTGGATAGGGCACACCGATATTTTTAGCGGCGGAAATGGCAGCAAGCCAATCAGAATCTGAAAGGGCATCGGGATTAATCGCCTCAAGCATTTTCTCCGCCCGAAACAAATCGTATTCGATACCGAGCTTGCTAGAATTTTCTTTCCTAGCATCGGCGGACGAATAGATTAGCTCCGTTGATTGCCCTTCAAGCCGCGCAGGCGTAGGAGGCTTTTTATTCTGTAGGGCAACTTCATCAAGGAGCTTTTTAAAAACGTCATCAACGGCTTGTCCGTGGGTTACAGGAGCTTTAGGTTCGCAACGGTAGACATTGCCGGTAAATAAGCAATAACGCCCGCCCGTTTTATAAAAAATTTCGAGACAAGCTCCGTCTCCTAAGTCAATTTTGCCGTTCTTGCCGGAGGCTATTGTCTTGAATATGCCGGCAGTGGGAACGGCGATAACATGTGCGCCCGTGGCACTAACGGAAAGTTCGCAGTAAGTCTTCAGGGCGTTGACGACGTAATTAAAGCACTTTTCCGCCTTTGCATTAACGAATTCGCCCGTGTCGGTGAAGATATGGTCGAAGTCAAGAAAAAGATAGTCAACGGCTCTGTCATGCCCTGTTGTATCAAATCCGACGTAACCATCAATCTCGGAATAAAGTTTCTGTTTATTCGGATTGCTCCAACCCTTAAGGCGTGGTACCTTATCGGCTCCGGCTTCAAAGAATCTCCGTTGCTTAAGAATCTCATCGGGCAGATTTTCAAGCCGCTGTTGAAACGGCTTGTCGGGGGTGCTAAAATCAGTTTCGGAATTATTCATATGTTATTCCTTTCTGCCCTGCGCAGGGCGATTTTTTTTTGCAAACTTTTTCCCATAATCATTGCCCTTTCGCCTGCGCGGAAAAAATTTCAGTAGGAGACACTTGCAACAATGCCGCCATTCTGCCTGCCGTGCGCAAGGTTGACTGTCCGCCGTTGATTGCCCTGTGCACCGAGCCGATTGACAAGCCCGCTTGTTTTGCAAAATCGGTTATCGTCATCTGCCGGCGGGCGATTTCCGCTTGCAACTTCATGCCGTCAAGTTTCATTTTTATCAATCCTTCATTTTGTGTATATTTTTTTCTTCACATTGTAACAACTAAGTTTATTTTTGTCAAAAAAAATAGACGCAATTTATAGCGTCAATCCTAATAACCAATCAGCTGATACATTCAATGTTCGCACGATTTTCTTTAATGTTGCTAGGGAAGGTTCGCGAAGAGAATTTTCGTAATTAGTGTAGCCTCCTGCCGTCATACCAATAGCATTAGCTAACTGTGTTTGAGTTAAACCGATTTTCTTTCGAGCTTGACGGAGCCTTATAGCGAAGATATTTTGGTCAGCTTTTTCGCAAGCGTCGGTAATTTCAGCAATATGTCGCTTGATTGAGCGTTGCAAATTTTTGATAGTTTCTTGAACGTATTCATAAAATTTTAGCAGTGTCTGTATTCTTTGGGTTTTTGTCCGAATTTCGATTGCTGAAAAAGTTTCGTTTTCACAGATTGTTTCGTTCCATTTTCTTGAATACTTTTCGAGCCTCTGATAATGCCGAAATATTCTATTCATATAAGCTGTTAAATTTTTTGAAAAAATACCGAACAGTTCAATTATTATTTTTATCTCAACATGATTATCATCTTCTTGAGCGTATACGGCTTGATTATGATAATTTTCTAAAATTTTTTCATCAGTATCTGTTTCATCTTCGCGAAAACTAGCAAAAAAGCATACTCGTGATAATGCTCTCATATTATTGCTATCACAAGGAAACATATCAAAAACTAAATGGGGAGAGTTTTTTGATTTTGACCTTGGATAAAAAATTTTTTGTTTCCAAATCCTCTGCGCGTCGAAGTTACGAAGGGCGAACGCGTTCTTAGTTTTCGGCATCTGTATCACCTCCGACATC
>JAFSOQ010000103.1 GCA_017446845.1 Selenomonadaceae bacterium | reverse complement strand
GTGTTCGTGCCCGTTGCATTTTTGGGCGGCATGATGGGTGTTTTGTATCGACAGTTCGCGCTGACGATTGCAATTTCTATGGGCTTGTCGGCATTCGTCGCGCTGACTTTGACGCCGGCACTTTGCGCCATGATTCTTAAACCTAAAGACCCGAACAAAAAGAAAGGTATCTTCGACAAATTCTTTGACGGCTTTAACAACTGGTTCGACCGCACGAAAAACGGTTACGTCGGAATTGTCGCGGCGTTTATCAAACGTTCAAAGCTCGCGATAATTTTCCTGCTGATTATCCTCGGCTGCACGTGGACGATTTATCAGCGGCTCCCGTCGACGTTCGTGCCCGAAGAAGACCAAGGTTATTTCTTTACGTCGATAAACTTACCCGAAGGAACTTCTATGAATCACACGGTTGAGACGATTGACAAACTCGGCGGCGCGGTCATGAAGGAAATGCCCGGCTTGAGAAACTGCATGATGATTACAGGCTTTGATATTCTGTCGTTCGGCGCGAAACCCAGCGCGGGAATTATCGTCTGCGGTTTGGAAGATTGGACTCAACGCGGAAAAGATGCCTCGGTCAATGCGTGTATCGGGACAATGTTTAGATTAGGCGCAATGACCGTTCCCGAAGCTCAAGTTATCGCGTTCAACCCGCCCGCACTTCCCGGCTTAGGTAACGTTGGCGGCTGGTCAATGCAACTTCAAGATATGGCAGGTCACACGGACGAAGAACTTGACGAACTGACTAAAAAAATCGTCGCCAAAGCCAATCAGCGTCCCGAAATGCAGGGCGTGCGCACAACTTTTAACATTGCCTCGCCGACCGTCGAATATGAAATCGACCGCGAGAAAGTTAAACTTTTGGGCGTAAATCTTTCCGACGTGTTCACCGCTCTGCAAGTCAATTTCGGCGGCATGCAAGTCAACGACTTTAACAAATTCGGGCGCACCTATAAAGTTATGTTGCAATCGGACGTTTTGTATCGTTCGGAGGCGGATTGTGCAAGATTTGTTTTCGTCAAAGGTTCGGCAGGGCAAATGGTTCCGCTAAGCTCTTTAGTCACTCCGCGCTACTCGACAGGTCCGACGCAAATTTCCAGATTCAACGCGGCTCGCGCAGTTACCATTCAAGGCAACGCGGGCGCGGGCTATTCTTCCGGTCAAGCAATGAATGCGATTGAAGAAATCGTTAAAGAAGAAGCGGGCGTCGGATTTAATATCGAATGGTCGGGACAGTCTCGCGAAGAAAAGAAAGCCGCCAGCTCCACAGGTCAAGTCTTGGCTTTGGCGTTGGTTTTCGTATTCTTGATGCTCGCCGCGCTCTATGAAAGTTGGTCGGTGCCTTATGCGGTCTTGCTCAGCGTGCCGACAGGACTTTTCGGCGCAGTCTTCTCGGAATATTTTATGTCATGGGTGTCGGCGACACTTAACAACGGTCAAGCGAACGCGGGACTTCAGGATTGCGTCTACTTCCAAATCGGCGTTATAACCATTATCGGACTTGCGGCAAAGAACGCAATCTTAATCGTCGAGTTTGCAAAAGTTCGCGTTGACAGAGGCATGACACCTGTCAAGGCTGCTATTGAGGCGGCAGGCTTGCGCCTTCGCCCGATTTTGATGACGTCGTTCGCGTTCATAATCGGTTGCTTGCCCTTGGCTATGGCGGCCGGTGCAGGTTCCGCAGCACGTAACTCCATGGGCGTTTGCGTTGTCGGCGGCTTGCTTTTCGCGACGATGTTAGGTATTTTTGTAATTCCCGTGCTCTTCGTCATAACCGAATGGGTTGCCAAGAAACTCGGCTTTATGAAACAAGAAAAACAAAAATCTTCCGTCGACTACATGTGATAAAAAATTTAACCGTCGGGCAAAACGCTCGGCGGTTTTTTATTTATCATTGACGGAAAAGCAGAACGCCCCGAAAATTTTTCCCATGCTTTTTTCCTGCGGCACAACGAGTAAAATTTTCTGTTTGCAAAAAAAAATTGTCGACATCCTTGCCGACATTTTTTCTTTTTGCCGTAACTAATTTTCGTGCGCTTCTTCTCCAAATGCGAAGTAATAACCGACTTTAAAACACTCTTCGAGAAAAGCTCTGTCGGTTTCATCCGCTATTTCGGAAAGCGCGTCTTTGTCCTTTGTTGAGTTGTAAAATTTCCCGTCCGTGAGGCAAAATTTTTGAGGAGTTGCCGTTGCGTTCTTTGGCGAATAATTTTTGCTTATCGGGAAAATTTTCTGTTCCCAAACTCGTGCGGCGTCGGAATTCTTTTTGATTTTTATTGAATACTTGTCCAAAAAATACGGTGCGTCGTTGTAAAACGCAATGAACACGTAATTTGAATCCGTCGGCACTCGCGCAGGGTCATTGGGTGCAAATTTCTCGCCGTTTGCCAATCGCGTCTTAATTGTTTGCTCGAAAAGTTCCGCGCCTTTCCAATCACTCTTGAGCACCGAGCCTTTTTTTTGTTCGACTGTTTTAGAAATCTTTTTATCGGGCTTAAGTTTCGGTAAATCGTAAGCTTGAGCCGCGCCACTTGTCACGAGGAGAGTTATCAAAAGAGCCGCCGAAAATTTTTTTAACATTTAAATCACTTCCTCGCGAGGAATTCAGATTCAATGTTGCCTAAAGCTTCGAGCTCTTGAACGGTTGACTCGTTTTTTTTTGGTGCAGTGACGTTTATCAGCAGTTCGGGATTTTCAAAGCGATTGCCTAAAATCGTCACCTTCCAATTTTCCATATCGTATAAAGCTTGCCGATTATCATTCCCGTAGTTTACGACGAAACCGCCGTTGCGAAATTCCACAATGCCGATTCGCCCGTCCTCCGGTGAAATTATATCATCTTCGTAAATTTCTTTGCCTGTGCTGTCGACCAGCCCCGTAAATTGCCCTATTGTTTTTGAGTCAACCCGATAACCTTCGTAGCCGTTTTCGTAAACAAAAATGTGCGCTTGCGGACCGGGGTCGCCGTATGTTCCGCGCTTAAGATAGAAACCGTAAATCCAAACGCTCTTCTTTTCGCCGCTGAATATTTGAAAAGTTTTTAAGCCGCGATATTTAATTTCACGTTCTGCCATGAAAGACACCTCCGACTTAACAAATCAAAATTTCATGCCCGCCATTATAACACCTGTCAAAAAAATTTCCACATCTTTTGTAAAAAATTTTATGGGCAGAAAATTGCGGGTATCAGCGAACCTTTAACCTATACTCAAACCTCCTTTGTCTGAAAGAAAGTGAACAACCTGCATTTATCTGAAAAAAATCTTAACGACTATCTTTGGGATTGAATATATTCTATACTTAGTGAAAAAATTCCTGCAAGCTGTAAAAATTTTTTTTTTATAATCCCGACAAAAAATCTCGCAAGACAATATTTTTTATGTTGCCAAAATTTTTCTCGCGTTTCAAGGTGATTAAAATTTTTTCGGCGTCTTCGGGCAATGCTCGCAAAGGACGAGTACTCTTGCGGACGGAAACTCCGCTTGTCGGCAAAATTTGAATAAAAATTTTTTTATCATCACGAGCGGCAACAAAACTGATATTCATCGCGCCGAACTTGCCGCTGCTCACTTTGAAACCGCGCCGCAAAAGTTCGACGTAAACTGCATTTTCCATTAAAGTAGTCTCGTCGACTTCGGCAAGCGCAGAAAGTATCCCGTTATCAACGCAATAAATTTTTTCTCCGCCAATCAAGAAATTTCCCGACTTTATATCGAGGCGCGGAATTCTATTGAAAAGTCCTGCGACGCAACTCAAATAATTTCTGAACGTGAGAGGCGCACAATCCAAGCGTTCAATCAGTTGATTTAAATTAATCGGCTTGCCGGCGTTTTGCGCGAGCGATTTTATAAGCAGGCGTAAAATATCGGCACGTTGCAGAGAATTTTTTTCGATAAGCTCAAACATTATCTCATAACTAATGCCGCGCAGAAATTTCGGCAAAATATTTTTACCCGCGCCGAGAGTTTCGGGCAAGCCGCCGAAGTGTAAATAATTTTGCAGGGCATCCTTCGACGGAAAAGTTTTCGCGTAGTCGGCAAAGGACAACGGATATATTTTTAATACGTCGCAATTATCGGGAAGCAACGCGGAAATTTTTTCGACGAGAGTATCGCCCGAACACGTAATATAAATTTCTGCGGGCGCACCGACGAACAAAGCATTAATCGCCTTTTCGCACTCGGCAACGTAGTCAATGTCGTCGACCAGCAAGAAAAATTTTTCCAAGTCAATCGTTCGACCCTCGACGAATTCATAAAACGTTTGGAAGTTTCTAAACCGTTCTTGCGCCGCGCAGTCGATGAAAATTATTTCTTCTTCCGCAACGCCCTCTGCACGTAAATTTTCCGCGAAGTTTTTTAAAAGGGTAGTCTTGCCGACGCCGCGCACTCCTGAAATTATCTTGACGGAAAAATTGTTTTTCAGCTCCAGAAGTTTTTCCGAATAAAAATTTTGCTCCAATGCGATTCACCACGCCAAAAAAATTTTTTTCAATTTTATAACAGGTTGCGGTTTTTATCAAGCGGTGTATTGACAAAGTATCGCGGCGGTGTAAAATATTTCTGCAAAAATTTTGACTTGCCAATAAAAGGGTTTTAAAAAGTTGCGGCGAAAATTTTCAAGCAAAATGATACAGGAGGTCAATCCATGATTAAGCTAACGAAATTCAATTCGGACGCGAAAAAGCGCGGGGAATTTATCCTCAACGCAGAATTGATTCAAACAATCGAATCTACGCCCGACACAGTAATCACGCTCGTCAACGAAAAAAAACTTATCGTCGAAGAACCTGCCGATGAAGTCGTGCGCCGCGTGATGAAATATCGCCGCGCCTTAAGACAATTCTAAAGTGGAGGGGATAAATTATGCCGGATGAAGAAAAGGAAGTCGAAACAACAGCTGTTCCGTCTCCTCCCGCAGCACAATCAAAGAAAAAAACGATTATCATGATAGTCGTCCTCGTAATAGTCGGCTTGGCATTGGCGGCAGGCATTTCGCTTTTCGTCGTGACAAAAGTCATGGGCGATGTTGCAAGCGGCGGCTCGGAAGATGAAGATTCGGGACCGCGCTATCATGATGCCGGAGTTTTCGTCAAGTTGGGCGACCCCAAAGAAGGTATCCTCGTCAATGTCGGCGGTCCGCGCAGCGGAAAATATCTCAAGGCAAGTATTATCGTCGAGTTTAATCCGGGCAAAAAGTCCGTCATAAATGAAGACACGCACACCCTTCAGCCCGACGCCGAAGTTAAAGTCAACGACGTTGCCACACAATTTTTGCGCGGGACTTCTCTTGAAGACTTTGACGCCGATAAACAGGACGAATTTAAAAAGCAACTCAAAGACGCGCTTAACTCCGCACTCGGCGGGGGTTCCGTCTACGATGTTTACATTACGAGTTTCCTCTTGCAATGATTTTAGGAACTGGGAACTGGGAACTGGGAACCAGATACTACGGAGGATAAAAAATTGTCTGTTGATGTATTGACTCAAGAGCAGATAGACGCACTGCTTGCCGCCGCGAATGAAGATTCCTCTTCCCTTGATGAACTTAAAAAGGAAGAAACCACAAAGAAGGTTAAACCCTACGACTTCAAACGCCCCGACAAATTTTCCAAAGACCAAATTCGCACGCTGTACATGCTCCACGAAAGTTTTGCGCGTCTGCTGAATACTTATATGAGTTCGCACCTTCGCACGCTGGTTAATGTCGACGTCGCCTCGGTCGAGCAGTCCACTTATCAAGAATTCGTTCAATCGCTGTTTAATCCGAGCGTGATAACGATACTCGGCGTTCCGCCGCTCAAGGGCAACATAATTTTTGGATTGAGCAGCGAAATAGCTTTTGCCTATCTTGACCGCGTGTTCGGCGGCGACGGCACCACGGCAGTTAAAACTCGTGTTCTCACCGAAATTGAAGATGCTGTCATGCGACGCTTTGTCAATTCGGCTATGGAACGTTTCAAAGAATCTTGGTCGAATGTTACGCCGATGAACCCCGTACTTGAAGCGACGGAATCAAATCCGCAATTTACGCAGATTGTTCCGCCAAATGATATGGTCGTTGTCGTCACGATGAATACAAAGCTCGGCGAAGTCGAAGGCTTTATGAATATTTGTATTCCTTATCTCGTGCTCGAACCGATTATGTCGAAGTTGACGACGACTTTCTGGGTTGCGGCGTCCGCCTCCAAAGATGAAACCGGCGGACATATGGAAACCATTCGCAAGCAACTCAACAGAACACAAGTTCCGTTCGTCGTTGAAGTCGGGCGCGTACAAATTACAATCCGCGAATTTCTGACTTTGGGCTTTGGCGATGTCCTTCAGCTCAATACCAAGGTTAAAGAAGATTTTCCCTGCATGATTGGTACAAATGCTAAATTTCTTTGCAGACCCGGCACTTTCGGCAAAAAGCTGGCGGTGCAAATAACTCAAGTCGTACAAAAAGGAGAGGATGCGGCTGATGATGAGTGATTTGTCTCAAGCTGAAATTGACGCCTTGTTGGCGGGAGCCGGCGGCGATTCAAGCGATAATTCTTCGGGCGACGATAATTTTTCGGGCGGTGATGCCGAAGAACTTTTATCGCCGATAGAAAAAGATGCGCTCGGAGAAATCGGAAATATTTCAATGGGCAGCGCGGCAACAACTTTGTCGACTCTGCTCGGTCATAAAGTTTCAATAACGACGCCTTCGGTTTCCGTTGCGCCGATGAATGTAATTCAGCAACATTACCCGTTGCCTTATCTGGTCGTCGAAGTGGCTTACACCGTCGGCATTGACGGCAACAACGTTTTTGCAATTCAGGCACGCGACGCCGCAGTTATCGCCGATTTGATGATGGGCGGCGACGGAACCAATCCCGACCCCGAACTTAATGAAATTCATTTGAGCGCGGTCGGCGAGGCAATGAATCAGATGATGGGCGCGGTCGCAACAAGTTTGTCGACCATGTTCAATAAAAAAATTGATATTTCTCCGCCGAAAGTTAATCTCGTCGACTTCGGCAAAGAAGACCTTTCAGACAAAGACAGCACCGAACCTGTTGTTCGCGCGGCGTTCCGCATGGAAGTTGACGGCTTAATCGACAGCGAGATAATGCAAATTATCACGGTCAAAGTTGCCAAAGAAATGGTTGATGCATTAATGGGCGGCGACGAACCCGAACCTGCACCCGCTCCGACGCCTGCACCGCCTCCACCGCCGCAACCGCAACAAGCACCTGCTCCACCGCCCCAACAAAGTTACGCGCCGCCGCCTCAACAAAATTATCCGCCGCCGCAACAAAGTTACGCGCCGCCACCGCCTCAGCAAGGATACGCGTCGCCGCCGAGCTATGGATATGGGGGAAATCAAATGCAGCCTAATGTCGTAACAAATATGCCCGTTTCGCCCGCGCAATTTACGCCCCTTTCCACGGAGCCGGTACAAATCAACGAGGCGAACATCGGTTTGATTTTAGATGTGCCGTTGCAAGTGACGGTTGAACTTGGGCGGACAAAAAAGACGATTAAAGAAATTCTCGACCTGTCGACGGGTTCGATAGTTGAGTTGGACAAATTGGCGGGCGAGCCTGTTGAAATTCAAGTAAACGGACATTTCCTGGCTAAGGGCGAAGTCGTCGTTATCGATGAAAATTTCGGCGTAAGGATAACGGAAATCGCAACGCCTGCCGAGCGCGCCGCTCATTTGAAGTGATAAAATTTTTCGGCGTGATAAAGTCTTGCCGATTGTCAAATTATCGGTTATAATCAAAACCCTAAATGATTAATGTGATTGAAATTAAAACTAAAATCTTTTAAACGGGAGAGATGGATTATGGCAGTACGAGTTTTAGTCGTCGACGACGCGGCGTTCATGCGAATGATGGTTAAGGATATTCTTTCCAAGAACGGCTATGAAGTTGTCGGCGAGGCCGAAAACGGAATGAAGGCAGTCGAGAAATTCGCCGAACTGCGCCCCGATTTGGTGACGATGGATATTACAATGCCCGAAATGGACGGAATCTCGGCGGTCAAAGCGATTAGAAAAATCGACCCGAAAGCTAAAATCGTTATGTGCAGTGCCATGGGACAGCAAGCAATGGTTATAGAGGCAATTCAAGCGGGTGCACGCGACTTTATTGTTAAACCCTTCCAGGCAGACCGCGTGCTTGAAGCGGTGCGCAAAGCCGTCGGCTGATGACAGAAAAAGTAAAGTTTTATCTCCCGACTGCGCTGGTGCTTTTTTCTTTGATTTATTTTGGCGGCTCTGCTGCGGAGGCTGCGGGCGGGTACTTGGAAGGCTATGAAGAAGTCGACCCAAGACCCACCGGAGTCTCGTGGTGGTCGACGCTTGCTTATCTTGTAAGTTTGTTCGCCGTATTCGCCGTCGTGCTGGTTATGGCGTATTTCGCCGCAAGATTTATCGGCGGACGTTTTAACGCGGCGCGTATGTCGGCAAGCGGCGGCAGAGTTCTGGAAAATTTACCACTCGGACCTAATCGCTCTGTCTGCACAGTTGAAATTGCCGGCAGGGTGTTTTTGTTGGGCGTGACCGACCACAGCATAAATCTTTTGAGCGAGATAACCGACAGAGAATTAATCGAACACTTGCACGCGCAATCAATTAATTCGGGCGGTATGTTCTCTCAAGAGTTCGGCACGCTTTCGAGTTTGGTAAAAAAAATCCCGCTGTTTAAGAAACGAGACAAAGGATAAAATTTTTTAGGCTAGAAATGCGCAGCATTTCGTTCCGTCGCGGCGTTTACGCTAAAAATATTGAGCGGCACGGCGCGTCTGCAGGATGCAACGTCACGTTGCCGCGGCGTTTACCTTAAAAATATTGAGCGGCACGGCGCGTCTGCAGGATGCAACGTCACGTTGCCGCGGCGTTTACGCTAAAAATATTGAGCGGCACGGCGCGTCAACAGGATGCAACGTCACGTTGCCGCGGCGTTTACGCTAAAAATATTGAGCGGCACGGCGCGTCTGCAGGATGCAACGTCACGTTGCAAAAAATCCCACTCTTTAAAAGAGGTAGTGGAAAGTGACAAGATTTTTTCTAATCTGCGCGGTCGGCGTGATTTTAACTAATTGCGCCGCGGAGGCGGCACCGATTATCCCAAGTGTCAACGTCGAAGTCGGCACGGCAGAAAATCCCGAACAAGTCGCTTCAACTTTGCAAGTCATAGCGGTTTTGACTTTGGCGACAATCGCGCCGGGAATTTTAATGATGACGACTTCCTTTGTAAGAATCGTCGTGATAATCGGTTTCCTTAGAAACGCGCTTGCAACTCAAAATGTTCCGCCGAACCAAGTTATCGTCTCGCTGGCGTTGTTCCTGACGTTTTACATAATGGCACCTTATTGGTCGCAGGCGAACGATAACGGCTTGCAACCTTATCTTGCAGGACAAATTTCGCAGGAAGAGGCGATAACCAATGTTCTCGAACCGATGCGCGAATTTATGTTCAGACAAACGCGAGAGGCTGACTTGGCACTTTTCGTGAACTTATCCGAAGCCGAACGCCCCGAAACTCAAGAAGATGTTTCTACGTTCGTGCTGATTCCCGCGTTCATAATCAGCGAACTCAAAACCGCATTCCAAATCGGTTTTATGTTATACGTGCCGTTCATCGTCATTGATATGATTGTTGCGACGACGCTCATGTCAATGGGTATGATGATGTTGCCGCCCGTCATGATTTCCCTGCCGTTCAAAATTTTGCTGTTCGTTATGATTGACGGCTGGCATTTGCTGATTCAGTCGATAATTGTAAGTTTCCGATAGCGGAGGTGCCTCATGTCGGGAGATTTGGTTATTCAGATTGGGCAAGAAGCGTTGATGGTCGTCTTGCTTGTTTCCGCGCCCATGCTCGGTTTGGGCTTGACGGTCGGTTTAATGGTCAGCGTTTTTCAAGCCACGACTTCAATTCAAGAACAGACTTTAGCATTTATCCCGAAGATTATCGCGGTCTTCGTTGCGATTTTGATTTTCGGTCCGTGGATGCTCAGAATCATGGTAGAATTTTTTTCGGGAATATTTACAGGTTTGCCGGCTCGTATCGGTTAAGCAAAGTCACTTTGTCGGGAGGTCGAGCTTTTGACGGAAATAGATTTTTTCGACATTCTTCAAGGACAAGTGGCGTGTTTTTTGCTTGTGCTGACGCGAACGAGCGGCATTTTTTTTATTTCGCCGTTTTTCGGTAGCATGAACGTTTCCTACAGATTGAGAGCCGGCGCGGCGATTTTGTTGGCGGTATTGCTTTTCCCTATCGTCGTGAAAATGTACACCGTAAATCCTCCGGCAACGGTCTTGCTGTTCGCGTTCACCGTCGTCAAAGAACTTTTCGTCGGCTGGCTCATCGGGCTTGTCGGTTATATCGCACTCGCTGCAGTAAACATGGCGGGCAAAATTATGGACATGCAAGTCGGTTTCGCGGTCGTGAGCATGATGGACCCGACCACTCAACAGCAAACAGGTCTTATCGGCACTTTTCTTTACAACTTGACGATAATTTATTTTATAATAACAAACGGGCACCACGTGATTATTTCCGCGCTGACAGAGAGTTTCCGAATTATTCCGCTAACCGCAATGCTTTGGAATGAATCACTGCCGCAACTCATGATTGATTTGACGGCGGGAATTTTTATGAACGGAATGAAAATCGCAATGCCCGTAACTTTTGCAATCCTGCTGACTAACGTCGGAATGGGTATTCTCGCCCGCACCATGCCGCAGATGAATATTTTCGTCGTAGGTATTCCGCTTCAGCTGACAATCGGCACGAGCATGTTATCAATGGTTCTGCCGTTCTACATTCTCTTTTTGGACGTGATTTTTAATGAAATGTACGCGAACATTTCCATTGCCCTTAAAGCCCTTGCCCCCTGACGACACGCTGAAAAATTTCGTCTTCGACCTGCAACGTTTCGACGGCGAAAAAACTGAAGAGCCGACTTCCAAAAAACGTGAGGACGCTCGCAAGAAAGGTCAAGTCGCAAGGAGCCAGGAACTTAATACGGCGTTCGTCCTGTTAATCGGCTTTTTAATCCTGCGCATTTTGTGGGAATTCATTTACGGCAACATTGCCGAATACACGGTTTATCTTTATTCGCACTTATCAAATACCACCTCGACCGAAGCAATTTCGGAACTTTTTATAGGAATTATGATTCTTTTGGCGAAAACCGTCATGCCGGTAATGTTCGCGATTATGATTGTCGGACTCGGCATAAACTGCTTTCAAGTCGGCTTGATGATTTCGACGGAAAAATTGGAGCCGAAACTCGACAATCTCAATCCGATAAACGGTTTCGGAAGAATTTTTTCCAAGCGGTCAATAGTCGAGCTGTTTAAGTCGCTGTTCAAAATAATTGTTATCGGCTACTTCCTCTATCTTTATCTCAAAGAGCAAATCCCGCTCCTGCCGCAATTTATCTTCTTCGACTTGCCGCACTCACTGGCGAC
>JAFSOQ010000102.1 GCA_017446845.1 Selenomonadaceae bacterium | reverse complement strand
GAAAACACCTTCTAAGATGTTTGTAACTCATGGTCTCTCCTGCTTTCTTGTATGAGTTATAAACATCTTAGCAGGAAACTATGAGTTTTTCTATCTGTTGCACTTACATTGTACATTCAAGCACGCAAAAGAAAGTAGTTAAAAAAAATGATTCTTTGAAACCTTTCTTGCGTGGGAAGAAAGGCTGAGGAGGCGGGGAATTGGACAGAGTCAGTGTCTTTGCAAGGCGACGGCGCATAAAAAATCTCGAAGAGTGGACAATCTACGCCATATTGACGGAGGCATTTTTCCTCGCGCTCTCGCCGGCAATAGCGTCGACGGCAGTCGTTTTCGGCGTGATAACTTGGTTCTTGCGCAGTCGAATCGACACGAAATATAAATTTCGGAGTTTGCCCTTTGATGTGCCCGTCACGATTTTTTTGCTGATAGGCGCGGCAAGTGTTTTCATGTCGTCGGCGCGAAATTTGGAGCTGATTTACAATTATTGTTCGCTCGTCGGAATTTACGGCTTTACTTATTTGATTGTCGGGCAAACAATCCGAACGCCCGAACAAGTTAAATACGTCGCGCAAGCTTTGGGCGCGTCGGCAATTTTGGTCGTGCTGTGGGGATTTTTCCAATTTATTTTCGGCGTGGACGTGGCGGACGTAAAATGGACTGACCCCGAAGCTTTTCCCGAATTGAAGAAAAGAATTTTCTCGACGCTGGAAAATCCGAACGTCTTGGCAGGTTACCTTGACATTTTTATCTGCCTGTCGTTGGGTCTTTTGACCAAGGCGGAACGTCGCTCGCATAAAATAATTTTAATCGTCGCGATAATTTTGCTCGCCGCGTGTTTGGCAATGACTTACTCGCGCGGGGCGTTCATTGCAATAGCGATAGTCTTCGCGGTCTACGGCGTGTTGAAAGATTGGCGCGTTCTGATTTTGTTCGTGCTGGTCACGGGGTTGATTGCCTACAGCGATTCGACTTTTATCGACAGAATTTTATCGGCGTTCACAATGGGCGATTCTTCGGAGGGTGTGCGCGTCGGCATTTGGGTCAGTACGACCGCCATGATTAGCGACCACCCGTTCGCGGGCATCGGCTGGGGTGCTTATCAATACGTCTATCCGCAATACAACTACTACATTGCCGACCCGACCATCGTAATTTATCACGCGCACAACATTTATCTGAATTACGCGGCGGAAATCGGGATTGTCGGTGCGCTGGCATTTTTCTGGTATTTTTTCGGGACAATGTTTATTTCGTTCGGAGTTAGTGAGCGCGGCGCAGAAAAATGGTTTACCGAACGTTTCGGGAAAGTTATTTCGTCGAGTGAATTTTTGCAGGAACTTTCTGAACTCGTCAATAAAAAGCTCGAAGATTTTTCCAACAGATTTTTGGACTTGTTCGGCAAAAAGAAATCTCCCAAGATTAAAAAAGTTCGCCGCGCAGATGTTCTTCATCATGAGGAAATGAATTTCAGCGAACACACTCGACAAAAATTTTCGGACGAGGAAAATATTGCCGCAGTAGAAAATATTCCCGTCGCGGGCGAAAACGTTTCCGCAAAAATTATCAAAATCAACGACGAGTCGGAAGATAAAAAGCCGCTTGTCGATTGGAACGACGTGACTAATATTGATGACAAAAAATTTCTCGACGGCTTGCGGCTCGGAATAGGGCTGGCGTTCCTGTCGATGGCTTTAAACGGTTTCACTGACCATTTACTTTTCAACATCCCAAGTTCAATGCTTATGTGGCTGCTCGGCGCGTTAGGCGCAGCAATACATTTACAAGGGGGAGACGCATTTGAAAAAAATAATTTCTCAGGCGACGATTGACAGACTTCCACTTTACTTCCGAACTTTGCGGCTCGCCGAAGAAGAGGAGTTGCCGATAATTTCTTCGGACGAATTGGGTCGGCGACTCGACATCACTCCGGAACAAATTCGCAAGGATTTGGCGACGTTCGGGCAATTCGGCAGAAAAGGTATCGGCTACGACGTGCGCGAACTCAAAAATAGAATCGGCAACATTCTCGGCTTGCAAAATAATTGGCGGCTCGCGATTGTCGGCATAGGTCATTTGGGTGGCGCGCTCGCCAACTACGTAAATTTTTCGTCGCTGGGATTTTCGGTCGTGGCTCTGCTCGATAAAAATGAAAAAATTATCGGCTCGGAAGTCAACGGCATTAAAGTCAACGATTCGGCGCGCATGAATGAAGTTGTTGCGGAAAAATCCGTCGACATCGGAGTTATCACGGTTCCGGCCGGTGAGGCTCAAAGCGTAGCCGAACAATTAATCGCGGCGGGCATTAAAGGCATTTGGAATTTCGCGCCGATAAAATTAAACGTGCCGCCGACAGTTCCGCTCGTCAACGAAGATTTATCGGTCGGCTTGAGTGCTTTAAGTTACCACATGTCTCAAAAATAAGGAGTAGTTTCAAAAATGATGACAGTTTTAATGATTTTGGACGCGATAATTTCAATCGCGTTGATTGCGGTTATTCTCGGTCAAGAAGCAAAGTCGGGCGGCATGGGCGGCATGGACGGCGGCTCGGACGCTGTTTTTTCCGGCAAAGCTCGCGGCATTGACGCTCTCTTGGCAAGACTGACAATTATTCTCGGCGTTTTGTTCGGGATAATTACTTTAATCATCGCCAAACTCTCAATGTAAAAAAATGATTAGGCTAGCAATGTGTAGCTTTTTAGGTGATAGCTGATAGCTTATAGGTGGTAGTGAAGTAGGGAAGTAGCAAAAGCTATAAGCTATAAGCTACTTTTACAAAAGTAGGAGGAATTTTTTGTGATTAACGGCGGAGAACCTTTTTTCATGAAAGGCGGCGGCTCAAGCGGTGTTTTGCTGATTCACGGCTTCACCGGCTTGCCCGCCGAACTTTTTTTGTTAGGACAATTTTTAAATCAAAAAAATTTTACCGTTTTATGTCCGCGCCTTGCCGGTCACGGCGTTGACGAGAATAATTTAATGCGCACGACCAAAGACGATTGGTTTAATTCGGTGCTCGACGGTTTTTATATTTTGCGCGGAGCTTGCGAAAAAATTTTTGTCGTCGGACACTCCATGGGCGGTATTTTAACTTTGAAACTCGCCGCTGAACAAAAAATTTCTAAAATCGTCACGCTTTCCGCTCCGATTTTTATTGACGACGGTTTAGGCTTGAAAAATCTGCCGCCAAAAGAATTTTGCGGGAATGCTTGCATTGTTCAGCCGCGCAGAAAATTAGATAACGTGCCGCAAGCCGCCAATGAAGTTTATAAAAAAACTCCGCTCATCAGCGTTCATGAACTCATTGATTTAATCGCGGACGTGAAAAATCTTTTGCCGACTATTACCACGCCGATTTTAATTATGCACGGCGAGGAAGACCACACCGCCCAGCCGCGCAGCGCACGTTTTATCATGGACAATATCGGCTCGAAGTCAAAAAAAATCGTTACTGTGCCGAATAGCGGACATCTTATCCCACTGGATGAGAATCGCGAATTTGTTTTTGAGGAGGTTGCAGATTTTTTATCGTGATTAAGTTTAGATTTGCAACCGTCGACGATGTGCCGATGATTTTGTCTTTTATAAAGGAGCTCGCCGCTTATGAAAAGATGTCCGACGAGGTGACGGCGACTGAAGATTTACTGCGCGAAAGAATTTTTGATAAACGACGGGCGGAAGTTTTATTTGCGCTCGAAAACGGCATTGAAATTGGTTTCGCTCTTTTTTTCCACAATTTTTCTACGTTTCTCGGCAAAGACGGAATTTATCTTGAGGATTTGTACATCAAAGAAAAATATCGCGGCAAAGGTTATGGTCGGGCGATTATTTCGGAATTGGCAAAAATTGCTGTCGAGCGCGATTGCGGGCGGCTTGAGTGGTGGTGCCTTGATTGGAATAAAGCGAGCATAGATTTTTATCTTAAGCTCGGCGCGGAACCCATGAACGATTGGACGTTTTATCGGCTTGACGAAAAACATTTGCGTGAACTTGCAAAATAAGGAGCTGATTTAAATGGCGACCGAAATTTTCGTAGAACGTTACGATGATTACGAGATTATTGGAGGAGAAAAATTTATGGCCCCGAGTCCGAATTGGGGACACGTTAATATTACTGCGAATTTAATCGGAACGATAGGAGTTTACGCGAGGATAAACAAACTTGGCGTGGCTGTTGCAGATAATTTTGACGTGCATTTTCCCGACGGCAGTCTTTTCAAGCCGGATTTTATTTTCGTCAGTGCGGCGAACGAAAAACTTTTCCTTGATAAAGAAGGTACCACACTGCACGGCGTTCCCGACATGGTTGCCGAAATTTTTTCCCGCTCGACGATGAAACGCGACATGACAATAAAAAAAGACACCTACGAGCGCAACGGCGTTAAAGAATATTGGCTGATTGACCCGTGGCGTAAGAGTATCGAAGTTTATCTTCTGCGCGACGGTAAATATTTTTTGGACGATATTTATCAGAATTACAGCGCGGAAGAATTGAATGAGTTGACCGACAAAGAACGGGCGGAAGTTAAATTTGAGGTACCTGTCGGCGTTTTGGACGGCTTCAAAGTTAAAATTAAAAATATTTTCGGCTGGTATTTTGAATAAGGAGCTGATTTTATGACTGAGGCGACTACGAAAATTGTAACCGATTTCCTAAAGGAGTATGGGTGGTGGGTTGGTGGCAGTACGAACTTTTTTCATGCAGCTTTATATTAAAGAGCGAATTCATTCAAATCGAAAGTTCAGCTCAAGCTCAAGCGTAATGGCATGACTATCGACGCGAAAACATTTTTTGGGGTTGGGATTTTGTTATTGCAGCCCAATGATGAGGTTACTATTTGTGCTGAAGGACCGGACGAAGAAAAAGTCGTTCGACAATTTAAAGAGCTGGTAGAAACAGAATACTTACGGGATTTTAAAGCTAAGCTTGAAGAATTCAAAGAAGAAGACGCTAAAGAAGCGGCTCGTCGTGCTGAACGTCTCAAACGTCTTGAAGAATACACAACGACTAAAAAATTTTTGGCGAACGTCGACAGGGTTGCCTTCGACCAAGATGATCTGACGGATTTAATCGGCAAGGGCATTGGAGAAATTTATCTTTGCGCAAACAGTTTCGAGATTTCGTTGGATAAGAAAGATAAAACTTATATCGGCATTGGCAAGGCGGTCGCGGTTATTCACAGTGAAAAGCCGGTTGATTTCGACGCACTCAACATCAAGTTCAAGAACATTTCCTTCGACGACGATTATAAAAAAATTTTGCGTAAAAAAACGCCACGTGTTAAAAAATCCGTCAAAGCGACGCAAACAAATATAAATCAGGAGGTTAAGCCTATGGCAAAGAAAGAACGTTTTGCATTGATTATGTAGGACGGCGCACAGGTTCGCAACATCGACGACCTCAAGGCACATTTCGACGTTGGCTCAATCATCAGGGATTTTTCCGGCGGTAAATTGCTCACGTGGCTCGAAGATAGATATTATGACGACGAGGCAGAGGCTGTTCGTGCCCTTAACGAAAATGATGATTACTTGGAGGCAAAGCTCTGCGAGATTTTCGGCGTGGAGACTCCGGAAATTATCGCGCGGCGCAAGGAACGCCTCGAACGTCTCAAGCAATACACTGCTGATAAAAAAATTTTGGCGAACGTTGACCGCGTTGCTTTCGACCAAGAAGAGTTAGCTGACTTGCTCGATGAAGGTGTTGACGAGATTTATTTATGCGCAAATCGTTTCGTCATTCCGCTCCGCATGAAAAATAAAATTTATATCGGCGTGGGCGAGGCGGTCATTGGCAACAAAAAACAAAAAGATTTCGCCGCTCTCAATATCAAATTCAAAAATGTTGCCTTCGACAATGATAAAAAGGCTTCGCAGACTAATTCGACGCCCGAAATTAAATCTGTCGCCAAAAATGCCAATTCAACTGAAAAACCTAAACGAAAACGCAAACCCGCCACTCAAAATCCCATTTCTATTCCCGATACGGCAATTCGAGCAACCACAACTATCGAAAACAAACTCGGTATGCATAACCGTCCAGCGTCGGTGTTCGTGCAAAAATCTTCTTCGTTCAAATCGAAAATTTGGATTAAGGCTAAAGGTAAAACTATTGACGCGAAAAGCATTCTCATGGTCATGAGCATGGGCTTGGTTAAAGGCACGGAAATTACGATTATTGCTGACGGTCCCGACGCTCATGAGGCGGTTGAAGCCCTCAAAGCCCTCGTTGATTCAAAATTTAACGAAGAATAAGGAGATGATTTAATGGCAGACGATTATTGCTTTGCTTGCGGAGAAAAAAATCCGATTGGCTTGCATTTGAAGCTCGATTTCGACGGTGAAAAAATTTTTGCCATTCGTCGCGCCTGATAGTCTATTCATGCTTCTTTAATTTTCAAAACCTGTAAACTGCTATTTTTGTATCTTCTTCCAATAAATTACCTTAAAAGATTTTGTTGCGATGAATTAATAACTCTTGTATCACGATTGCCGCGGAAGACAATTTCAACGTTGAAACTTTGATTCAAGCCGCGTTTGGCAATTATCGACGCGAGCATTTGCCGAATATTTTCGTCGGCTTGCTCAAGAATTCCCTCTTTTACGGCAAGCTGTCTGTGCGCCTCCAAGTCCGCCGCAATCAGCTCTTTTCTATGTTCCGACTTGATATTGTCTGCGAAAATGCCTTCGGATTGATGATGAATTTTAAAAGAATTTATGTCGGCGTAAATGTCGAAAATTCGGCTCGGCGGAACAATAATTTTCACGCGGTTACTTTGCTCGTCGCGCTCGAAACGAATCGCCTCCAAGTCGCAACCGCAAGTTATCATTCCCGAATAATCCATAAGAAATTTTCTTTCGCTGCCGGGCATATGTACATTAAACAACGGAATTTTTTTATCGTCGGCAAAAGAAATGACCGACGTAAATTTTTTTCTTACCGTAACCAGCTCATGAACATTTTTTATTTCCTCGGAAACAATTGTCTGCATTTGTTGAAAAGAAATTTTCTGTTGTTCCTTTTCTTGCTCATGACGTTCCTCGTCGTGTTTGCGTCGCATAAAAAAATATACCGCCGCGCCCGTCGCCCCGACTAAGGCAAGACAACCGGCAAGCGTCGCGCCGAATGTTGCTCCCATCATCTCAAACAAGACAATCGCCCCCAAAACGGCTCAAAAATAAATTTTTTTCAGCTCGCGAACCATCTCGACATATTTATTTTTGCAAGAAAGATTGTCGCCGCGTTTGATAAAATTCAAGCAAGGCTCCAGATACTCCTGCCAAATATTCTTATAAATTTTTTTTGCATCGGCAAGGCTGTTAATATTCGCGACGATTCGCGGAGCAATGGCGTAATACTCGGCGATTAAAGATTTTCCGTCGGGTTGAGCAGCAAGCCAAGTATCGCGGAATTTTCTGAACGCCGTCAGCTCGTAGCAATCGTCGGGCTTGTTGAAACTGCCGCAGACCGCCGTTGTGACGAAGCAGTTGTTTTGATTGGCACGTTTAGTTTGTTCCGCTTGAATTTGTTGCAATATTTGTTGAGCAGCGTCACGCGTCGAATGATTATCACTCCTTGCAGCGATTTGCATAAGTTCTTCGATGTCCTCCAGATACGGATCTTCAGTTTCCATTTTGCAAACGGCAAGTCCGAAAGCAGCTTCGCTGTTGGATTTGTCGCGACGAAAAGCAAAATCGAAATAATATTGGGCGTTGCTGTAATCCTTGATGCCAAGATACATATTCCCCAAAGCCGTCGCCGAGAGAGGGTCGCCGTTCACATTTACATTTCTTGTGAAATACTTATCGGCGGAGTTGTAATCTTCTTGAGCAAATGCAATTTCGCCCATAAGATAAAGACAAGTTGCATCGTCGAAGGAAGCACCTTTGCGCCCCCAATAAGCCGCTTTTTGGTATTCACCTTGACGATAATAAACACCCGTGAGCATTTGAATACAATCCAAGTTACCTTTTTCGGCTTCCTCTTGAATTTCGCGTTCGTGAGCCATGAATTCGCGCATACCTTCCAAGAAATTTTGTTCCGCCTCTTCGCGTTTACGTTTTTCATGAGCTTTAGCGAATCCTTCCGCAAAACTTTGAAGAGCCGATTTACCCAAATCTTCCAATGCTCCCATGAAAATTCCTCCTCAAGACAAATTTTTAAGAATGCCACTGCCGAAAAATGCAACGAGTTTTTCCTTGGCGTTTTGCCGAGTTTCGTCGTCAATGTAAGCGTGGGCAAAAGCAATCGCCATAGCAATGACCGCAGCATCATCTGTATAGCCGACGACGGGCGTCAAGTCGGGAATCAAATCGACGGGCGAAATAAAGTAGCCGAGCGGTGCAACCATAGCTGCCCGAATTTTCATCGGGACGTTTGGATTTTTTGCCACGTAGAAAAGTTGCAGGACTTCATAAATCAGATTGGAGCCGGCTTTCTTGGCAGTGCCGGTAATTTTGTCCCACAAGCCGTCTTCCGAATAATTTTTGCCGTACTTTTCTACCTCGGCTTTTTCAATTTCCATGAGGTGCCCTCCTTAAGACTTCACGATTTTTGCAAGGTTGGCATAGGCTTCCGTCAGAGATTTCAAACCGTCGCGCATCTCCTGCATCTTGGCTTCGGTGATTCCGAAACGCTTTTGCATGAGGTCGACCAAAACTTTTTCTTCTTCGGGATAAGATTCGTCAATCAGCGCGATTGCATACAGCTCGAAGAAAATTCCGTTCTTCTCCTCGACGCTCGAATCATCGAACGCCGCCAGACCTTCCGCGAAGTCAACCTTGTGCGCTTTGGATAAATCGACGTTGACTTCAAGTTTGTAAGAGTCGAAAATTTTTTTCTCCGCCGCGTCCAATCTGCCGTCCGCGTAAACCATCGTGTAAGCCAAATTCAAAAATGCTTCTTGCTTTTCGCGAGTGAGCTTCGACAAAAACATAAATACTGCTCCTTTCAATTAAGCCAACGAAAAATCTTTCCGAGTTGCCAATGTGCTCGTATGTGCCGAATCAATGACGCTGTTTCCTTTTTTGGAAAGAATTGCCGCTGCGACAGCCGCAACGGGTGCGATTGGAGAAATGAATACCGGGGATAAGACAGGAATAATGCCGTTCAAAGAATTTTTGGTTGCGATAATCGGTTTCTTGTAAAGTTCCATTTAAATCACCCCAAAGCGAAATTTTTACGCTCGGTAAGCGTGATATTATGAGTTGAGTCAATATCGTTGACGCCTTTGGAAGACGCCATGCCCGTCGCCAAGCCCAATCCTGCACCAACCACAGCCAGACCTTTCAACGAAAGACCTACAAGGGGCATAATAGCCGAAGGAACAACTCCGTTAAAAAAGTTGCGCGATATAACTGCGGGCTTTTTGTAAATTTCCATAATCAATCCTCCAAGATTAAAATTTTTTTCCACTGCAGATCGCGAATCATCTCGACGAAATCATTTTCAAGCTCGCGCTCGTCCACATCGTAGTGAGCAAGGAATTTATTTTTAATGTCGCCGACCGTTGACTTACCGTCCGCCAGTTCGATAAAAAATGCCGCTGTCGAATTAAGATAGTAAATCGTCAAATTGTCCGAGCAAATTATAAGAATATCGCCGTTCATGCGCTTTTTAACAAACGACAAGCGAGGGATTTTATTTTCAAGCCAAGCAAAAATCATCTTCTGAATTCCTGCCTTTCGTCAGACTCGGCAATTTGAAAGTGGGTCGCGCCATAGCCTTTGCCGCTGCTTTTCCTAAAACAAAGCCGCCCAAAAGAGCCGCTACGCCTTTAGCCGCAAGGGCAAACGGCACAATTCCGTTGCCTTCCAATGTTCCCGAATTGATAATAGCCGGGCGCAAATATTTTTCCTTCATGATAAAACCTCCTTAAAGTGCAACGTCCGGCTCGACGTGATTTTTAAAATTACTTGCTTGCTTGTCTTCATCGATTGAGGCGATATAATTTTTCACGGCGTCGGAGTGCCAAACGTCAATTCCTTTTGTCAGCCAAATTTCTTTGACGGATTTTTCCAAAACGTTGCCGATTGTAAAAGGAGCCATGCAATCGATTCTGAAATCGCCGTTCGGTCGAATTATGCCGCCCGCGTTGACTTCGCTCATGTAGCGTTCCATTTGGATTTTCAATTCCGCCGAACGTTGAATCACAATTTTGCCGCTGAATTTTTTGCCAAGCTCTTCAATTTGTCCGTAGAGGAAATTTTTCTGCTCATCGTTCAAAATAATTTCTTCGTGCTCGTAAGCGCGACCGCTGGGCATGACCTCGCCCAAGATGATCGAATTCGCGCCGAGTTGATAGGAAAGATTTATCATGTCCTCGACGCGATTTAAATTTTTCGGCGTGACGGTGTGCGCGATTACAAGCGGGATACCCGCGTCGCTGATTTCAAGTGCGCCGTTGACCGCCCGATTGAAACTGCCCTTGACGCCGCGAAATTCGTCGTGAAGCTCGGCAGTTGACCCGTCGATTGAAATTTGAAACCAGAAGTAGCGATACTTGGCAAAACGGCGAACAAATTTTTTCGTAAGCAAGAGCGCGTTGGTTATGACTACAAAACTCGTGCCGTCGTTGTGGAGAATGTCCATGATGTCAAAAAGTTTTTCGCCCAAAAGCAACGGTTCGCCGCCTGAAATTATGCATTGAAAAATTCCGCCGTCCGAAACGATTTGTCGAGAAAGTTCGCACCATTTTTCCGGCGTCATTAAAGTTTCGCGGTCGGCATCGCCCGAACGATTATAACAATGCCGACATTTTAAATTGCATTGTCCCGTTAATTCAAACTGCAACGTTATCGGATAATCAAATTTTTTCGGATACGCGCCGACGCTCTGCAACGCCGCAATGTTTTGCTTGACCGCCTGCAAATTTCTTTCGTCCAGCGTCCGATACTTTTTTAGATAATTTTTCAAGCTTCCGCCTCCCGAATTTTTTTACACAACTGCGAAATCATTTCGTGAAATTCTTCGACCGTCTTATCGGCGAAAAATTTTTTGTAAACGTATTCGCCATTGCAAAGCGGCGGACGCTCGGCATAAATTTCACAGAGATTATCCGCCGCCAAATGTTTGCAAATACCGTCGCCGCGGTCGAAAGTTTTCATCTCAGCAATTAAATCGACATGCCGACAACAAGCTCCGCAACGCTTGCAAGGATAAGGATAATATTTCATAATTCAGCACGTAACATCTCCCGAAAAATTTATTCGCTCGATACACTGCAAATATTTTGGGCACGACTCTTCCGCCAAAAGCACGCACGCCGGCACTTGCAAAGCTTCCGCGATTTTCATGACTGCCGTGCAAGTTATTCCTTTGTGCAAGCGCGAACACTCGATTTGGCTGATATAAGCTGCGCTCACGTCCGACTTTTCTGCAAGCCGCGCTTGGGATAATTGTTTCAGCACTCTGAATTTGTAGATGTTCCGACCAATCGTCCGATAAAGTTTTTCCGTGTTCGGCTCCAACATTTTTCTCACCCTGTTTATTTTTACACGCGGCAAAATATTTTGGAAGACACCCACGGTTCATTTCATTTACTGTGGGTTAATTTTCTCTATGATAAGTTTATCAAACTGAAACCGCGATTTGGTGTCCTGCGAGGACACTGAAAAAATTTTTCCGTGACTCGTTGAAAAACTTATTTGACACGGAAAATAAAAACACGGTCGTCACGGATGACGACCGCCGGCGGCAGAAACACGGATGTTTCTCAGCCGGTTGAAAAGCCCTTTTCTTTTGCTACTTTTCTTTTGGGCTTAGCAAGAGAACAGTAGATCCTAAATACAAAGTGATTCTGCGTGTCCACTCTTTGAAAAGAGAGGACGAGTAAAATTTTTCGCGGCGGCAGGAAAAATTTTTTCGGCATTGAACAGGAACATAATGATTTTACATGACAAAAATTTTTGATTATCGTAAGTTTTCAGCTTGAGGAGGAGGCTGCTGATTTTGGAAAAATCTACAGTAATAGGCTTAATCGGAGGAATAATTTCCGTCTTCGTAGGCATGATTCTTAAAGGCGCGCCGTTGACTGCATTGAACAATCCCGCCGCGTTTTTGATAATCATCGGCGGAACAGTCGCCTGCATATTCAACGCATTTACCATGGAGCAAATTTCAAAAGTGCCGACGCTCTTCAAACTTTTGATTCAAGGCAACGAGGAACAAAGCAAAGGCGATTTGGTTAAAACTTTCGTCGAGTTGAGCCAACTTGCCCGCCGCGAAGGTATTCTTGCTTTGGAAAGCCGCGTTGAAGAAATTCAAGACCCCTTCTTCCGCAACGGCTTGAGCATGGTTATCGACGGCATGGATCCCGAATTTGTCGGCGATGTCCTCGACGCGGAACTGACAATCATGGAACAACGTCATGCGGAAATGCGCTCGATTTTCTCGCAAGCAGGAACTTATGCTCCGACGCTGGGCGTTTTGGGCGCGGTCGTCGGTCTTATCGCGGCACTCGGTAACTTGAACGATATTGACAAGCTCGGTCACTCAATCGCGGCGGCGTTCGTTGCGACGATTCTCGGTATCTTCACCGGTTACGTCCTGTGGCTCCCCTTCGCCAACAAGCTCAAAATAAAATCCGAAAACGAAGTCAGTCATAAACGCATGATTATGGAAGGAATTCTTTCGTTGCAAGCAGGCGATTCCCCGACGCAGATTGAATCCAAACTGATGATTTACATTCCGCAGAGCGAGCGCGAAGGTCTTGATAAGGGATAATTAGTGATTAGTGTTTAGCGATTAGTGGTTAGGGAAAAATTTTTCTAATCACTAATCACCAATCACTAACCACTAAAAATCGACCGAAGGGAGATTTTTTCATGGCGCGTAAAAAACACGCAAAGAAACACGAAGAAGAAGCCAGCGAGGCTTGGCTCCTTCCGTACTCCGATTTGATGACGCTGTTGTTGGCGTTGTTTATCTGCCTGTTCGCGATTTCGCAGACCGACCAGACAAAGCTCGTGCAAATGGCGCAGGCGTTCACGGCGGCTTTCAACATGGGCGGTCCGTCATTCTTCGACAAAGCCGGTCCGAGCAACAGTATGCAACGCGAAATTATCAGCTCCGAAGACGCGGGCAACTCCGCTTATCTTCAAGAAAATCAGCAGCTCCAAGACTTGCAACAGCGGCTTGAAGAATATATCCGCGAAAATAATTTGCAGGACGAATTGTCGACGCAACTCGAAGAAGAAGGCTTGATGATTCGCATTAAAGAAAAAGCTTTGTTCCCGTCCGGCTCGGCTGATTTGGTTCCCGAATCTCAAAGAATCGGACCGATTGTTGCAGGACTTTTGGCGGAAGTTCCCGAACGAGTTTTAATCAGCGGTCACACCGACACCGACCCGATTAACACCGCGCAATTTCCGTCGAACTGGGAATTGAGTTCGGTGCGCGCAATGACTTTCATGAAATATTTGCTGTCGATTAATCAGAATCTCAATCCCGCCAGATTTTCCGCTATCGGCTACGGCGAGTATCGACCCATTGCCATGAACGATACGGCAGAGAATAAACAGAGAAATCGCCGCGTCGAAATTTTAATCGCCAGAAGTCTCACATTCAATCCCAACGAAGGTTTCCGCGCACAAACCGACGCAGATTTGGTTGCAAAATGATTATCGGACTCGGCACCGACATTATCGAAATTGAACGCATAAAAAAAGCCGTCGGCAAGAAAAATTTTAGAGATAACGTCTTCACGGAAGCTGAGCAAAATTATTGCGAAAGTCGCGGGAAAAATTTCGCCGCCTCCTATGCTGCAAGATTTGCCGCCAAGGAGGCTTTTTTTAAGGCATTGGGCACGGGGATTGTCACGCGACTCACGAACGTTGAAATTGTAAACGACGAGCACGGTGCTCCGAAAATTAATCTGCGCGGCAAGGCAAAGACTTTAGCCGAAGCAAAAGGTGTGGAAAAAATTTTTATCAGCTTAAGTCATGCGCGAGAGTTCGCAACGGCAACTTGCATTATCGAATAAAAAATCCGTGGGAGGTTGTTATAATTTTTACTCCGGAAAATTTATTCAGCGATTCGACCCGCAAAAGCATAATCTTTAACCCCGCGCAAGTCAAAAATCAAAAAGATATTCTCCGCGAACTTGAGGACGAATTTTTGGCTAATGTCGGCGTCGACGTCTTCGAGGAAGTTTTTAAGCTCATTTACACAAAACTTTTCGACCGCGCAAAAAATAAATGGCAGGGAATCTTCACTGACGACGATAAAATTAAATTAACGCCGTCGCATTTGGCAATTTGCGTGTCCTTTCTGCAGTGTCGCTTTACAATTCTCCGTCGATTGGTTATCATTAGCGGCGATTGATTTACACGAGTCAGAAGGAGCAAATTTAATGCAAGATAAAAATTTTATAACGATAGCCCTACCGAAGGGAAAACTTTTCGGCTTATCGGCTGAACTTCTAAAAAAAGTCGGCTGGACGGCAGAAGGTCTCCACGAAAAATCTCGCAAGCTCATAATCACGAACGAGGCGGCGCACTTGAAATTTATCATCACGAAGACCGCCGACGTCCCAACCTACGTCGAATACGGCGCGGCGGACCTCGGCATTATCGGCAAAGATGTTATCGTCGAATCGGGTAAAGACGTTTACGAACTTTTGGATTTGGGTTTCGGAAAATGTCATTTGATGATGGCGGTTCCCAAAGATAAAAAACGTCCGCGACTCGAAGATTATGCGCACACTCGCGTTGCCACCAAATTTCCGCGCATTGCCGAAGATTTTTTCACGGCGCAGGGAATGCAAATGGAATACATTAAACTTAACGGCTCGATTGAACTCGGACCGATTGTCGGCTTGTCGGAAAGTATCGTTGACATTGTTGAGACCGGCACGACGCTCCGCGAAAATAATCTTGAGGAAATTGTTACGATTATGAATTCGACGGCGCGACTGATTGCCAACCGTGTCAGCTATAAACTCAAGTTTGAACGGATTAATTCATTGGTCAACGCGCTCGCCGATTTAAAAAATTAATTGCGGAAAAAATTCTTGCGCCGAAAAATTTTCTGTGCTAAAATGTGCGCGTCTTTTTTCAGAGAAGAGGTGATTAACATGTCTGCTTACTGCGAAATTTGTCAAAAAGGCGCGATGTCCGGAATGAATGTGAGCCACTCGCATTTGAAGACCAAACGCAAATGGAAGCCGAATATTCAGCGCGTGCGTGCCGTTGTCGACGGCGAAATTAAACGCGTCAACGTCTGCACCCGTTGCCTTCGTTCCGGCAAGATTCAGCGTGCAATTTAAGTTTCAAGACAAAATAAAAACTCCTCGACTGCAAACGGTTGAGGAGCTTTTTTAATTGAGAATTTGGAATGTGGAATTAATTCGATTCCAAACATAAAAAATATTTTTAAATTCAATCTAAGTAATCAGTTCTGCGCAGCTCACTTTTTTAAAAGATGAGCCTACACATGTGACAGGCAATCTCGTAAAAATGCAAAATCGGCACTTTTAAAAAGTGCTCAAACAGCGTTCGCGTTATACCGCTCAAAAAATTTTCAGCTCGTCACCGCGCTCGAAGGCTATCAAAAATTTTCTTCGCTCGGCATGTGTGACAGGTAATCTCGTAAAAATGCAAAATCGGCACTTTTAAAAAGTGCTCAAACAGCGTTCGCGTTATACCGCTCAAAAAATTTTCAGCTCGTCACCGCGCTCGAAGGCTATCCAAAAATTTTCTTCGCTCGGCATGTGTGACAGGTAATCTCGTAAAAATGCAAAATCGCCGTTAGTTTCTCAAATGTGACAATGACTCGGCGATTTTTAGTTTTTTGAGTCGAAATCGGGCTTAAACGTCCCAAAATTCTTGCCGCGCCACAAAATTTCTTTTACAATCATGCCGACATAGGATAAAGAAAATTTTTGAGAGGAGGACAAATCACATGACACCGGTTGAGCGCAGGATTTTAATCAAAGTTTCGACGATGTACTATCTCGAACACATGAAACAAACTGAAATTGCCAAACGCCTCGGCGTCGAACGCACAACCATCAGCAAACACCTCAAGCGCGCTCTCGACCAAGGAATTGTCACCATAACCGTTGCCAACGAAAATTTTGAGGACATTGAATCGGCTATGGAAAAACGTTTCGGCTTGAAGGAATGTTTTATCGTCCCGCGCAGCTATGATCTCCTCGCAGTCAAGCAAGCTATGGGTCGCGCAGGACTTCAACTTCTCCGCCGAATCGTCGACAATAAACAAGTTATCGGACTTGCTTGGGGCACTTCCATTCGCGAACTCACTCGCCACGCTCAAAATTCTAAAGTCCCGCAGATTGATTCGGACTTCGTTCCGCTCGACGGCGGTCCCGAAAATATCGATAGCGAATTACACGTCAACACCCTCTGCTACGAATTGGCTCGCGCGTTCGGCGGTCGTTGCCACTACATTTACGCTCCCGTTATCACTCGCACCGCCGAAATCAGAAACGCTATCGTTCAAGATGCCAACTACGAAAAAATTTCCGACTTCTGGAAAAAACTCGACATCGGGCTTGTCGGTATCGGTGCACCTGTTAAATCTTCCAACTTGGTTTGGATGGGCGAATTCGGGCGGCAAGCTATCGAATCACTCTCAAGGACGGGCACCGTCGGCGAAATTTGCTCGGTCTTCTTCGACAAAAACGGTCGCGAAGTCAAAACCGATTTTTCCGACAGGATTATCGGCGTCGACCTCGACACGCTCCGCAATTTGAATTATTCAATCGGCATGGCGGCTTCCCGCGAAAAAGTTCCGGCGATTATGGGCGCGTGCAAAGGTCAAGCAATTAACGTCCTTATCACCGACGAACAAACCGCAAAGATTATGCTCAACGAGTGAGGTGATTGACATGGGATATTTTATCGCGTTGGCTGTCTTCGTTTGGATAGCGCAGACGGCTTTGGGCTTTTGGCAATTTAAAAAGTTCAATCGGCACTTAAAAGACTTGCGCAAGCTCGGAAGAGTTGCAATCGGTCGTGCTCGCGGTCATTTTATGGCGGGAGTTTTAATCCTCTTCGTTATCGATGATCAATGCAAAATTTTGCGCGGCGAAATTATGGAAGGTCGCACGGTTTTTGCAAGTTTCAAACCTTTTGACAACTTCAACGGCTTGACACTCTTTGAACTCAGCGAAGACCTCTGCAAGACCATGAAACTTTCCAAGCAACAAACTTTAGCCGTCATTTCCGCTCAAAAGGAGTATGAATCCTATAAACTCATGAAGACCGAAGAAAATTTGGCGGTCGGCTGAGATTAACGGTTGAGGATTAAAGCGCGCAGTCTTCAACCTTAATCTATAGATAAAAAAGTTTTTTTAGGAGGGAATTTTATGGATGCAATGGTAGGTTTTGCGCAAGCTTTTATCGGCTTATTCAATCGCGGCGGTGAAACGCTCGCAGGCTGGGTTTCCGGAATTATTCCGACGCTGATTGTCCTGCTCGTCGCAATGAACGCTATAGTTAAAATGATTGGTAATGACCGAATTGAAAAATTTGCAGGTGTTTGCGCAGGCAATCCTCTTTCGCGTTACATCGTCCTGCCTGTTATCGGAACGTTTTTCTTCTGCAACCCGATGACACTCTCGCTTGGCAAGTTCATGCCCGAATTTTACAAGCCCAGCTATTACGCAAGCGCAACCGGGAGCTGCCACACTTTGAACGGCATGTTTCCCCACATCAACCCGGGGGAGCTGTTCGTCTATCTCGGTGTTGCAAACGGAATCACGACTCTTGGCTTGAATCATGTCGACCTTGCACTCAGATATTTGCTTATCGGTATCGTGATTAACTTCTTGCGCGGTTGGGTCACAGACTTCACGACGACCTACGTACAAAAACAGCAGGGCATTTCGTTGAGCAAGCAGCTCAAGACGGCTTAAGGAGGATTTAAAATGGCTGATTATAAAGCAGTTGTCGTTAAGGCGGGCAGCGGCGGGTTCGGCGGACCTTTGACACTCGTTCCCGACGCGAAGAAAAATAAAGTCGTCAACATTACCGGCGGCGTAATGTCGAAAGTTGCTCAAACGCTCGCGGAAATGACAGGGTGCGAACTCGTTGACGGTTTTAAAACTCGCGTGCCCGATGATGAAATCTTGGTCGTCGTTATCGATTGCGGCGGAACATTGCGTTGCGGCATTTATCCCCAGAAAAGAATTTATACAATCAACTTGAACGCGACAGGTCCTTCAGGTCCGTTAGCAGATTTTATAAAACAAGACATCTACGTTTCGGCAGTCAAGCCCGATAACATTTCCTACGCAGAAGGCGTTTCGATTCCTTCGGCAAATGCGGCTCCCAGTGCGGGCGGCGGTTATAGATCAGTCGTCGTCAAAGCGGGCAGCGGCGGATTCGGCGGACCTTTGACACTTGTCCCCGACGCGAAGAAAAATAAAGTCGTCAACATTACCGGCGGCGTAATGTCTCAAGTCGCCAAAACTTTATCGGAAATGACAGGTTGCGAACTCGTCGACGGTTTTAAAACTCGCGTGCCTGATGATGAAATCTTGGTTGTTGTTATCGATTGCGGCGGAACTTTGCGTTGCGGCATTTATCCTCAGAAAAAAATCTATACAATAAATCTTAACGCAACAGGAGCAAGCGGACCTTTGGCGGAGTTTATAGTTCCCTCAATATATGCGTCGGCAGTCAAACCCGAAAATATTTCCTACGCCGACGGCACAGCGGCTCCCGTTCCTGCACCAGCTCAACCTGCAAAAGACACTTCGGGCGATTCGGGTAGCGCGATCAAAAAAGGCGGCTACGACACCAGCAAAAAAATTACCGAGCAAAGTTCGGGCAGCTTGATGGCTAAAATCGGTCAATTAATGGGCGGTATCGTCTCTATCTTCTATCAAGCCGGCCGCGATTCGATTAACACGATTATCCGCACGATTCTCCCGTTTATGGCGTTTGTCTCCATGTTAATCGGCGTTATTCTCGGCACAGGCATCGGCGACGTCATTGCAAACCTTCTCTCGCCGCTGGCAGGTAACATTGTCGGTCTGGTTATCTTGTCGTGTATATGTTCGTTCCCGTTCTTGTCGCCGTTCTTGGGACCGGGCGCGGTTATCGCTCAAGTTATTGGTGTTTTAATCGGCGTTCAAATCGGTGAAGGAAATATTCCGCCGCATTTGGCTCTGCCCGCGCTGTTTGCTATCAATGCTCAATGTGCTTGCGACTTCGTGCCTGTCGGTCTCGGTTTGGCTGAAGCTGATGCGGAAACTGTCGAAGTCGGCGTTCCCTCCGTTTTGTATTCAAGATTTATCACAGGTCCTGTATCCGTTATTCTCGCTTGGCTCGCCAGTTTCGGGCTTTACGAATCATAAAAAAATAGGGATTAGGAGTTAGGATTTAGGAGTTAGGGGTTTTTTCCCCAAATCCTAAATCCCAAATCCTAAATCCTAAAAAATATAAAGGCAGGTAATTATACAATGGCAGAAAAGATTTATTCAAGTAAAATCGTCGAACTCGGCGGACAAGTCGGAGATTTTATCGCGGCGGCAAATATGATTATCATGTTCGATGAGGCGATGGCTCTGCCCGAATTGCGCGACGCTTGCGTTATGCACACCGGCAACGAATTGACCGGCATGATTAAACCCGGCGACATTTACAAAATCGCGGGCACCGAATTTAAAATCGTCAAGGTCGGCAGCGAAGTCCAAAAAAATTTGATGAACCTCGGTCACATCACGATTAAATTTGACGGCGGCGAAGGCGAACTCTTGGAAGGCTCCATTCACGTCGAAGAAAAGCCCGTTCCCGAAATCAGACCCGGCGACATGATTGAAATTTTCAAGGCGGAAGATAAAAGAGTTGCTGACGGTTCGTGGCTCGGACTCAAAGGCAAAACTGCTGTCGTAACGGGCGCGGCAAGCGGTATCGGCAAGGCAGTTGCTCAAGCTTTCCTCGATAACGGCGCAAATGTCGTTGTCTGCGACCTCAATCCGAACGAACCCGAATTTAACATCAACGAGAACAGCGGCAAAGTTAAATACGTCATCACGAACGTTGCGGAAGCGTCCAGCGTCGAAGCTATGGTTAAGACGGCTCTCGACACCTTCGGGCAGATTGATATTCTCGTCAACAACGCGGGCATCAACATTCCGTGCTTGCTCGTCGACCCGAAAGATCCTCACGGCAAATACGAACTCAACGAAAAAATTTACGATAAAGTTACCGGCGTCAACATCAAAGGCGTTTACCTTGTGGCGCAGGCAGTCGGTCATGAAATGGTTAAAGCCGGCGGCGGCGTCATCATCAACATGAGTAGCGAATCGGGCTTGGAAGGCTCGGAAGGTCAAAGCATTTACGCCGCGACCAAAAATGCCGTCAACAGTTTCACGCGCAGCTGGGCAAAAGAACTCGGCAGATATAAAGTTCGCGTCGTCGGCATGGCTCCCGGTATTATGGAGGCTACAGGTCTCAGAACTCTCGCTTATGAAGAGGCACTGGCTTACACTCGCGGCATCACCGTTGACGATTTGCGCAAAGGTTACAGTTCAACCAAGACGACGCCTCTCGGACGCAGCGGCAAACTTTCCGAAGTCGCAGACGCAGTTGTTTTCCTCGCAAGCGACAGAGCATCTTATGTCGACGGCGTTACTGTGAACGTTGCAGGCGGCAAAACTCGCGGATAATTTTTTGAAAGCAAATCCTCTCATAATTTAATCTTTCCCTCTTACCACTAACCCTTATGAATAAATAAATCCCTCACTTGCTTGAGGGTTTCTTTTTAAAGCAAAAGGAGCACGAAAATGTTTTGGAAAAATGACAGATCAAAATTGTACTTGGCGGCATCGATTTTGTCGGCGGACTTCGCGCATTTGGCTGATGAAGTTAAGCACGTGACTGACGCGGGCATTGAACAAATTCATATCGAAGTTGGCGACGGAGTTTTTTCGCCGGATATTACAGTCGGCGCGCATGTCGTGAAAAGTTTGCGCAAAGTCACCGACGCAATTCTCGAAACGCACTTGATGACCGTAAAGCCCGAAGATAAAATCGTCGAATTCGCACAAGCCGGCGCAGATTTAATTACATTCCACATTGAGGCGACCGATCAAGCTCAAAGCGTCATTCACAAGATAAAAGGTGCAGGTTCAAAGGCGGGCGTTGCGCTCAATCCCGGAACTCCGCTTTGCATGATCGAAGAACTTTTATACGACGTCGATGTTGTCTTGCTCATGACGGCAATTCCCGGCGCGGCAGGTCAACCGTTGCTTAAACATTCTCTCGATAAAATTAAACGCTTGCATAATATAATTCGCGAAAATGATTACAACTGCCTTTTGGAAGTCGACGGCGGCGTCACGATTGAAAACGCTCAAATCTTGCGCGAGGCTGGCGCGAACATTTTGGTATCGGGTACCGCCATTTACGAATCAACCGATGTTTGGGCGTCCGTTGCCATGCTTAAAGGCGAGTAACCAATTTTCTTTAACCGCTTCCCTAAAAAAATTTAAAACTCTCAGGCAATTTGCTTGAGGGTTCCGGCAAGATTCAGCGTGCAATTTAAGTTTCAAGACAAAATAAAAACTCCTCGACTGCAAACGGTTGGGGAGCTTTTTTAATTGGGAATGTGGAATTGGAAATTGGTAATTAAAATTCAGGCGTCAATGTCGAAGTCACTGCGGAGTTTTATTGCGGAGCTGATTTGTTTGGCGGAAATAGTTTCCGAGCCGCCGTCCAAGTCCGCAATCGTCCGCCCGACTTTTATAATCCTGTCGTAGGAGCGGGCGGAAAGTTTTTTCGTCTCGAAGACTTCTTTTAAAAGTTCTTCGGCGTCGGGTTCCAAGATACACAGCTTTTGAATCAGTGCATGAGTCATTTGCGCGTTGCAGAAAAGATGATATTTTTCAAGTCGTTGCGTTTGAATTTTCCTTGCCGCCGAAACTCGTTCGCGAATCGTGCTTGAAGATTCGTTTCTGCGTTTGGAGCTTAATTCGTCGTATTTGACGCGCGGCACGCGAATTTGAATATCGATTCTGTCGAGGAGCGGTCCGGACAATCTGCGCATGTAGCGTTTGATTTCCACAGTCGAACAGCGGCAAAAATGATCGTTATCGCCGTTCCAACCGCACGGGCAAGGATTCATTGCGCAAATCAGAATCATGCTCGACGGGAAAGTTAAAGTTCCGTTCACGCGGCTGATTGTAATTTGTCTTTCTTCGAGCGGTTCGCGCAGAGCTTCCAACGTAGATTTTTTAAATTCGGGCAACTCGTCGAGGAATAAAACACCGTTGTGCGCGAGCGTGACTTGACCGGGCGTGGGATTGGTGCCGCCGCCGATTATCGCTGCAGTCGAGGCGTCGTGATTCGGATTTTGAAACGGGCGTTTCGTCACGAGTCCGCCGCCTTGAGGCAACTTCCCCGCTATGCTGTAAATTTTTGTGACTTCCAAAGCTTCTTCGCGAGTCATTTCGGGTAAAATTGAACTCATTCTTTTTGCAAGCATGGTTTTTCCGGAACCGGGCACGCCGACCATCAAGACGTTATGACCGCCCGCCGCCGCTATTTCCAACGCACGCTTTGCCATGAATTGTCCTTGCACGTCCGCGAAATCGTCAACCAATTCTACGAAACCTTCAGGCTCTTTGAGGGGCACGGGCTTTGCAGGCTCCAGTTCAATTTCGCCGTCGAGGAAGTCAACCAACTCCATTAAATTTTTCGGCGCGTAAACTTCGATGTCGGAGACCAAAAGAGCTTCGTTGATATTTTCTTGCGCGACGATTATTTTTTTGAAACCTTCCGCCCGCGCAGTTATCGCTATCGGCAAGACGCCCGCCACGTTCCGCAAAATTCCTTCCAACGACAGTTCGGCGACGAATAAAAATTCTTCGCACACCGACGGACGCAATCTGCCCTGCGCGGCGAGTAATCCTATCGCTATCGGCAAATCCAATCCCGCACTTTCCTTTTTGACACTGGCAGGCGCGAGATTGATTGTAATTTTCTCGGATCTCATGCGGATAGCGGAATTTTTTATCGCAGTCCGCACGCGTTCTTTTGATTCGCGCACTGCAGTCGACGGCAAGCCGACAATGTCAAAGGCGGGCATACCGTTCGCGCTGTCGACTTCCACGGAAATTATCAAACCGTCAATGCCCTGCGTCGCCGCTCCAAATGTTCTCGCGTACAAAAATTTTCCTCCTTAAATTTTCATCTCAACAAAACGACGAATTCTCGCGGCTTGAATCCATTGACCGACCTCCAAGCCCTTAAGTTCGGGCGGCGCATCTTTTCCGCCGATTTTCAACAGCTCGTCAATAATTTCTTGCGCGTGTTCAAGATAGGGCGGCAAACCGTGATTGTCAATGCGGATTATGTCGCAAAAATCTTTCACGCCGAGTTTCAAGCCGTTCACTCTCAAAAGCAAGTCGACAATTTTTCCGGGCTGTTTAAGTCGCGCTGCCCGCATGTGCTCACGAATCACGAACGCCGCAGATTTTTTCCACTCATTCGGAAGGGTCATGCGCTTATTCATTTTTTCAAGGACGTCAAGCCCGCGATGTTCATGTTTGTAGTGGTGCGGCAATTTTTCTAAAGGCGTCGTGCCCTTGCCTATGTCGTGCATGAGTGCCGCAAATCTGACCATCGGCTTGGAATTTATTTTCGCCACGTCGTCGACAATTTGCAGCGTGTGTTCATAGGCGTCGCCTTCGGGGTGAAAATACGTCGGTTGAGTTTTCCCGCGCAGTTGAGCAATTTCGGGAAAAATTATTTCCAACAAGTCCGCCTGCTCCAAACTCCTGAAAAAAACCGACGGCTTATCGGTTTTAAGCGCAGTTTCCAGTTCGTCGAAAATTCTTTCCGTCGGCTCGTGCGAAAGTTCTTCGCCGCAGAGTTTCATTGCCTCGACGGTCGAAGCGCAAATTTCAAAATTAAATTGAGCCGCCTGCCTTGCCGCCCGCAATGCTCGAACAGGGTCATCGGTAAAGTGTTTTGACACGGCGCGGATTTTTTTATTGAGAACGTCCTCGCGCCCGCCGAACGGGTCGACAAGTTCGCCGCTCAAAAGTTCAATCGCCATTGCATTAATCGTCGTGTCGCGCCGATATAAATCTTGCTCAATCGTCACGTTCGGCGCAAATAAAATTTCAAAGCCGCGATAGCCCGTGCCGACTTTGCGTTCGGTGCGGGCGAAGGCAACCTCACAAGACTTCCCGTCAATATCGACGGAGTAAACCGGAAAAGATTTTCCGAACTTCGCAACGTTCGGGAAAGCCTTAGCAAAAATTTTTTCGTCGACGCCCGTGACGCAATAATCTTTGTCGTGAGCTTGAACGGCGCGAAATTTATCACGAACTGCACCGCCGACGAGATACGCCTTGCCGCCCAGCTCGTGAATTTTTTTTGCAAAATCAAGTTCAATCATCAAAATTGCGTGGTGGAGATCCCTGCCTTTAGGCATGGGGAGGAAACCGCGCTCCTCCTTTAAGTTTTTATCGCCCGAAGGCGAGCGGGCATAAATGCTTTTAAAGCCGCCGCCCGCCAGCGTAATAATCCTTCGCCAAATTTATCCTGCGGTTTGTGAGCTTACAGCACTGTTCCTACCCCTCAGAACTGTTTAAACATAAGCCGTAGAGCGGCGGATTAGGATTTACGTCCGCCGGTACCTATATATTCGCAGGTAACGTAGTAAGTTAAGACTTAGGCTGGTCAGCAAGAGCTTGTTCTACTTTTCAAACAAGCCCCCGGCTTTAGCTCTGTGGAGTTACTGACTTTAAAACCCGATTCAAAAAGTCAACGATTATCCCAAAATTTTCCTCCGCGTCAATGACTTCAATCTTTGCCGCCGCGCAGGTCGAAGTTACAAAAATAATCGCCGCGAGAAACGTGATGAAAAATTTTTTGTAAATCATAAGATAACCTCCTTCAAATCGTCATCTTACCTAAAATTTTTCCGTCCAAGTTATTTCCTTGCCGCACAGTTTCAATAAGTTTTGCTGCTTGTTCTTTATCAAAATCAAAAACTGCGGGGCTGACAATCGGCGCACCGAATTTGTTGATTGCCGTCTGAAAAATTGTTTCTTCGACGCGATCCGGGAAATCGGGATTGTTTTCGCTCGCGCCGGTTATCCCGTCCAAAGTTTCAAGCAAAGTGTAACCGACGGGAGCTTTCTTCGAGCAATTATGATGATACATGTCAACGAACAGCACATCGAAAAATTTTCCGTCCGCGCTGACGAGTTCAAAGGCATCAATCGCGCCCTCGATACTTCCGACGCGGTGGAAAATCATGCGCTGATTATCCGCCGTCAAAAGTCGCGACAGATAAGTTATCTCGCCCCAAGTTCTGTTCACGAGTATGGGATTGGTCGGAGTGCGTCCGAATTCGCCTTGAGCGTTCGACCACTCGTCGACCTCGCCCATTTCGTAACGTTCCTTTGCAAAGGGCGGCAAAAAAGACATGTACGGCATTTCGGCTATGATTTCGTTTTGGAGTTCAATGTTATTCAAAAGCCACAATGCCTTTAAAATTTCCTTGCGAAATTCTTCCTCGGTCATGAAAAATCTCCCTTTTTAGGATTTAGGATTTGGGATTTAGGATATAGGATTTGGGATTTAGGATTTAGGGATTTTGAACTCTAACTCCTAACTGCTAACTCCTAACTCCTAACTGCTAATCACTGATTCTGTCGCGCAAGATAACATCATGACTGCCGCCCTCGACAATGCTGGTCGCCGAAACCAAAGTTATCTTGGCTTTGTCGCGCAACTCAAGCAAATTCAACGCGCCGCAATTACACATCGTCGAACGAATTTTGGCAAGCGTGCCGGTCATGTTATCCTTGAGCGAGCCGGCGTAGGGAACGTAAGAGTCAACGCCCTCCTCGAACGAAAGTTTTTTATCGCCGCCCAAGTCGTAGCGTTGCCAGTTGCGTGCGCGGTTGGAACCTTCGCCCCAATATTCTTTATAATAAGTTCCGTTGATTCTGATTTTATCGGTGGGACTTTCGTCAAAGCGGGAAAAATATCTGCCGAGCATGAGGAAATCCGCGCCCATAGCCAAGGCAAGCGTCATGTGATAATCGTGGACAATGCCGCCGTCGGAGCAAACGGGAATGTAAACACCCTTCTCCTTAAAATATTCGTCGCGAGCTTTGCACACGTCGATAACCGCCGTCGCCTGTCCGCGCCCTATGCCTTTGGTTTCGCGGGTGATACAAATCGAACCGCCGCCGATTCCGACTTTAACGAAATCCGCGCCCGCGTCCGCCAAAAATTTGAAGCCTTCCGTGTCGACGACATTTCCTGCGCCGACTTTGACATCTTCGCCGAATTCTTTATGAATATATTCGAGCGTTATTTTTTGCCACTCGCTGAAACCTTCGGAAGAATCGATACACAAAACATCTGCGCCGGCTTTAAGCAATTCGGGAACGCGTTCGGCGTAATCGCGAGTGTTAATGCCTGCGCCGACTATGTAGCGTTTCTTTTTGTCGATAAGTTCAAGCGGATTGGTTTTGTTGTCGGTGTAGTCTTTGCGGAAGACCATGTAGCGCAAGCGTTGCTTGTTGTCGATAAGCGGCAGCATGTTGAGCTTGTGTTCCCAAATTAAATCGTTCGCCATGGGAAGAGTAGTTGTATCGGCGTCGGCGTAAATTAATTTTTCAAACGGCGTCATGAAATCTTTAACAAGTTCGTCACCCGTCATGCGCGAGATTCGATAATCGCGGCTGGTAACTATTCCCAGAAGTTTTCCGGTCGGTTTGCCGTCGTCGGTGACTGCCATTGTCGAATGACCTGTTTGCTCCAAAAGTTCCAACATTTCTCGGAGCGTCGTCGTCGGCTTGAGATTTGAATCACTCGACACGAAACCCGACTTGTAATTTTTGACGCGGGAGACCATTGCCGCTTGATTCTTAATCGATTGCGAGCCGAAGATAAACGAAACGCCGCCTTCTTTTGCCAGCGCGATTGCCATTGTATCGTTAGAGACAGACTGCATGATTGCCGAAGTCATTGGAATGTTCATCATGAGCTTGCAGGCTTCGCCGCGCCGAAATTTAACCAGCGGCGTAGATAAGTCGACGTTCGCGGGGATGCAATCTTTTGACGAGTAGCCCGGCACGAGCAGATACTCCCCAAATGTGTGTGATGGTTCCGAGTAATAAAATGCCAAATTCAATCCCTCCCGTGTAATTTTTACGATTAATACAATATCTTAATGCTAATTGTCTGCATATCGTCTGCAAAGTTATTTTGTCTGCAGATTTTCAGCGAAAATCGCGACTGGTTTTCTTGTAATTTGGTATTATTATGAATATATAAATCCTGCGTGATATTGGTTTTTGAGGAATACGCGTTGAGGTTCTCTTTCTCCAATACACCATGAAACGGCTACGAGCAATCAGCAGCCCGTTATTGTTTATACAAACCAACGAAGTTTTTTCGCCGTCGGGCGCAGGCAGAGTTTTTGGTTACCGCTGAACATACCAGCCTTTTCCATGATAAATATAGACGTAAGCGGAACCAAGTTGCTTTTCGTTTTCGATTTGCTGAGCTTGCCAACGCCGTAACTCGCTTAGTAAAAAAATCATCTGCCAACATAGATTTATTCTTTTTGCCGCAAAGTCTATATCAGCCCGGCTTAATCCTAAAACTTCGCTGAGGCGCATACTCGTATGATAAATCAAGAGAAATGGGATATAATACGTCGTTCCGAACGGATATTTTTCAAGTAAATTTTTTGCGCTAATACTTTTTGCAGAAGTTTTCTCAACCATTCATCAAGTATAGCAGGAGTTAAGTCTTGTACTTTCATTTCGCCCAAATGAGAGATTATGTGATTCTTGAAATTCGAAAAATATGTCTCTATTGAAGTTGGTTTTACATTGTGTATGACAACTTCATTTAGCCATTGCATCAAAAAATCTTTCAGCGAAATTGATTCGCTCGTTATACCGAGTTGCCGTGGAGAAAATCATTGTAAGCGGCGTCCTTGGTTTCAAAGCCGCCTTTCTCAAGAACCTTACGCTTGCCGTCAATTTTGCCCGCCTCAAAGATATAACTCCATGTCTTTCCGCGCTTGCGTATTCTGACCTGCGCCATTTTACCACCGCCTAAAAAAATTCCCTCCGCCTTTGGAGGGCTTTTTGTCAAATTTATTATCTTAACAACCGCTAAGAATTTTTTCAGTATCAGCCAACATATCATAGAAAACATGTTCGCTAAGAATTTGTAAGTCACTGCCTTTAGAGATGAGCTGTTCGGCGCGTTTTAACTTATTGCTTTTACTGCCTTTAATGCCGCTCGAATAATCAAAGTCACCGACTATCAAAAAGTTAGTTGTCTTGGTTACATTGTTTCCACAAAGTCCGCCTAAGTTCACGACAACTTGAGCCGCTTCGACGCGGGTATATCTTTCCAGTGTGCCGGTAAAGGCACATACCTTTTTATACAGCGGCGAATCCATAGCGACGTTATCATTTTCAGGACTTAAAGCACGTAAATCTGCTTTCGTCCATTTCCCGTGAGCAGACAAATCAATCTGCTTTTCCGCGATAATCGCCGCTAACTTTTGGAGGACGATATTTGTTGTTTTGCAATCAGAAATAGCGCGATGATGAGCAATCCCAATATCAAAATAATCGTTTAAGTCTTTAAGGCTATGGTGTTCTAATTGCGGAAGAACGTGCCGAGCTATTCGCAATGTGTCAACAAAATCATTATTCAGAATCAATGCCGCATTGAACGATGAAAAAATATCGTAAAGAAAATTAACGTCAAAATTTACGTTATACCCGACGAGCAACTCACCCTTGATAAAATTCCATAAATTTTCTGCCACATCGTCAAAAGACGGCGCGGAGCTTAGCATTTCATTTGTTATGCCCGTGAGACTTTCTATATAGCTGTCGACGTAATTGCCGTTATAATTTTTCGGCGGCTTTATAAGCGTATTGTAGCGAGATAGCTCTTGACCGCCGCGATATTTTATACAACCGACTTCGATTATATTATCATACCTTTGGTCGCAGCCCGTCGTTTCAACGTCAACTATCGTGTAATCGGCAGGGATTTTTAATAAAGATTTTCCTTTATTTCGCTCCGGCATAAAATTGCCCCCTTTTGAAAATCACGCTGTTGCCGCATGAGATATAAGCAAAGAATTTGACGTTTCGCATCCGAGCAGATAATCTGTCAACACATTGAAATAATCGGCTGTATCTTTTAAAGCCGCATTTGAGAACTCTGTCCTGCCGCTTTCCCAACTTGCTACGGTTTGTGTTGTGACACTTTCAAAGCGTGTGCAAAATCCTTTTGTGAAATTTTCTTTGAGTCCCTTAAACTTTTGAGCTCGGCAACAATCATTGTCATCAACATTTTTTTTACATTATAGCAAAGCAATATTGTTTTTGCAATAATCAAAAGCGAGGCGCGAAGGTGTGTAGGGGTGCTCCATACTGCCAAGACAAATTTTTGCCATAAAATAAGTTTGGTCAAAAAAGACAAAAAATGAACTTCTTGTGGCGTATGATAATTAATGCTTTGATGAGCCATTCTGATTTCGCTCCAGAAAAACCGTCGGGCTTTTCCTCGATAATGCGCTTGAGTTTTAAAGTTTCCTGCGTCGAGCAGAGCCCTGCTAGCAGTGTCAAGCAGATTGTGTAAGAAGAAAAAATTAGCGGTCGAATTTGTCGAAGAGAGCAACTGATTGCAAGACCGGTTGGCAACGGGGCGGTCAGCCCACTTTTTTTGCAATTCTACGACTCTCAGAACGCGTGTTCACAAACGCTTAAGCAAAGTGTGAATATGAGAAATTTTAATG
>JAFSOQ010000016.1 GCA_017446845.1 Selenomonadaceae bacterium | reverse complement strand
CTCCTAACTCCTAACTCCTAACTAATGTTTATAGGAATAGACCCCGGACGCGACAAATGCGGCGTGGCGATTTTAAATTCTTCGGGCGAGATAAAGTATCAACAAGTCGTCCCGACAGAGGAACTCGACACCGTTATAAAAAATTTGTCGACGGAATTTGAAATCGAATCGGTGATTTTGGGCGACGGCACCACGCATAAAGCGGCGGCAAAAAAAGTTTCGGCGGCGGGATTAACATTTCAACTCGTCGACGAAAAGCACACGACCGAAGAGGCGCGGCGCGAGTATTGGAAAAAAAATCCTCCAAGCGGTTGGAGGAGATTTTTACCGACCTCAATGCAAGTGCCGCCGGAACCTGTCGACGCCATTGTCGCAGAAATTTTGGTAAGAAGATTTTTACAAACTCGGTGATAAGCTAAAAATTACGAAACTAGCAATGCGCAGCGTTGCGTACGAACGCGGCGACATAGTTAAAATTTTTACAACGCACGGCGCGACCGCTGGGTCAAGCGTCACGCTTGCGCTTTTAAAGCGACCGTCACGTTGCCTGTCGACGCCATTGTTGCAGAAATTTTAGTAAGAAGATTTTTGGAGAGGAAATTATGAGCCAACAGAACACGCGCCCCGATTGGGACGAATATTTTTTGAACATAGCCCGCGAAGTCGGCAAACGCGCAACTTGTCTTCGTCGACGCTACGGAGCAATTATCGTTAAGGATAAAATTATCGTCAGCACCGGCTACAACGGTGCGCCGCGCGGCGAAACGAATTGCATTGACAGCGGCATTTGCGAGCGCGAAAGACTTCACGTGCCCAAGGGCGAACGTTACGAGCTGTGTGTTGCTGTGCACGCCGAGCAGAACGCAATTATCAATGCCGACCCCGAAAAAATGGAAGGCGCGACAATTTATATTGCGGGCGTGAATTGCGCGGATAATGCCAATGCTTCGGGCGAACCTTGCAAACTTTGCCGCCGCATGATTATCAACGCAAGAATTGCCAAAGTTGTTTATCTTGACCGCGACGGAAAAATTATAAGCAAAACTCCGCACGAGATTAGTGATTAAGAATCTGCAAACAAAAAAGCCCGCATCAAATTTTTTGAAGCGAACTCTGCAAGGACTCTCGTCGATTTTGACGGGAGTTTTTGTTTGTAAAAAAATTTTCTCAACACGTATGACAGATTTCATAAATGCCTGCGCGTTTCAAAGTATCGACGACGGTATCGCCGATATGAGCGACAGTGTCCGCGACTTCAATGCCGACCGCATTCAAAGCTTTAATTTTATCCGCCGCAGTACCTTTGCCGCCGCTGATAATCGCGCCCGCGTGTCCCATGCGTTTACCGGGAGGAGCTTGCCTGCCCGCGATAAATGCCGTCACGGGTTTTTCGGGCATGTTCTCGGCTATCCAACGTGCCGCGTCTTCCTCGGCATTGCCGCCGATTTCGCCGATAAGCAAAACCGCTTTGGTATCGTCGTCCTCTTTGAAAAGTTTCAGAATGTCAATGAAGTCCGAGCCTTTGACGGGGTCGCCGCCGATTCCGACGGAAGTCGTAATGCCGATTCCCGCGTTCATAAGTTGGAAAGCCGCCTCGTAAGTCAAAGTTCCCGAACGCGAAACTAAACCGACATGACCTTTCTTTTGGACGTTGCCGGGAATAATTCCAAGCTTTGATTCGCCGGTCGTCATGACACCGGGGCAATTCGGTCCGATAAGGCGAGTTTTTTTGCCGACCATGTAGCGACGAACTCTAACCATATCCAAAACGGGAATGTGCTCGGTAATGCAGACAACCAAGTCAAGTCCCGCGTCGACCGCCTCAAGAATCGAATCGGCGGCGAAAGGTGCGGGAACGTAGATAACCGACGCCGTCGCGCCCGTAGCTTTAACTGCCTCCTCGACTGTGTTGAAAACGGGAATGCCTTCGACGTTCTGTCCTGCCTTGCCGGGTGTCACGCCGCCGACAATTTTTGTGCCGTAAGCAAGCATTTGTTTGGTGTGGAAAGTCGCCGCCTTGCCCGTGATGCCTTGCATAATAACTTTCGTGTCCTTGTCAATTAAAATCACCGTATCAGCTCCTTTTTAGGATTTAGGATTTGGGATTTAGGGGTTTTTCTCTAAATCCTAACTCCTAAATCCTAATTAAAAAAATTCTTTGTCTATAATTTTGTCGTAAATGTAACCTTCGCGGACACCCGAATCGCTGTAGATGATATGCAGACTGCCGAAACGTTTTGCCAAAACGTCTGCGATAATAAGTCCGGGCATAAACGTATGCATTCTTTCGGGCACGGTCTTCATAAGCAAAATTTTATCGGGAACAATCAATTCATGGTCGCGGCGGAAGCGGTGCAAAATATCTTGAATCCGTCGAACTTCCATGCGCATATTGCGACGCGTCATGCCGTACATTGCATTATAAAGAGCCATCGCGCCTTTGAAGGTGCCGCCGATTCCGCAAATTTGCGCGTGACTTACGGCTTGGAATTCTTTAACCGCGCTGACAGTCGCCTCTGCCTCGGCGTACATTTCCGCAATTTCAACCGTGCTCGGCAAAATGTGGATACCCGTATAGCGCGTGTGAAAACTCAAGCTTCCGATTGGCAGACTGGCTTTAACTCTTATCTCGCGGTCTTTAAAGTAGACGATTTCGGTTGAGCCGCCGCCTATATCGATGAGCAAACCTTTTTCGTCGATAAGGTCATGCGTCGCGCCGATAAAGTCGTAGGTTGCTTCGTCGTCGCCGCTCATCAAAATAATATTTATTCCCGTGCGGAAGGAAATTTCGTCGACGGCTTGCGAACCGTTTACGGCATTGCGGAGGGCGGCGGTCGTGAAGGCGGTGACTTGCGTTATCCCGAAGTCGTCAAGGAAGTGACGATACTCGCCGATAATCTCAACGACTTTATCAATGCCCTGCCGCTGCATCACGCCATCGCGCACGTATGAGGCAAGTCCGACGGTGTGTTTCCTTTTCATGAGCATTTCGACACGGTCGCCGTCAATATCGTAAACAGCCATGCGAATCGTATTCGAGCCGACATCAATCATCGCGTAGAGCATTGCGCCCACCTCCCTTGCCGCAAATTTATTCGGCGTCAACGCTGATTAACCTGCTGATTGAAAAAATTTAGTGATTTATCAGTGTCCGGATTTTTAAATCGGCAACGTGACGTTGCATCCTGTTGACGCGCCGCATCGTTGAAATAATTTTAACATTATCGCCGCGCTTCAACGTTGCGCATTTTCAGTGTCCCGACTTTTTAAATCGGCAACGTGACGTTGCAGCCAGTTGACGCGCCGTAGCGTTGAAATAATTTTGACATTATCGCCGCGGCAACGTGACGTTGCATACAGTTGACGCGCCGCATCGTTGAAATAATTTTAACATTATCGCCGCGCTTCAACGTTACGCATTTTCAGTGTCCCGACTTTTTAAATCGTCCGCCGACAATATCATTGACAGGATAAATTGTAACAAAAGCGTGCTCGTCCATGTTAAGGACAATTTGCTTGAGCTTGTCGACCTCCAAGCGAGTGACGACGCAATATAAAATCTCTTTGCTTTGACGAGTGTAGCCGCCTTCGCCGTGGAGGAGTGTCACGCCGCGTCCGAGTTTTGCGTTTAACTCGTCCGTCAGTTCGTAGGGCATGTTCGAGACAATCATTATCGCATACATTTCGTCGAGACCTTTAATTACAACGTCAATCATCTTTGAAATCACGAAGTAAGCGAAGAGCGAATACATTGCCTTATCCCAACCGAAAAGAAGTCCCGCGCCGCTCAAAATAAAAAGATTTATGAACATGACGACCTCGCCGACCGACCAGATAGTTTTTTTGTCGACGATAATCGCAACAATTTCCGTGCCGTCGAGTGAGCCGCCGGCTCGCATGATTAATCCGACGCCGATACCGTCAATTATTCCGCCGAAAATCGCTGCAAGGAACGGGTCGTTCGTAACCTTGGGATATTGCCCGACGACTTCAGACCATATGCTGAGGAAAATAATTGCCACAATCGTCGCGACGACAAAATCTTTTCCGATTTGTTTGTAAGCCAGCCAGAGGAACGGAATATTGAACGCGATTAAGAATACGCCCAGCGGCAATCCCGTCAAATATTGTGCCATAATCGATAAGCCGACAACGCCGCCGTCAATTACCTCGTTGGGAATCAAAAACAATTCAAGACCGAGTGCCGCTATCACCGCGCCGATACAAAGTTGAATATATTTCTTCACGTAAGCGGAAACATTACTGCGCGGAATTTTTTTATTAACCAAAAGAATCACCTCGCCGCAATTATAAAACACGCGCCGCCGGTTCGCAACGAAATTTATTGTCAACGCAGGAATTTTAAAAGCAATTAGGAATTAGGAGTTAGGAATTAGGAATTAGAGGACAAAACCCTAACTCCTGAATCCTAACCCCTGGACAGGAATTGGGAGGCGATTTAATGCTTAAGTCTTACGACGTTGCAGAATTGCGCGCGGGCATGAAAGTCGGTCGTGCCGTTAAAGATTTCGACGGCAAAACGCTTATCAAAGAAAATGTCAAGCTTACTTCGGAAATGCTCGACAGTTTGCGCGGCAAAAATATTTTTTCAGTCTATATCGACGTGACGCCCGAAGAATATGCGCCGACGGTGGCAAGTCAAGAATTTTTGCTCGACAATGATTATCTCGCTTGTTATAAAAAATGTTTCGCAATCACACAAAATCTTTACTACGGCTTTGCAAATACAGGCAAATTGGACAGAAATTCGCTGGTTGAAATTATTCGCGCCGAAAATATTTCCGAGCTGTGTGACGACGGCGCAAAATCCGTTACACAAATTCACAATATGAAACGCGACGGGGATTACGTAATTCATCACGCATTAAACGTCGGAATTTTAGCGGGGATTATGGCGCATTGGTTAGACTACAGAGCGACGCAGGTCGGCGAACTTGTCATGACCGGTCTTTTAAGCGAAATCGGCAAGATGAAAATTTCAAAGGGAATTCTGAATAAAACTGATAAACTGGACGCGGAAGAATTGGCGGAAGTCAGAAAGCATGTTGTCTTCGGATATGCCATGCTTGTTGAATCTCCGCTTAAAAGTTTGAAAAATGTTTTGCTCGGCGTTTTGCACCACCACGAACGTTGCGACGGGTCGGGCTATCCTTCAAAGCTTAAAGGAGACAAAATCAGCGACTTCGGAAAAATTATCGCGGTTTTGGATATTTATGACGCGATGGTTGCCAATCGTTCTTACGCAAAAAGAAATTCGCCCTTCGACATCATAAAAGTTTTGTACAACGATGTTCTTGCCGGCAAGCTTGATACGCGTTTCAGTATCGTCTTCATGAAAAAACTTTTGCAGGCGATTAACGGAAGTTGGGTCGGGCTAAGCGACGGACGACGCGGAAAAATTGTTTACCTGGACGATTCGCGAGTTACTGCTCTGCCAATCGTTCAAACTACCAAAGGTGATTTCGTTGATTTGAACAGGCGAACAGATATAAAAGTCGACGCACTGCTCACCGCGCAAGAAGCTACTTAATCAAAAAAATTTTAGAAAAAATAATTTGCCAATGTTAATCCCTAAGATTGTTCAGTAATGTAATAAAAAAGTAATCGAACAACGAATTCGATTACTTTTTATTTTGATAATTTCTTGAGAAGCCGGCGTAAAGATTTATTTCGACAAGTTTATTTAAGCTCTCTTATGTCACCGTTTTTCAGATAGCCGCGAAACCTTCTTCAAGGTCGGCGATAATGTCGTCGATATGTTCGGTGCCGATTGACAGACGAATCGTCGCGGGCGTGATTCCCGAAGCGAGCAATTCCTCTTCCGTCATTTGCGAATGAGTAGTAGACGCGGGGTGAATCACCAGCGATTTAACGTCGGCGACATTTGCCAGCAACGAGAAAATTTTTAAGTTGTCAATAAATTTTTCAGCCGCCTTCGCGCCGCCTTTAATCTCGAACGTGAAAATAGAAATGCCGCCGTTCGGAAAATATTTTCTGTAAAGCGCGTGGTCGGGATGATTTTCAAGCGCGGGGTGATTTACTTTGTCGACGTTGGGATTTTTCGCCAGGTAGTCGACGACCTTTAAAGCGTTCTCAACGTGACGTTCGACACGCAAAGATAAAGTTTCGACGCCTTGCAAAATCAAAAATGCACTTGTCGGAGAAATAGCCGCGCCCATATCGCGAAGAAGAATCGCGCGGATATAAGTGACGAACGCCGCCGCGCCGAGTGCCTTATAAAAACTGACGCCGTGATAGCTGGGATTGGGTTCGACGAGATGCGGGAACTTGCCGGATTTTTCCCAATCAAATTTTCCGGACTCGACGATAACGCCTGCCAAAGTCGTGCCGTGTCCGCCGAGAAATTTTGTTGCGCTGTGAATTATAATATCCGCGCCGTACTCGAACGGGCGAATTTGATAAGGCGTCGCAAAAGTGTTATCGATGACGAGCGGAATTTTGTGCTTGTGAGCAATGTCGGCGACGGCTTGAATGTCAATCAGCGTGGCATTCGGATTGCCGACGGACTCGATAAAAATCAAGCGCGTATTTTCTTTAACCGCCTCTTCAAAAACTTCAACGCCTTTGGTCGGGTCAACAAAAGTCGTCTCGATACCGAAGGCGGGCAACGTATGTTCAAACAGATTAAAAGTGCCGCCGTAAATAGTCGTAGCGGCTACGATGTGTTGACCTTGTTGCGCGAGAGCTTGGACGACGTAAGTGACGGCAGCCGCGCCGCTCGCCACAGCCAATGCCGCCGAGCCGCCTTCCAAAGCCGCAACTCTTTTTTCCAGAACGTCTTGAGTCGGATTGGTCAACCGCCCGTAAATATTTCCGGCGTCCTTGAGTGCAAAACGGTCTGACGCGTGCTGAAAGTCATGGAAAACATAAGAAGTCGTTTGATAAATCGGAACGGCGCGGGCGTCGGTTACGGGGTCAGCCTGCTCCTGTCCTACGTGCAGTTGAAGGGTCTCGAATTTATATTTGCGATTCTCAGCCATTTATAAAAACCTCACTTCAAAAATTTTACTTAAAAAGGTCAGTGGAAAGGTAACGGTCGCCTGTGTCTGGCAAAAGTACGACAAAAGTTTTACCTGCAAAGTCCGCGCGCTTGGAAAGTTCAAAAGCCGCCGCGAGAGCCGCGCCCGAAGAAATTCCGACGAGTACACCTTCCGCCCGCGCAAACTCTCTGCCGAATTTAAAAGCGTCTTCGTTGGCGACGGGGACAACTTCATCATAAATCGTCGTGTCCAAAGTATCGGGGACGAAGCCCGCGCCTATTCCTTGAATTTTATGTGCGCCCGACTTGCCTTCCGATAAAACCGGAGAAGTTTTCGGCTCGACCGCGATAATTTTAACGGCGGGATTTTTTGACTTCAAAAATTTTCCGACGCCCGACAAAGTTCCGCCTGTGCCGACGCCCGCGACAAAAACTTCAACTGCGCCGTCGGTGTCGTTCCAAATTTCGGGTCCTGTAGTTGCAAAATGTGCGGCGGGATTTGCGGGATTGGTGAACTGCGACGGAATAAAGGCGTTGGGAATTTCTTTAGCAAGTTCCTCAGCTTTTGCAATCGCGCCCTTCATGCCCTTTGCGCCTTCGGTCAGGACAATTTCCGCGCCGTAAGCTTGGAGAAGTTGACGACGCTCAACGCTCATGGTTTCGGGCATTGTAAAAATCGCACGATAACCTTTGTCGGCGGCGAAGCTCGCAAGTCCAATTCCGGTATTGCCGCTGGTCGGCTCGATAATCACGGAACCGGCTTTAAGTTTGCCGGTTTTCTCGGCATTTTCAATCATCGCTTTAGCAATTCTGTCTTTGACGGAGCCGGCGGGATTAAAATATTCCAGCTTGACCAAAAGACGTCCGTTGAATCCGATTGCCGTCGAAAAATTTTTCGCGTCAAGCAACGGAGTATTTCCGATAAGTTCCGTAACGCTTTTATAAATTCTTTTCAATTTAAGAACCTCCTTAAATCAAATCGACGCTAAGAATACAACCGAAAACCTATTCTGTCAATAGGTAATTGACATTTTGCCCTGCAGACGGCTATAATGGCGTCTACTGAAACGGAGGTCTCGAAATTGATTTCAACAAAGGGAAGATATGCTTTGCGTGTGATGATTGACCTTGCGGAACAAAATCCGGAGGAATTTATCCCGCTTGACGAAATAGCAACTCGTCAGGGCATTTCCAAAAAATATTTGGAGATTATTTTAAAGTCGCTGGTACAACAAAATTTTTTAAAAGGTCTGCGCGGCAAAGGCGGCGGCTATAAACTCACTCGAAAGCCGGAAGAATACACGGTCGGAGAAATTTTGGAAGTCACGGAGGGAACGCCGGCAGTTGTTTCTTGCTTGCAAGCGGGGGCTGCGCCGTGTGAAAGAAAAGATTTCTGCAAAACTCTTCCGATGTGGAAAAAATTCAACCAAATAACTCACGATTTCTTTTTTGGAATCACTTTGAAAGATTTGGTGAATCCTTCTTGAATATCATTAAAAATTTTGATAAGGGCAGGGAAAAACGGCGGCTTATCGAAAAGAGTGGTTGAGGTGTTTGAATTGGTTTTGGAGATTGAGCGGAAATTTTTGGTCGACAAGCGGGAAATGCACAAGCTTACTTTCTTAACCGAGGAATTGATTGCGCAAGGTTATCTTTCAAGTAATCCGACAGTTCGCGTGCGCATAAAAGGCAATCGCGGTTTCTTGACGATAAAATCTTCGACGAAGGGAATTACGCGGAAAGAATTTGAATACGAAATACCGACGGACGACGCCGAAGAACTTTTGAAACTTTGCGGGCGAAATGTCTTGAAAAAAATTCGTCGCACGATTGAACACGACGGACACATTTGGGAAATTGATTTTTTTATGGGAAGACATTCGGGCTTGGTTTTGGCGGAAGTGGAATTGAATTCGGCTGAGGAATTTATTAAATTGCCCGATTGGGTTACAAGAGAAGTTTCCGGCGATTCGCGCTATTACAATTCCAATTTGGTTAAAATCGATTGGTCAAAGCATCCTTGGCGAAAAGGTTAAACCAAAATTGACGAAACCAGCAATGGTTGCGTTCCGTCGCGGTCATTACGTTAAAATTTTTATAACGCACGGCGCGACCGCTGTTCCCCCGCTTTCAAAGCGGGTCGGCGACCCGCGCTATTACAATTCCAACATCGTTAAGAGTGACAGAGAAGAATTGGGAATCAAGAAAAAAACTTCCTGATTGACAGAAGGTGCAGATTTGGTTTCAGAGTGGGAATTATTTTTGAGATTAGCTTTATCTTGCGTGTTGGGCGGCATAATCGGCTACGAGCGGCAAAGTCGCAGAAAATCGGCGGGACTTCGCACAAATGTTCTCGTCTGCCTCGGCTCGTGCTTGATTATGGTTTTGAGTGAGGCACTTTATTTTAACGTCGAAGGGCGCACGAATGCCGACCCCGCACGTTTGGCGGCGCAAGTTGTCAGCGGCATAGGTTTTCTCGGCGCGGGCGCAATCATGAAGGAAGGCTTAACCGTCACGGGCTTGACGACGGCGGCTTGTCTTTGGGTAGTGTCGGGCGTAGGCTTGGCAGTCGGCGCGGGCTATTATTCGGGTGCGCTGTTCACCACGGCTTTAATTTTTGCGACGCTCGGCACTTTATCGCGTATTGATGAATGGGTCATGCACGAAAAAAATTTACTCATCACGATTTACACCAAAGATAAACCGGGGCAACTCATGAACATTAGCTCTTGCATTGACGATTTGCAGTTGAAGATTCGCGACGTTAAAGTTAAAGAGGCTGACGACTCGAACGATACGCTGATAATTGAAATGGAAGTTTACAATCACCGCGCGTTGAAAAATGTAATTGTCTTGGACGCGGTTAAGAGGATTGACGGCGTTATCAGCGTCGACGTGAGTTAAGGAACTGGGAACTGGAAAAACTCCTAATTCCTAACTCCTAACTGATAAAAAGGAGGTTTTCAGATGAATTACGATATTATTGATACGATTGTTCGGACGGCGATTGACGCAATGCGCAATGCTTACGTCGAGCACGGCTCCATTGCAACGGGCGCGTGCCTTTTGGCGGCGGACGGAACTCTTTACAGCGGCTGCGCGATTGACAGCGTTGTCCCCGAATACAAATTGCCTGCCGAAGTTGTCGTAATGGCAAAGGCAATTTCCGAGGGCAAACGCGAATTCGATGCCATTTCGATTGTCGCTGACATTGACGGAACTTACATGCCCGACGAACTCGGTCATAAGTTTTTGCTTGAATTCAACGTGCAAGAAATTATTTTGGCGGACTTGAAAGGCAATACCAAAGTCATGAAACTTGAAGAGCTTACTCCGTACAAAGCTCGCCGTCGTTGACGTTGACAGAAATTTTTGCTTGTGTTATTTTTAGCGTGTTCATCAGTTAGAAATTTGTTTTCGGAATAAAAATCTTTTCGGCAAAGGAAGTTCCTGTTTTTAATGAAAATCCGCCTTCGGGCGTTGGTGCTTACTTCCCGCCGACAAAACAGGGGCGGTCTCGACCGTCCTTGTTTGATTTAGGAGGTTCCCGCATGAAAACTGACGTAAAAATTTTAAACTTTGTCAAAGCGGTTTTGAATTTGTTTAAAGCCGTGCCGAATCTCGCGAACGAAAATTTTCCGCCGTACACGCTTGACAACGAACGAAATTTGGCGCGGGGATTTTTCGTCACGGAAAGAGCTTTCAAAGTTTGTCCCTGCGTCGCCGATAAAAAAATTCGCGAATTCATCAAAAAAAATTTCGGCTACGATATTTTTGAATTGAATCGCGGCTTTTATAAATCTTTTGAGACGGTCGCCAACAGCACGCCGCAAAAAATTTTGGTCAATAAGCTCCTCCACTACATGTCAACTTACGGCATGGAAAGTTTCGGCATTTTCGAGCGTGAACTTGTTTACATTCCCAACGACGCTTTGGAATTGCCCGAAGACGCCAAACCCGTGAAAATTACCGTCATTGACACAATCGACGCCGCCGAAATAAAAATTCGCGTGAATAATCTTATTCAATCGGGCGCGGCTCTCGCTGAAGAAACTGTAAATGACCTCGTTGCTGTTGTGAAGTTTCTCGACATTGAATTTAAAATTGACGACGTGCCGAACAAAGAATTTGCAATCCGTCTGTGCGAGTTGCTGAACATTTTGCCCGAAGACCCCGTACAATTCCTGCGCTACATGATTTACGTTGCGACCGGCTCCACTTTGCTGATAAAAAGTAAAGAAACCTTTTCCGCCGTAAAAAGCTGCGGAAAAAGTTTTGACGAATATTTTGCGCAGTACATCGAACAAAACGGCATAAAAAAATTGGCGAGCATTTTCCACAGATTTAAACCGCTTTGGTTGGCGTTCAAGCCGAATTCCGATTATCTGCGCGGCACGATAAATAAAATGCGTAAACTTGCCGAACGTTATCACAAGCCCGTTACGCCGAAATTTTTGGAGCAGGTGACTTCCGCCGAAAAAATTAATCTCGAACAGCTTAAACGTGAACTCGACAAAATTACGACCTTCAGGAAAGTTTCGCTCGCCAATGCAATACTTTATCGCAATGCCGCGCCCGAAAACATAATCTACAACATTCGCAACGGAAAAATTTTCGCCGATGATTATCGCGGCAATTTAAAGTTCGACGTTCAAAAAATTCTCGACGTGATTATCAATTCGATTGTTGAGGACATCAGACCGAACGTCGACGGCAAAAGGATTTACATTCCCGAACGCTTTAACTATGCCGTGCCCGTCAGCGAGAAAAAATTTGTCGGCAATATTCCTTACGGCTCGTCCTACACTTTTGAAAAAAATTCTGTCGTGGTCGGCGTGCACTGGTTTAACGTCGTTCATGAAAATCAAGAAGTGCGCACAGATTTGGATTTGCATTTGAATTCCGAGAAAATTAATATCGGCTGGCAAAACGACTTCAACGACGAAAATTTTATCAACACCAAAAACCGCAAGATAATTTTTTCGGGCGACATGACGGACGCTCCGATTGACGACGGCGGCGCGACGGAGGCTTTTTTTGTCGGCGAATCTCTCAGAGACGAATTTCTTATGGTCAATCTGAATTATTTTAATCGTGTGCCTTTTATCGGCGTGCCGTTCAAATTGATTCTTGCCGACGTGACACAGGAAGAAATTAACAGGAAATATTTGGTTGACGCTCACGAGATTGCTTTTTGCGTGCCGGGCGAAATTTCTTCGGGCGAAATGTTTTTGGGCTTTCTGAGTTCCGACGAATTCGGCGATAAAAAATTTTATTTCTTCTCGCGGAACATGGGCAACAGAATTGTCGCGCGCACGACCGACGTGACAAAGAAAATTAATTCGGCGATGCAAACGACTGCCGAAACTTTTTTGAGCTTGAACGATATTTTGACAAGAGCCGGCGCAATTTTGGAAGACGTGACGATTTCCGACTGCGATATAAATCTTGACCCCGCCGAAGTCACCAAAGATATTTTGCTTGCACTGCCGAAGCCTGTAAACAAATAATTCATGTTACGGCAAAGCGCGCATTTAATGTCAAAGCTATAAATTTTATAATAAAATGGAGGGACAAAAATTGATAATATTGGTAGATTACGGCGTCGGCAATCTCTACAGCGTGGCGAAGGCGACGGCTTATGTCGGCGGCGACGTGAAAATTTCCGGCTCGGTTGACGACCTTAAACGCGCAGAAAAAATTATTTTACCCGGCGTCGGGGCATTCGGCGATTGCATGAAAAATCTTGAGGCAACCGGCTTGATTCCGACGATTAAGCGCGAAGTTGCCGACGGGAAAAAAATTTTGGGCATATGTGTCGGAATGCAAATTTTATTCGCGGGCAGTGAAGAATCGCCCTGCGTCGACGGCTTGAAAATTTTCGGCGGGCATGTCAGAAAAATTCGGGCGGGCAATTTGAAAATCCCTCACATGGGTTGGAATTCGGTAAAATTCGGCGACTCGAAACTTTTTGCGGGCTTGAGCGGCGAACCTTACTTTTACTTCGTCCACAGCTACCACACCGACCCCGACGACAAAAAAATAATCGCGGCAACCACAAACTACGGCGAGGAAGTCACTGCCGCTATTGAGTTTGAAAATATTTTCGCCACGCAATTTCACCCCGAAAAGTCTGGCGATGTCGGCTTGCAAGTCTTGAAAAATTTCGTCGAACTTTAAGGAGGCGAGCTTATGACATTTTGGAAAGTAAGTCACGGTCCGGGGTTGTTCGCTCAAACGGATTACGATTATTTTTTCAACGAAAAATTAATTGTGGTCGGCGGGAAAAGTCAAGTAAGCAATATGCGTTCAATGAATTTCGGCGATTATTTTTATCTCACGTATGGAAATACCAATGGGCAAGGAATTCAGTTGCTTGGAAAAATAATTGACAATGCCGCCGCCCCTTGCACGCGCACCCAATACAACGGTTGGGAGCAACGTAAATACGAAATTATAAAATTGACTGTTCCCGATGATAAATTTTATCGTGAAACTTATAGAAAAAAATGGACGCCAAATTTTTTGAGCACGATTAAGCAAGTTCCTCAAGATGAAGAACAGGATTTTGAAAATTATATCTTGCGCCCGTTCTTTAACATGAAGATTGACACGGCGACCCATGAACCGATTGACCTCGACGAAAAAGTTGCGCCTAATGAAAAATCGCTCGACAACGATTCGCCGTCTAAAATTTTTCCGCGCAATCAAATTCTTTTCGGACCGCCCGGCACAGGCAAAACTTATCTGACAGCAGCCTACGCCGTTGCAATTTGTGATTACGAAGACATTGCTAATGAGCTTGAAAATGGCAATATGGAATTTATTTCGAGTTTCTACGCCGATATAAAAGAAGTTTATGACGAACTTCACGCCGATGGCAGAATAAAATTCGTGACGTTTCATCAAAGTTACGGCTACGAAGATTTTATTGAGGGTATCAAGCCGACGGTCGTCAACGGAAATATTTCCTACGAAATCAAAGCGGGCATTTTTAAAAAATTTTGTGACGAGGCACGCGGACGCAATGAAAATTTTGTTTTTATAATCGACGAGATAAATCGCGGGAATATCTCAAAAATTTTCGGCGAACTGATAACTTTGATTGAGGACGACAAGCGCGAGGAAATTTTTGCGACGTTGCCCTATTCGCAAGAAAATTTTACCGTCCCGAAAAATGTTTATATCCTCGGCACGATGAACACCGCCGACCGTTCAATCGCCTTGCTTGATACTGCCTTGCGCCGCAGATTTAATTTTGTCGAGATGATGCCGCGCCCCGAACTTTTAGAAACGATTGACGGTGTGGATTTGCGCGAGCTGTTGAAAAAACTCAACACGCGAATCGAAACGCTCTACGACCGCGAACACACAATCGGGCACGCATATTTTATCAACTGCAAGACGCTTGCCGACATTGCCGAAGTTTTTCGTAACAAAATTATTCCGCTCCTGCAAGAATATTTTTTCGACGACTACGAATCGCTTTATAATATTCTCGGCGAAAAATTCATTACGCGCGAAAATATCGGCGACGAAAAATTTCTTTATCGAATCAATTATGAGGCTCTCAAGGACGTTGAAACTTACAAGCTATGGATAAACTCTTAATCATTCGCGAATACGAAAGAATTTTTGAATCGGGCTGCCCGTACTTCGACGAGCTTGGCAAATTCGTTGAGGCAAGCGAGTATCTGACTTTGGGTTGGCAAAGGAATCGCGGCGCATATGTTCAGGCAAAAAATTATGTCGGCGTAATTTGTTTGCCGAGCGGTTTTCAAATTGAGATTCTGCCGAAACTCGACGCGTCCGAAGAAAATCTGCGCGAACTCGTCGTGAAAATGTTGCGCAGTCTGAAAAACTTTTCGGGCAAAAAATTTCTCAATGCCGACTTGGACACGGCACGCTTGCCGCTCTATGAAATTTTTATCCGCGTCTATCTCGAAATGATTTTGGATTTGGTCAAGCGCGGACTGAAGTCGTCGTATATCGTGCACGAGGAGAATTTAAATTTTTTCAAGGGCAAGTTGCTCGTCGGTCGACACGTCCGAAAAAATTTTGCTCACCGTGAAAAATTTTTCGTCGCGTTTGACGAATACAATATCGACCGCCCCGAACATCGCTTGATAAAGTCGACGCTGTTAAAACTTCTGCACACGACGCGCGACCAAAAAAATTTTCGGCTGGCAAATCGTCTGCTTACCGATTTTGATTCGGTTGAGCAATCTTTTAATTATCGCAAAGATTTTTCGGAAGTGACAATCGACAGACAAAATCACGAGTACAAAGCAGTTATGGCGTGGACGAAAAAATTTTTGGCGGGCGAAAGTTTTACGTCCTTTGTCGGCAAAATGAACGTCACGGCTTTGCTTTTCGACATGAACAAATTATTCGAGGCTTACGTCGCAAATTATGTGCGTAAAATTTTTTCAAATCGTTTTATCGTTAAGATTCAAGCGCGTGAAAAATTTTTGTTCGACGAGTCGAGAGAATTCGTACTCAAGCCCGATATTTTGCTTGAAGATAAAAACTCCTGCGAAAAAATCATCCTCGATACAAAATGGAAATTTGAACCTTCGACAGGCGATATGTATCAAATGTTCGCCTATGCCAAACGTTACGGAGCTAAAAAAGTTTTTTTACTCTGTCCAATGACTAAAACTTTTCAAAGATGTATTTCTTATCGCTCGACTGCAGACAATTTGAGCGTCACAATATTTTTCGTGAACCTTTTCAAAGTGAAACGAGCATGAATGATTTGCGCTACTTGCTGTAAATAAAAAAATTCCCCGCCAACGTGACGGGGATAAATTTTTTTTAGGTTGCTTAGCCCATAGTCAGAGCCATAATTGCTTTTTGAGTGTGCAGACGATTTTCCGCCTCGTCGAAGATGACATGCGCGTTGTCCTCGAAAACGTCGTCGGTAATTTCTTCGCCGCGATAGGCGGGCAGACAGTGCAGGACGATAACATTTTTGCTCGCGCCGCGCAGAAGATTTTTATTGACTTGATAGGGCGCGAAAATTTTCTTGCGTTCGTCGTGTTCAGCTTCTTGCCCCATGCTCGCCCAAGTGTCGGTGGCAATAATGTCGGCGTCTTTGACAGCCTCGACAGGATTTTCCGTCCAAGAAAGTTTTGCGCCGGTCTCTTCAGCGTCGGCAAGTGCGTTGTCGAAAACTTTTTGATTGGGCTTGTAATTTTCGGGCGTGGCAACCGTTAAAGTCATGCCGACCTTCGCCGCGCCGTAAAGATAAGAATTGGTCATGTTGTTGCCGTCGCCGACGTAAGCCATTTTGAGCGCGCGGAAATTTTTGCCTTTGTGCTCGCGAATCGTCAGCAAGTCCGTCAAAACTTGGCAGGGGTGCAATAAATCGGTCAAACCGTTTATGACGGGAATATCCGCGAACTTTGCCAGCTCCTCAACTTTTTCCTGCTCGAATGTGCGAATCATAATTCCGTCAAGATAACGCGCCAAAACTCTTGCGGTATCTTTAATCGGTTCGCCGCGACCGAGTTGCAGATCTTTACTCGACAAAAATAATCCCGTGCCGCCGAGTTGAAATATCCCGACTTCAAATGAAACTCTCGTGCGCGTCGAAGATTTTTCAAAAATCATGCCGAGAGTTTTGCCCGCCAAAATTTTATGCTCAATGCCCGCCTTTTGCATGACTTTAAGTTTTTCCGCGCAGTCGAGAATTTCGGCGACCTCGTCCGTGCTCAAATCGTGAATCGAAAGCAAATCTTTTCCTTTTAACAAAATTTTTCAGCCTCCTCAAGTAAGTTTCAAAATATCTTGCAGATAATCCAACTCGAAAAAAGTTTTCCACGCGTCATTTAAACGGCAAGTGTCCTTCATCCAAGAAATAATTTTCACGGAGTCGCGTCGAATTTCCTCAACGCATGAATAAGGCAAACTCAAAAGAATCGGCAATTCGCGAATCAAAAGTCGAGCGTCCGTAAAATTCATTCCGTACAAAGATTTTAAAATTGCGGCAAGTGATGCCTCTTCGTAAACTCTCCAACGTGTAGAATCATTCGGAAATTTTTCGCGCAAGTAAGTGCTCAACGCTCGGCAAGTCAGAGCCGTTTCCAATGAAAACGTTTTTCCCGCAGCGTAATCCGATAAAGTTTCCGTCAAAGCTTCAATCACACGATTAAATTTCTCGGCGTCATTTTCAAGAGAAAAATTTTCGGCGCGAGCAGCACGATATTTTAAAATGCCGTCGTCAAAAACTTCGTTGCGGTCATAAGATACGAATTGTTCATGATTATAAGGAACTTTGCCGGAACAAGGCCAACCACGCGGCATTTTTTTTATCATAAATTCTTCGCGCGATTTTAAATAGTAATGATTGACAACGATTTTTTCCGTGTTGACGGGGTAAACTACCCCGCCCAAAAATTTTTTTCCGTTTTCTGTTATGTCATAAAAACTTTCAAGATAAGACGCACTGTGAGGATCTGATATGTAATCGACGCGACGCGGATTAGCAATAAATTTTACAAATATGTTTCCTTCCTCAACTCTTTCAAGAGTCCCCAAAAACCAAGCATTCGGAGCGCGACGCGTAAATCTTTCCAAGACGCCGCGAGAATAATCCGCCTTGTCATGACCGTTCGAGCCGAAACATTGCCAATTAATTTTCAAACCTGCCGCGTTGAGGTTTTGCAATAAAATTTCGTCGACAACTTCAACGATACTCCGCAGAGACTTTGGATAAATAAATTCATCCAAATCAATGAACGCCATGTAGCGGCAATGAAATTTAAATTTTTTTACGGCGTCGTTGTAAGCGGGCATCTGCATAACTTTGCCAGGAAAATGAATATAGTCGACGAGTCCGGCTTTAACGTAAGGAGCAGCGACCTCGGCTTGATTGTCGGTTGAGTCGTTGTCGTAAAGATAAAAATGATTGACGCCCGCCAATAAATGATAGTCCAGCCACTCCTTGAGATAATGTCCCTCATCTTTGAGAATGGCAACGACCGCCAAATCATGCAGAAATAAATCTTTGCGAATCATTTTATTCTCCCAAGACTTTATCCAAAATGTCAATGACCTCGTCGACTTGCGCATTGGTGATAATCAGCGGCGGAATAAATCTGAGCACCGTGCCGACCGTACAATTTATAATCGCGCCGCGTTTCATGCACTCGTTGACGATTTCGACGCCGGATTTTTTCGGCTTATCAAGTTGCGCACCTAAAATTAATCCTTCGCCGCGAATCTCGCTGATTTGTTCGGGATATTTTTTTTGCAAGTCAATCAATCTGTTTTTGAAATATTTTCCGACTTCCTCGACGTGCGCCAAAAATTTTTCATCGGGGACGGTATCAAGGACGACATTAGCCGCCGCGCAGGCAAGAGGATTTCCGCCAAAAGTCGTGCCGTGGTCGCCGGGTTGAAAAGCTTGCGCAACTTCTTCCGTGACGACAAACGCACCAATCGGGACGCCGCCCGCCAAACCTTTTGCAAGCGTAACAATATCGGGCTTGACGCCGTATTTCTCGTAAGCAAAAAATTTTCCGCTGCGTCCGATTCCCGATTGAATTTCATCGAAAATCAACAGCGCACCATATTTATTGCAAAGCTCGCGAACTTTTTTGAGATAATCATTTTTCGGAGGATAAACGCCGCCCTCGCCTTGAATCGTCTCAAGCATGACCGCGCAGGTTTTATCGGAAATTTTTTCGGCAAGTTCGTCGGCGTCGTTGAAGTGAACGTAATCGAAACCTTGCGGCAACGGCTCAAGTCCTTCTTGATAATGAGGCTGACCCGTCGCAGTCAAAGTTGCAAGCGTCCGACCGTGAAAGCTGTTCCATGCCGAGATAATTTGCGTTTTGTCGGGAGAAATTTTTTTGGCAAACTTGCGAGCGATTTTGATTGCACCTTCGTTAGCCTCCGCGCCCGAATTCGCAAAAAATGCCCTGTCCAAACCGCTGAGCTTGACGAGTTTTGCGGCGGCTTCGGCTTGCGGTTGCGTGTAGTAAAGATTGCTGACGTGAATGACTTTTGCCGCCTGCTCCGAGATAGTTTTGACGAGCGGCGGATAATTGTGACCGAGAACGTTGACGGCGATACCCGCAAGGAAGTCGATATATTTTTTGCCGTTGATGTCGTAAAGATACGCGCCCTCGCCGCGTTCCAAAACAATTTTGTAACGCTTGAACACGGGCAAATAATTTTTATCGTCGCGTTCAAAAATTTTCTCTTCAGTCAAACGAATCACTCCTTTAATAAATCGTGAATGTAATCAAGTTCGATAAAATCTTTCCACATGTTGTTGGCGTGGAAAAAATCTTTCAGCAGAAGAATAATTTGTAACATCGCGCCGCGCAAATCTTTTACGGCGGGATAGGGCAATTTCAAAATTTCAGGCAACTCTCGAATCAAAAGCAACGTGTCCGCGATATTTAACGGGCTTGAAAGATTTTGGAGAATTGCCTTGAGTGACGCCTCCTCGAAAAATTTTGCCGGTGCATCGTCCGTGAGTTTCGTTTTGAGATACGAACTGACTGCGCGGCACGTCAAAAAATTTTCCAACTTGCCCGCGTAAAACTCTTTCGGCGTGTTCGGCAAAAAGACGGGCGATAAATTTTTCATCAGCGCATTTAATAATTTTTCGTTGACGTTAGATTTATCGGGCGGCTTATAAATTTTTCGAGTCTCAAAGTATTTTAAAATGCCGTCGTCAAAAATTTCGTTGCGGTCGTGAGAATTAAACTCCGCGTCGTCGTAAGTATTGATTTTATAATCAGCCCTGCCGCGTTTCATTTTTACGGCGAATTCTTCCCGCGATTTTATATGGTAGTGATTGACGACAATTTTTTCAACGGTTACGGGAACATTGAACGCGGAAGGAACGATTTTACCGTTTTCGTTGACGGCGTGTCTGTCGATAAAATAATTCGCGCAATGAGGAATGGCAAAATAATTTATCATGCGGGGATTGGCAACGGTTTTGACGTGAGCATTTCCCAAACCGTCGGGCGTCCAATCACTCGGAGCACGGCGCGTAAATCTTTCCAACACTCCTTTTGAATAATCCGCCTTGTCTTGCTCGTTGGAACCGAAACATTGCCAGTTGATTGCAAAGCTCGCCGCGTTCGGAATGTCGGATAAAATTTCGTCGACAACTTCAACGATACTCCGCGCAGATTTCGGAAAAATAAATTCGTCGCCGTCAATGAACGCCATATATCGAGTTTGAAACTTGAATCTTTTAAGCGCGTCGTTGTAAGCGACAATCTGCATAGTTTTTCCGGGCGCGAAAGTATAATCGACGAGACCCGCCGAAATGTACGGCTTAACGACTTCGGCTTGATTGTCGGTGCTTTCGTTGTCGTAAAGATAAAAATGGTCAACGCCCGCCGCCAAATGATAATCGAGCCACTCTTTTAAGTAAAGCGATTCATTTTTGAGAATGGCAACGACTGCCAAATCGTGCAGGAATAAATTTTTGTCAACCAAATGAATAACTCCTTAAAATAAACTTTGCTCCACAAAAATTTTCAGCGGTTTCATTTTGCGTTCCGTAATTTTTGCGTCGGGGCGAATCTCGCCGAACAATGAAGTTGCTTTCGGATTGTGATGCTCAAAATTTGCTTTGGCGATTTGCGGACGGAAATTGGCATAGCAATAAGCGCAAAAGTGGGTACAGGTATCGTATTGCCCGATGTCGACGCTCGCCATGCACCCGCATTCCTGCCGCTGAGTTTTATCTTTGTCGACGTCAATTTTCGCGCCGATAACCTGTTCGACAATTTCCTTGTCAATGCATGCGCCGTGCTTTATGCCGAATTCTTCCAAGTCAATTTTTTCCGAACAGGATTGAACTTCGATTTTCCCTTCCGCGATTTGCGAAATACCCAAAGCCAATTCTTTCATCTCGTCGACGGAAATATCTCGAATGCCCAGCGGCTGCGTGTTGTGTTTAGTTTTGGTGTAGAGGTCAAGAAAACTTATGACGCAACGATTTGTAAACGGCGCGAGCTTATCGACGAAGTAAGCGAATCGGTCGAAGTGCCAATCAATCGAATGCGTTCGGCTCAAAAGAATCGGGTCGTATCGCCAAACAACTTTGTCGCGCCCGATTTTTTTTGACAGACGTTGAAACGTTCGGATGATGTCATCCTTATTTTGATTGCGCAAAAGTCTCGGCTCGACGTCTTCATCGTAGGGCGTTATCGTAAATTGAAAATAAAATTTGTAGTCTTTGAGTTCGTCAAGTCGGTCAATAATCGGCGCGGCATTCTTTGTCCAGAAAACAATACAATCGACAACTTTTGGATTAAGCGAAATTCGGCTGACCTGCTTGAGGTTGAACGGATTAACCACGTCGACAAAGCCGGCTTTAATGCGATTGAAAAACCATTCGACGTAAAGTGCGGGAATATCCGTGCGGCGGCTTGCGCTGATAATCATTTGATCATCTCCGAAATTTTTTATGTGTCAGAAAAGATTACCATAGATGTCTTCTTGGTAAAAGTCTTCTCGGTAGGAGTCTCGGTCATACCTTCTCCTCAGGACGACGAAATAAAAATTTGTATTCTTTTTTTGAATCAAGCCGTCCTCGCCGGTGAAAATATTGTCGCGCAAAGCTTGAGTCGTGTTGCCGTGCCGAATCGTCAAGGGTTCGCCGTCGTCGGGGATGTGCGCCGCGATTTTTTCCAATTCGTTAGCTTGCAAAAAATTTTCGTCAACGAGCCTACGAAAGACCGTAGCCGTGGAATTATAGTTGAGGTCAATGAAGACAAAGTAATATTCATAATGATATAAATAAGAAGGAAAAGAAAGCAGCTTCCGGAACCAGCTCAAAAATTTTTCGACGGCTTGGGGCGTGTCGGGCATGTGGCTTAAATAGTTTTGCAAGAAGAAAATTTTTTCGTCGGGGTATAAGATGTCAAAGTCGCGAATACGTTCAGCAAAAGACAAGGAATCACCGACAAAAAAATTGAATTGAAACGACCAATACTCAATCGGCAAAATTTCCTCGCACAAATTGTACGTGCAGTACAGACTCCATTCGCTCTCTACGTCGTAAGTATTGACAAATATTTTTCCGCGAAAATTTTTGTCGCGCAGAGCTAACAGCGTCCCGTACAGTTCGGGACAGGGACCGCACGCAAAAAAATGCAACTCCGGTTCATTAAACATCGGCACAACGAAATTTTCCACGACGTAGCGGGCAGGCTCAATGTAATAAGGATAGTAGGCAATCATGTATGCTTTACGAATTTCATAATCATTGTAATCTGTATCACAAAAAGGTTTGGCATATGATTCACGCAATTTTTTTACATCGTTGCGAAATCGTTCGCTCGCTTCGGCATTTCTGTAAAGTTCTGTGTCTTCCACGCCGTAAGTTTCGCGGAAAATTCTTTTGACGAGACCCGAAATCGGAACGTTATCTTTGACAATCAAAGCAATTGCCTCCGTTCAAAAAAATTACTCAACCTCCGTGCCGATACCCGAATTCGTGAACAGCTCCAAAATAATTGAGTGCGGGAGCCGTCCGTCGATAATGTAAGCTTTATTCGTGCCCCTGTCCAGAGCACGCAAGCAAGCTTCGACTTTGGGAATCATGCCGCCGCCGATTATGCCTTCCTTGATAAATTTTCGTGCGTCGTCAGCCTTAAGCGTCGAGATAAAAGAAGTTTTGTCTTCAAAATTTTTGTAGACGCCTTCGGTATCGGTGAGCAGCAAAAGTTTTTCAGCCTTGAGTGCGCCCGCAATGTCCGCCGCAACGTAGTCCGCGTTGATGTTGTAACTTTTGCCGTCTTCGCCGACGCCAATCGGAGCGATAACCGGAACATATCCTTGACCGATTAAATCGTTGACAATTTGAATGTTGACCTGCTTGGCTTTTCCGACGTAGCCGATGTCGACTTTGGTTTTCTCGCCCGCCTCGTAGACCGTCGCCAATTTTTTTTCGGCTTGAATCAAATCGGCGTCCTTGCCGCTCAAACCGACCGCCCGAAGTCCGCGACGATTGAGCAGCGTGACGATTTCGGAATTAATTTTGCCGTCGAGAACCATTTCGGCAATTTCGACAGTTTCCTCGTCGGTGACGCGTAATCCGCTGACGAACGAAGTTTCCTTGCCGAGCTTTTTGAGGAAGTCGGTAATTTCGGGACCGCCGCCGTGCACAATCACGACGTTAATCCCGACGAATTTCATCAACGCCACGTCCTGCATGACGCTCGCCTTGAGTTCGTCGTTGACCATGGCATTGCCGCCGTATTTTATGACAATGGTCTTGCCGTGAAATTCTTGGATATAAGGCAACGCCTCGACCAAAACGGACGCTCTGTCGCTCGCGCTGAAAATTTTTGTCGGCGCGGAAATTTTTTCTTCGGCAGAAATTTTTGTCGGCGCGGAATTTTTTTTAAGCTCGCTGTTTACTTCCGCCAAAGCCTCGTCAATCATTTCGGCGGGCAAAAATTTTTTCAACACTTCCGTCGCCATTTCCAATTTTAAAGTTTCGTCAATCATTTTTATCCTCCTCATTTCCTTAAGCAACTTCTCAAACAAATTAACCCTTAAAACAAGCTAATTGTCCGCGCAGGTGTCGTAGAGCCGCCGTAAAAATTTTCCGAAACCTTTGACAGTCGAATCGAACTTGAAAGGCTCCGTCAAGCGATAAAATATTTCGTGGATTGTCAACTTGGTTTTATTTCCGTCGAGTGCGGCGAAAAGTTTTTTGTCGACGAGCCGCGCCGGATTTGATTCAAACATTGCGGGATTTATCAAAAAAATTTCTCGCCCGTCGAGCGTTTCAATCTGCTTGAGCCATGCCGCGAACGCCTCAGCATAAAAATTAAAATTCACAACATCGGGGGCAGTCAAGTCGACGCCGTCCAAAAAATCCACGAACCAAGGATATTTATAAACTTTTGCCTCGCCCGAAATTAAATCGTTGAGCACAGGCTTAATCAAGTGGACGTAGGCAAAAATAAATCTCGCGAACTGAACAAAGCGTTCGGCGGACGCAGGGAAATCGCTCCAAGAAAATTTATCGCGCTCGTGGTGGCAAATGTATTTGAAAATTTTCGGCGCGTGAAGAGGTCGCGCATAAAAATCCGCCGCCGCCAATGCCGCATAAAGTTCGACGATGTGAGCTTCGTTGCGCTGATTCGCCGAACCGACGGAAAATTCTCCGACGGGCGTCATGACCGAATCGCCGATAAAATACGTCGCGTCGAATAGATTTTCTTTTTCCGAATAATATTTCAACGCCGCCTTGGTGTTCGGCAAAAAATTTTCACTGCGTGCAAAAAGTTCGTCAAATTTATCGGTCGGAGTGAAACTGAAATAAGGCAGAATCAAAACGCCGCCGATTGAAATTCTGTCCGAGTAGTCGCCGAGATTATTTTTCAGCAGTCGGGCAATGGTCGGAAGTCCGGCAGCGCCCGTTCCGCCGAATACCGAGCCTGCCAAAAAAATTTTCACGGATTCGCCCTCGCCGATAGTCTTTTCAATCTGCGCGGTCAAAGTCGAAAATTTTTCTCCGTCGTCAAATTTTTTGGCAAGGACAGCCGCACCAATCGACGGATGTCCGCGAAAGCCCTCGTTGAGCGTGGTCTCGCGCTCTTTTTTTGTGTAAAGAACTTCGTAGAGTTTGCCGACGGGCGTGTTGCTGTGATGATAAAATTCAATCAAATCGTCAAGCGTCTTGTCGTGCCCTGTCGGATTCCACGGGAACGGGCGCACGATTGAAATTTTATTCTTGAAAAGCAGTGTATCATTTCCGACGGAAAAATTTTGGAAGACGTTAAAATTATTCAGCGCGGTCGAGGTTCGCTCCAAATTTCCGTTGCCGACGTCGGGGTCAATCGCCGTGATATAAAGTCGCTCGTTATCGGGCAAAAGTCCGGCAATGCAAAGGTGCGTTAAACTTTCCATGACCTTCGCGCCGGTGCCGCCGATTGAGACAAAATAAAAACTCATAATCCCTCCAAAATTGAACGTCAATAAAATTTTACATGCGCGCGCTCTTTAGGTATCGGGTCGACGATTGCTTCGGGGATTGCTCCCATCGTAAAACCGCCCGGCAACCAATGAGAATTCGCGCCTTCCTCGTTGCCGCTCGGCATTCTCAAATTCAAATCGGATATTTCAAAAATATCGAGCCTGACCAAGCCGCCTTGAGAAGAAAAATAACCTTCAGTGAAACTCAAAGATTTTTCGTAAACAGAAATGTCGCCGCCTGATTTTTTATCAATCTCGTCGCAAATATATTTCGGCATGACAAAACAACCGTCCGCCCGCCCGATTGTCTTTGACGGGACAACGTATTTGTTATAACTTTCCAAACCCATTACGATTGAAACGCCGTCACGAAATTTTTTCAAGTGATTGCGGATATATTTTTTGGATAAGTAAGTGCTCGGAGCGGGGCGCGTGCCCTTTTCCATTGCCGTGATATGAACTGCCTGTTCAATGGTAAAACTTTTCGCCGCAGTCGGTGCGCAGGTGAATACTATCGACAGGATTATTCCCGCGATTATCGCTAAAAAAATTTTCCTCATGAAAATCACTCCACAAAATTTCTAATCGGCTTTGTAATTTCTTTTTAAAATCGGTCGTGCGCCGAGCGGCGTGTATTTAAATGCAAGCGGCGTCGTGAAAATTGTCAGCAGCCAATAGCCTAAGCCCGTGAAAATTATCGCGAACAGCCCGAAAATTATTCCGTTGAGTTTTATGCCCAAAATCGGCGCGTAGAAGTGCGCGACGCCCAAACTGATTGCCAGCGACGCCATCATCAATGCCGCCCAGAAAATTCTTTTGCCTGCGCCTGCTGCCTCGTCGACTTCAAATAAAAATCTCGCCGACAAAAACCAGCCCAATGCGCATAATCCGTTGAGCAAGCCTGCCGCTCGTGTCAAAGCAAAATATTTTTCCAGCCAGCGCGAATAGTTCATGTTGTCGGACGCCGTCGCCAGTTTATGTCCCGCTATGTTCGAGCCGAGATAATACGCCAGCGCAACGCAACCGACAGTTACCGCCGCGATTAAAAATATTTTTATAATCGTCCGCGTCGTTCGATTCATATATCAGCCAACTTTCTTAGAAAATCTTCGGAAAAAATCTTCCCGTAATCGGAACGCATTAAATCTACAAATCGCAACCAATATTTTTTGGCACGCTTGAGAGTAAAGTAGTCGAAGTAATACGGCAGAGGAATAAAACTTGCAATGCCGATGTTGTCAATGATTCGGACGCGGCGTTCAGTCGGAGAAATTCTTTGCACCAAATAATTATCGGGGTCGACGCCCGCCAATAAAAATTTCTCGTCGAAGTAAGTTTGCTTGAAGTCCAGCAAAAGTTTTTCGGTCGCAGGCAAAAGTTTTTTATCGGCAATGGTATCGTCAAGGACGTTGAGCATCGTTTGAGAAATTTTTCCGTCGTAATCGAGGACACGTTCAAAGAGATAACCTTTGCCCTTTGAAGTTTCGACTTCGCCGAAATATTTCGTGAGGAGCGTCATTTTATCTGCGCGGCTTCCCAAAGCTTTGCGATAGCGTGACTCTTTGGCAAAGTCGGGGTCGTCGGGAGTTCGCAAAATTTTTATGCAAAGTTTCAAATCGGTCGGGTGCGCATAAACAATTTTGTGATTGCCGTCGCCCAAAAACAAATCATCAGTCAAAATAATTTTTTCGCTCATAGTTTTATCATTCCTAGCTTTTTTAGGTTATAGGTTATGGGTTATAGGATTTTCTATCACCTATCACCTTCAATACCTCGTCTTTGGTGCTTCGTCGAGTGTCGGTTCGGGTAAAGTTTCTCGGACTTCGGGAACTGTTCGCCGCTCGATTGTCGATTCTTCCGAAGTACGTCGGTCAAGCGGATTGGTTCGGTCGTCATCGTAGGTTCGACGCTCGGTTGAAGTCGTGCGGTCGTCATCATAGGTTCGACGCTCCGTTGAACTTGTTCGGTCGTCATCATAAGTTCGACGCTCCGTTGAACTTGTTCGGTCGTCATCATAAGTTCGACGCTCCGTTGAACTTGTTCGGTCGTCGTCATAAGTTCGACGCTCGGTTGAAGTCGTGCGGTCATTATCATAAGGGCGACTTTCGGTTGAGCTTGGACGATCGTCATAAGTTCGACTCTCTGAACTCGAACGTTCTTCCAAAGTGCGACGCTCGGTTGAGCTTGTGCGATTGTCATGAGTGCGACGGGTTGTCCGCTCCTCCAAACTGTTGCGGTTGCTTCTGCGGACGGGTTTGCCAATGCTGTCGTCGTCGTCGGGCACGTCCTTTGCGTCGGAGGGAATTGAATTTCTGTATTCGCGGGCGTCGCGTTCAAAGCGTTCTCTCAAATACGGGTCGACGCTGATTCCCAAAGCATCGGCAACAGAAATTCTCAAAAGTTCGACGTCGGGAATCCAATAGCTTATGTCGTCAATGTAAAGCGGATAGCCGGGCACCATGTCGGTTTCAAGTCCGTTTTGTTGAGCGGCTTTGAGGGAGCCTGCCAATTCCAAAAGTTGACGCAATGACATATCGGTTTCAACGGCGTCGATAATTTCGCGAGCGATTTTCGGAATGCGCGGAATAATTTCGGGAGAAGTAACTTTATCCATGCAAGCTTGCATGAAAGCCTGCTGACGTTTAACGCGCCCGATGTCGCCTTCCGAATCACGATAGCGCACGTAAGTCACGGCGGTTTTGCCGTCCATGTGCTGTTGACCGGGATAAAGATCAATTACAAGTCCGCCGTTATCATCCCACGGGTCTTCGTAAAACATGCGCTTTTCAACGTCGATGTCCACGCCGCCAATCGCGTCGATAATTTTTACAAAACTGTTCGTGTCAATTTGGACGTAGTGGTCGATGTCAATGCCGAGAAAATTTTCAACGGTCGATTCGGTCAGGTCGACGCCGCCATAAGAATAAGCCGCATTGATTTTGTCGTAGCCGAGTCCGCGAATTTTGACGCGAGTATCACGCGGAATGGAAAGTAAAGTTGCCTGGTCAAGTCGCGGGTCAATCGTCGCAATCATGAGCGTATCGGAACGCCCGACATCATCTTCGCGTTTATCGACGCCCATAATCAAAACAATCGATTTGTCTTTGGCTTTTATGAGTTCTTCCTCGTTGTTGTTGACGATTCGTCTGACGGGGTTATCATCGTCAAAAAGACTTGACGAGGCTAAAAGCGCGCCCGCCAATGCCGACGCCGTAAAGCACAAGACGAGGAAGATTATCGGCAAATAACTTCGTTTAGATTTTTTCTGCTCGTTGTTATCCAACGCAACACCTTCTTAAAAAATTTTTGAACGCGGCAAATTATATCACAGTAAAAAAAAAAAATCGCCCTTCGACGCGCAAGAGCGTAAAAATTTTTGGCAGTCATTGAAAATTCTTTTTGAGATAATCGGCAATGATCTCGCCGATAATTTTTTTGCCGCGCAGTGCAGGATGCAATCCGTCGGGCGTAAACTCGGCGCGAAGATAACCGAATTCGTCAGTTAATTTTTCTGTCACGTCGATAAAATAAGGCGTCGTCTTTATCCAAAAATTAACTCGCTCGCGTTCCTGCCGCCAATCGCCGTCAGTCAAATTAATTCCGCGCCGATGAATTATTTCGGGATTCATTGAAGTTATCGTGCAGAAAACGGGCGTCATATTATTTGCCAAACATTTATCGCGAATCGCCTCAAGATTTTTAATTACGGCTTCGGCAGTCGCGCCCGTGCGAATATCATTTACGCCCGCCATAATAATTAAAATTTGCGGCTTGAAAGGCAAAACGTCGTTGTCGAAACGGTCGAGCATTTGTTGAGTGGTGTCGCCGCTGCGAGCCAAATTTTTTATCGGGACATCGGAATAAGTTTCCCATTGGCAAGAAAGTTGACCTGCGGGAATATAATTTGCGCCGCCGTGAGAAATGCTGTCGCCCAAAACTGCAAACTTGACGGGCGCAGTGACCGTGAAAAATTTTTTCTCCGACCAATCGCTTAAAGGTTTGTGACTCTTGTTGACAACGCGCACTTGCCAATAATATTCTCCGGACTCCGTGAAGGGCGTCCAATCCGTCGTACGGTCAAAAGCCTCGTCGTTGAAAAGTTCGCGGACGATTGTGTTTGTAGAAACTTTTACGACTTGCACCTGATAAAATTCCGTGTTCGGCAACGGCAACCAAGAATAAGTCGGATAAAGTTGCATGAAATCCATTTGCTCAAATTCGGCAGTCAAAACGGGCGGCGATAATTTTTTAGCCTCAACGCCTCCGCCGAAAAGTAAACACGTCGACAAAATCATCAGCAAAAATTTTTTCATTCCTCATTCCTACTTTCTACTTTCTACTTTCTACTTCCTAATTCAAAAAACTCCCCTGCGACTTGCAGAGGAGCTTTTTTATCGCTTGCCGACAGTTCGGCGAAAAATTTCTTAGAAGAACCAGCTTGCACGACCGAAGAAGGTTTTGTCGTTTTTCTTGGTATCGAGCGTTTTGCCGGTGAAGTAAGCGAGTTGTACGTAAGTGTTTTGAAGCGGTGCCCAATCAACCATGAATTCGACGCCTTTCTTGTTTGTTCTCAGCGCGAAGGTATCATACGTGGGAGCCAAGCTTACGTTTTGTCCGACATAACGATAAGCGACATTGATGCCCCAAGTGCCTGCCTCTTTACGATTTGCGCCTTTGTAGCCGAGACCTGCCCACCAAGCTCTCTTGTACTCGTCAGCTTTGGTGTTGCTTGCATACGCGCCGCCAATGTGAATACCGTTATCAAAGTTGTAGCGTGCGCCGACCGTCCAAACGTTTGCATTCTTTGCTTTCTTATTGTTCTTCTTGTAACCGGGCAGATATTCAAAGTCGTCGCTGCGGAAATGATGATAACCTGCGCCGACGTAAAGTTTATCGTTGTCGTAGGAAATTTCCGCACCCTGATAGCTGGCCGTTTTGTCAGCCAAAGTTATATCGGCATTTAAGTTAGCATTTTCGAGATTCCAACGACCTGCCATAAGAGCAACTTTGAATTTGTCGCCGTAGATAGCTTGGAAACCGCTGAAGAAGTCATCCATTACAAGACCATCATCAACGTTGGTGTAGAGGGGCATTCTACCTACATTGAGCGTCAACTTGTCGTCGAAATATTTACCTTCGGCAAACGCGTAGGTCAGTTTGAAATTGCCCGTTGTGTCTTCGCTCATGTTTGAAGTTGCCGTCATACGAGCTTTAACCTTCCAGTGGTCGTTGACGGTTGCCGTCGGGAAGAGACGGAGTTGAAGTTGGTTATTGGTGCGTTTGATTTTGCCGCTGGAGTAAGGGAGCTTTTCGCGGTCGTTGTAGTAGCGATAACGAAGTTCGCCCGTCCAAACGACTTTATCGGCGTATTTTTCGAGTTCGGCAACACGAACGCCGAGAGCATCGAGTTCATCGCGGAATTCGGCGGCAAGTCTGTCGAGGTCGGCTTTGGTCGCGCCTGAAGGATTTTTCGCCATAGCTTTTGCAATCATCTGCGCCATTTCGTAACGGGTGATGTTGCGGTCGCCGCGATAGGTGCCGTCGCCGTAACCTTCGATAACGCCTTCCGCCGCAAGTTTTGCAACCGAGTTATAAGCCCAGTGACCTGCAGGAACATCGCTGAAGGGATTTGCTGCTGCGAATGTGGTTGATGCCGTGCCGATAACAAATGCTGCCGTCAATGCTGCTGCTACTGTCTTTTTCATTTTAAAAGCCTCCAATAATTTAAAACCTTTAAAATTGCTGTTTCGGCTGTCGGTTTCATTTGGAAAAGCTTTCAAAATTGAGTGGCCGTGTTTCCTCAAGTCTTCCGACTTTTCCGCCTGATTCCTCAAGCCGCGAAAACTATAGCACAGTCAAAAAATTTTTTCAAGAAAAATTTTTTCCATGTTTATTCCACATTGCTTTTCTAATCAACGTCATTTATAATTCGATAAAGATAATGGGGAATGGAGTTGATTGAATGGCGAATTATACGACGACGACTCCCGATTGGGCGGTCTCGAATCAATCGGCGGTGATGAGCGGCATTGAAGGCATAAAAGATACGACGGTCGGGAACATCAATCCTGCATTCGCGTCGGGAGCTTTTAAACCTAAACACCGCATGACTTTGACGGAAGATGAACTCGTCGACGGCGTGACGCGCGGCGACAGAATGATTTTATCACGAGCAATAACCCTGATTGAAAGTAACAGCCCGAAACATTTCGCGAAGGCTCAACGAGTTTTGCAAAGACTTCTGCCGCGAACGGGTAACGCTTTAAGAATCGGAATAACGGGCGTGCCGGGCGCGGGCAAGTCCACAATCATTGAATCATTCGGAAATATGCTCTGCGATAAAGGACACAGAGTGGCAGTCCTTTCAATCGATCCGACGAGTTCCATAACCAAAGGTTCAATCCTCGGTGACAAAACGCGCATGGGAACTTTAAGCCGTCGCCCCGAAGCTTTTATCCGTCCCAGTCCTGCGGGCGGAACTTTGGGCGGTGTTGCTCGCAAAAGTCGTGAAACAATGTTGATGTGCGAGGCAGCCGGTTACGACGTGATTTTGATTGAAACTGTCGGTGTCGGGCAATCGGAAACTACGGTTCGTTCAATGGTAGATTTTTTTATGCTGGTGGTGCTGACGGGCGCGGGCGACGATTTGCAGGGAATTAAAAAAGGAATCATGGAACTTGCCGACGCGATTGTTGTCAACAAGGCGGACGGAGATAATCTCGTTCGTGCCAAAGTCACTCGCGGCGAATATGAACGCATGACGGAATTTATCCGCCCCGCGACGGAAGGTTGGCCGACTCACGCTTACCTTGCCAGTGCGGTCACGAAAATGGGCTTGCCCGAACTTTGGGAAGTGATTCAGCTGTTCAAGGAAATGACGACCAAAAGCGGCGTCTTCCAAAGGCGGCGGGATTCTCAACTGCTCGACTGGATGCACGCAATGATTGACGAACACTTACACAATTTATTTTTCGGCGACACGGTGATAACGGGACGAATGCCGGAAATAAAAGAGGCGGTATTGAGCGGAATAATCTCACCGACGCAAGCGGTTGCCGAATTGATTAAAATGTTCGACATAACGCGAGCGGCTCAAAAGAAAGTCGATTTATTTGAAACGTAATTTAAGCAGGAATTTTCGCTGCACATGTTGAAAAAAATTAACAACGAATATAAATATCGCGGGAAGTGACAACCCGGCCGTCACGGACGACGGCCGCCCGCAACAGAAACAGGGATGTTTCTTTGCCGGTCGAACGCCCTTTTCTTTGCATACTTTCTTTTGGGCGTAGCAAAAGAAAGTATGATAAAAACTCGCGGAGGTGATTATCGTGACAAAGCTTAATATAAGGAATTGTGCACGTTGCAATAGGATTTTCATACCGGTAAGCGGTGAAAAAATTTGCCCCGACTGCCGCGCCGAAGACCTTGAGCTTGAAGAGCGCGTTAAAAATTACGTCCGCGACCATCCGGGTATTACAGTAAATCAGCTGATTGAAGGTTCGGGAGCACCGCGCAATTTGGTCTGGCGCATGATTCAACAGGGACAATTTGAAAATTCGGGCTTGAAGGACGCCAAATATCCTTGCGGGAATTGCGGCAAGATTATCACGCGCGGAACTTATTGCAGCGAATGTATGGCAAAGCTTAAACAAAATGCCCAAAAATTTGCCGCAGCCATGGACTCAAAAAAACGCGCCGCCGAAAAAAAAGCTCAAGAAGAATCCGGCAACAAAACTTTTTCCGATTCAATGTACGATGCTCTTGAAAACTCGCGCAATCGTTAAGCTTTGATAAAATTTATCTGAACGCCTTCAAAACCTTGCATATTTTTTTCAGATAAGTTAAAATGCAACCGAAAACACTCAGATAGAGGTGAATCGGTTTGCGTAAAGTATTTTTCTTGACGGCGTTGTTGATGATGGTTTTGACGGCGGTGGCGTTCGCCGAGGAAGCTCCTGCGGAAGAAGTCGAGCAGAATGACGAACCTTATGTTTACACGAGCGAGGATTTTAAATTCACAATCACTTGCCCGATGAAACCGATAGCGGTCGTCCAAAATCCTTGGCAAGAGCCTGAAAAACGCGGCGAGATGCTCGTTTTTGCCAACGAGGGTTTCGACATTCAATACGGCTACATTATTCAAGTCAACGCCTTTGAAACAAACCAAGTTCCCGATTTTAACAAGGGAACGATAGCGGCTATCGGCGATTACTTGTCGGGTCTCAAAGAAAATAACGGTTTTGCCGACGCGCGACTTGTGAACATTACAAAAAATAACAAGGGCGTCTCCGCAATCACCGCCGATAAAATTAACGTAATCGATCCGGAAACCGGCGAGGTCGAAGGCGAATTCGTCGCCGATAAGCAGTATATTTATACTTACTTCCGCACGCCCGAAGGTCGTTGCATAGGTATTCAGCTCATAAGCGCGAGCCTGGATAAAACTTTCGTCGACGTTTACCGCGGCAGCGTAGCAAGTTTCAAAGACAACAGCAAGGACAAAAAATCCAACAAGAAAGATAAGAAGGACAAGAAGGATAAAAAAGACAAGAAAGACAAAAAAGATAAGAAAGATAAAAAAGACAAGAAATAATTTGATTGACAAAGCAAACGCCGTGTGGTATAAATGACAACGGTTTACCGAAGGGGTATCGCCAAGTTGGTAAGGCACCAGACTCTGAATCTGGCATGCGTTGGTTCGAGTCCAGCTACCCCTGCCACTTAGAAATTTCAAGCCTGCGTCTTGACGGCGCGGGCTTTATTCGTTAAGGCGTCCCCTCTTGAGAAGTGTGGACTCGCAGAACCGTGTTACTTCGATTGAGTTTAAAATTGATTTTTACGTTTATGAACTACTTTTTCTTTGGGTACTTGAATGTACAATGTAAGTGCAACAGATAGAAAAACTCATAGTTTCCTGCTACAATGTTTATAACTCAAAAAAGAAAGCAGGAGAGACAATGAGTTACAAACATCTTAGCATAACAGAAAGG
>JAFSOQ010000101.1 GCA_017446845.1 Selenomonadaceae bacterium | reverse complement strand
TTTCTTGTATGAGTTATAAACATCTTAGCAGGAAACTATGAGTTTTTCTATCTGTTGCACTTACATTGTACATTCAAGCAAGCAAAGAAAGTATGTTTATAAATACAAAGAAAATTTGATTAACTGAATCAAAGCAAAACGGTTCTGCGAGTCCACTCTTGATTGAAGAGGGAATTTTACAGCACGTCAGCGAAGTGCGGACGCAACCTCTTAAAACACCATGCGCCGATAAGCATAACCGCCGCCGTTACAATCCAATAATACGCCGTCAAATATAAATGCTCCCAAAACCATTCGTGATAAATAAAGCTCTGCCGATAACCTTCAACGACGTAATAAGCCGGATTCAGCTTTAAAAGAAATTGCAGCTGTTCGGGAATCATTTTTATATTCCAGAAAATCGGCGTGCCCCAAAAACCGAATTGCAAAAGCATTCCGACCAGCTGCCCGACATCGCGCATGAAAACCGTCAGCGCACTCGTCAGCCAACTCAAGCCCAATACAAGACAAATCATCGCGAAGAAGTAATAAATTATTTGCAGATTGTAAATCGCGGGCGGATAGCCGTAAATCGCGAACATTGCGAACAATACTCCGACGAAAAATAAATGCACAACCAACGCCGAAATAATTTTTACAATCGGCAACAGTTCCACGCGGAAGACAATTTTCTTGACCAGGAACGAACTTTCGATAACAGAATTGGTCGCGCTCAAAATGCTCTCGCTCAAAAAAAACCACGGGAACATTCCGCAAACCAACCACAGGATAAACGGGAAATTATTCATGGGCATTGACTTAAAACCGACTTGGAAGACGAACCAAAAAATTAAAACCGTGATGGACGGTTGGATAAATGCCCAGAGAATTCCGAGATACGAACCCAGATAACGTTGACGAAAGTCGCGCTTGGTCATTTGCCACAAAAGTTTTCTGTTGATGATTATGTCGCGAATCAAGCCGATTAAGCTGTAAAATTTTTTCATGGTCGCCTTTCTATTTTGTGCAGACGAAACCCGCAAAAGATTCAACGTGCGTGACATCTGCGCGGGAATATCGATTGCCCAAATTTTTTTTCAAAGTTTGAAACGTTTCATACGGCGGAGAAAAAAATCCTTGAGGCTCGCAAAATTTTTCAACAAAAGTATCCGTCCGCCGATTCTCGCCTTTGACGTACATGCAACCGCAAAAAATTCCGCCGCTCCTCAAAACTCGGTAAGTCTCCTTCCACGCCGCCTCTTTGTCAGAAAAGACGTGGAAACCGTTAATCGATAACACGCAATCAAAAAAATTATCGGCGAACGGAAGATTTGCCACGTCGCCTTGAAGAAATTTCACGCCGCACAAATTCATTTGAGTCGCCCGCTTTTTAGCCGCGTCCAACATTTTTTCCGAATAGTCGACGCAAAAAATTTCCGCGCCATCGAGTTTTTGCCAGACGGGCAAAGATAAAACTCCGGTGCCGACGGGAACTTCAAGCAAACGTCCGCTGAAATTTTCGGGAATGCCCGCGAAAGCCTGCGCCAAAAATTTTTGATAAGCCGCCGCGTCCAAGCCCCAAAAAATTTTCAAGACCGATTGTCCGAGAAAACCCGAATTAGTCATCATTGAATCATAGAATTTGGCAAGGTTGCCGACGATTTTATAGGCGTCAAAATTTTTATTCATGATTCGGCACTGCTGTAAGGAGCGCGTCGCACGAGCCGCAAATTTTCCAATCGCCCGCACCCGCCGTCAAAAAGAACGAATCGCCCTTACGATAAAAAAATTCTTCATCGCTGCAAGAAATTTTCCCCTCGCCGCCGAGAATCAACACACTTAAAAAAGTTTTCTCGTAGACGACGCCTTGAACTTCGGATAAAATTTTTCCGTCGAGATTGAGCTTGTCGACGATAAAATAATCGCAGGCGGCAAGGTGCGGATAATTTTCGCCGCGCAATGTCGAAGGATTTAAATTCGTCACGTCCAAGGCTTTTTCGATTTGGAGCGGACGACCTCTGCCGTAATCAAAAATTCTGTAGCTGACATTTGAATTTTGTTGAATTTCGGCGAGCAAAACTCCCTTGCCGACCGCGTGAATCGTTCCCGCCGGAATAAAAATCACATCGCCGCGCCGCGCAGGTATGGCGTTGAGGACTTCGACGAGCGAATTATTTTTTATGCGGGCAATGAATTCTTCGCGAGAAATTTTTTTCTTAAAGCCGCAATACAGCAGAGAATTTTCTTCGGCGTCGAGTATATACCACATTTCATTTTTGCCGAGTTGTTTTTCGTGAGTTAAGGCGTAATCGTCGGGCGGGTGCACTTGCACGGAAAGATTTTCCATGGCGTCGATGAATTTTATCAAAAGCGGGAAGTCACTAAAGTTTTTACAATTCGCGCCCAAAATTTCCGAGCCGTGACGTTTAATGTAATCGGTAAGAGATTCGCCGTTCTCAAGTGTCGAGGCGCCGTCGGGGTGACAAGACAACATCCACGCTTCCGCCAAAATTTTTTTATCGCTCTCAATGCCGAATTCTTCAACGAGTCGTCGCCCGCCCCACAGATAATCCTTGCAAGCAGGTTTCAGTTTCAAAATCGCCACAAAAAAATTTCACCTCCCGATAAACTCGCTGTACTATAGCACAAAAAAGACCGCTTTACAACGCATTGCAAGCGGTCGAATTTTTTAGAAACGTCTTCTTCGCAAAGCCTTTGGTTTGTCTAAAATTTCGCTCATGACAAAAGCACTCATGACATTTGACGGCGTTAAGTTCAGGTCGAGTGTTTTAGTTTCCTCAACCTCACGAACATTTTGCACGGAAATTTTTTTTGGCGGCGGAGAAAAATCTTTTTGACGAACTTCCGCTTGCCGAGGACTTTCAATAAAAATGGGAACTTCTTCGCCGGGGAAATTCGGGTCGCCCGGAATCGTCGGTATATCAAAATCGGGCGAATCACTCGGCGGCGGGAGCCGTCTTCTTTTGCGTTTGGTCAAGTTGTCGACAATCACGACTGCCACCCATATCAGAAAAATTGTTGCGAGTTCCATAAAATCACCCCGCTTGAATTATACAAAACAAACGGCATTTTCACAAGCGCGAAAAAATCTTCCAAAGGAAAATTTTACGGCGGGAAGATTTTTTATGCCCGTTTATAGTATAATTTACACGGTGATTGATATGAAAAAATTTTTAATCGCAATTCTGGTGACGGCTGCAACGATTTTAAATCCGGCGAAAACTTTTGCGGCGGACGGTTGGGCAATCGCGGCGGAGGCTCTGGGAGTTTTGGCGGCGTACAGGTCTACGCTGGTTCAAATGCTCGCGCTCGGCAACGATGCCAATGCTCAAATGGCTGTTCGCAAGCAGGACATGGAAAAAAACGGCGTCGACAAAAATAAACGCGACGTCGAACTTGTCGATTCGATTATGACTCGGCTCGTCAACGCCGGACAATATGAACTTAAAGTAAATTCTCTGCCGTTCGTGTGGCACGTCAACGACGACGAAAAATTTAACGCCGCCTGCTACCCGATGAATTATATCAGCATAAATCGCGGGCTTGTCAGAAATTTAAACGGCGACGAAAATCAAATTGCCGCCGTCCTTGCTCACGAGATGACTCACGGGCTTGAACAACATTCCGCAAAAAGTTACGCGCAAGCCGTCGCGCAACAACTCGGCGCGATGATGATCGGCATGAACGTCGACAACGGCTCGAATATCGATTGGAGCAAATTTTCCGCGATGGTCGATTATTCCATTGCAAAAAATATCAACGTTCCTGTCGAATACGAGGCGGACGAGGGCGGCTTTTATCTCATGACGAGCGCGGGCTTTAATCCCGGCGGCGGTGCGGCTGCCATGAATCGCCTTGGCTATTACGTTCGATACGAGACTCAAAATTTTTTGGAGTTCGACGCGCATGACAAGTCCAGCGACGAAACTTTCAGCGACCACCCCGACACCGATAAGCGCGAGGCTAAAATGGCGGAGTTTATGACCAACTACGGCGGCGGGCATGTAATCGTTAGAAAAGTTGACCGAGCTTATAAAGTTTTGATTGACGGGCGCGAAATTTTTTATTCGATGAACATAGGCGATAATCCGACTTCCGCGGCTGTCAATGCATATTATTTTGCGGGCGGCTTGTCGAAGGCTTTCCACGATTACGATTCGATTGACGGTTGGAATTTTCGGCGCGAGGGCAATCAGACAATTTTTCTAAACGATGATTTTGCTTATCGTGAATTGCGCGAGCTGTCGAGCATGTACAATCTCGGCGACAAAGTTCAAACTTTGGTCGAGCTTGCTTACAAATACGAATCACCAAGGACGCGGCAGAGGATTCTTGAGGCTGACGAGGCGCGAGAAAAATTTTGGGCTAAAATAAAATCGGAAGCCGACTCCGCCAAAGCCGGGGCCGCCACGAAACTCCGAGTCAACGCCGACATTTACAACGACCACGGGCAGGGCGAACTTGCGCTTAAAGAAATTGAACGCGCCCTTCAAGCAAAGAATCAAGATGACGTTGCGGAATGTTTGGGGATTCGCGGACGAGCTAAAGCGATTTGCGGCGATTATGACGGTGCGTTGATTGACGCGGACGCGGCTGTTGATAAAGACCCGAAGAATTTGTATAATTTTTTAAATCGTGCGGACGTTCGACACATGCGCGGCGAATTGGAACTTGCGTTGGAGGACATTGACCGCGCTTTGACCGTCGACGAAAAAAATTCGATAGCTTACAGATTGCAAGGCGATATTTTCGACGAGAGCGGGCAAAAGGATAAAGCCGAGGCAAGTTATCGGAAAGTCTACGAGCTGACCAAAAAAAATCCGCGCGCAATCCCGATTGAATATCTTGATAAGATTGACCCCAAGGTTGCCGAAAAAATTCGCAAGAAAAAGAATAAAGAGGAGACTGCCGATGATAAATCTTGAACCATTCGAGAAAATAATTTTCGTAACACGTCCGGTTTTCCCGACGATTGAGGAAGTCACGGAAAAATTGCAGGATATTTGGAATTCAAAATGGCTGACGAACAACGGACCGCAACACACCATGCTTGAGCGCGAACTGAAAAATTTTTTGGGCGTGCCGTATTTGTCGCTGTTCAACAACGGGACGATAGCTTTAATGGTTGCGTGCCAAAGTTTGCGACTCAGCGGAGAAGTTATCACGACGCCTTTTACATTTGCAGCGACGCCGCATGTTTTGAGTTGGAATAATATCGCGCCGATTTTTTGTGACGTCGACGCCGAGACCATGAACATTGACGCCGATAAAATCGAATTGATGATAACGCCGCACACGACTGCAATTTTGGCGGTGCATGTTTTCGGGACGCCCTGCGACGTTGAAACAATTCGGGAGGTTGCCGACTGCTACGGTTTGCGAGTGATTTACGACGCGGCTCATGCGTTCGGCGTGGAGATTGACGGACGCGGCATCGGAAATTTCGGAGATATTTCCATGTTCAGCTTTCACGCGACGAAACTTTATCACACGGTCGAAGGCGGCGCGCTCACTCACGGCAACGAACATTTAAAAAATCGGATTGACCTGCTGAAAAATTTCGGAATCAAGAACGAGGAAGAAGTTGTCATGCCCGGCATAAACGGCAAGCTTGACGAAGTTCGGGCGGCAATCGGGCGAATTATGTTGAATTACGTTGACGGCGAACGGCAGAAAAGATTGCGTCTGCACAAAATTTATAACGAGGAATTGGCGGAAGTCGACGGCTTGAAACTCATGCCGACCTGCGCGGACAATGTTAAGCTGAATTATCAGTATTACGTGATTCGGATTGACGAAAAAATTTTTGGGCGTTCGCGGGATTTTGTTCACGACGCGTTTAAAAATTTCAACGTCTACACGCGAAAATATTTTCATCCTCTTTGCAGCGAGTACACTTGCTATCGTCAGTTGGGTTCGTCGAATCCCGCAAATCTTCCCGTCGCCAATGTCGTCGGTCAACAAGTTTTGAGCTTGCCCATGTACGGAGATTTGACGGAAGACGACGTAAGAAAAATTTGTGCGATTTTAAAAAGTTTCGGGAGATAAAAAATGTTTGCAACGATAAAGGCGATTTCAACTTACTTGCCCGCGCAGATTGAAAATAATTCGGAAATTGTCGACGCGCGCTTTATAAAAAAAATCGGCGTGAAGTGTCGACATATTTGCGGCAAAGATGAATCGGCAGGCGATTTGGCATTCAAAGCCGCCGAAAAACTTTTTACCGAATACAACATTGACCGTCACGAGACGGATTTTATTTTGCTGTGCACGCAACACCCCGACCACCTCGGTCCGCACACTTCGGGTCATCTTCAACACAGACTCGGCTTGAAAAAATCTGTCGGCACCATGGATATTTCTCTGGGCTGTTCGGGATATATTTACGGACTTGCCGTCGCCAAAGGTTTGATTGAAACCGGGCTTGTTAAAAAAATTTTGTTCATCACGTCGAGCGTCTACACGAAATATATCAACGTTAAAGACACTTCGACGCGTCCGCTGTTCGGCGACGGAGCCACCGCGACTTGGATTGAGGGCGGCGACAAAGAAAATTTGCGGGCGTTCGTCTTCGGCTCGGACGGTTCGCGCTACGACAAATTAATTATACCCGTCGGCGGCAGTCGATTTATGCCGCGCGATAATCCCGAAATTTTTTCCACCGACGATAACGGAAATTATCGTTCCAACTACGAAATTTTTATGGACGGTATGGCGATAACTTATTTTACGCTGCGTGAAGTTCCGCCGCTCGTCGAAAAGGTTTTAACCGCTGCCGAACTCACTCGCACCGACTTGGACTATTGCATTTTCCACCAGGCAAATAAATTCATGATGACTTACTTGCGCGACAAGGCGGGCTTGAATGATGTGCCCTTCCACAACGACATTTCCGAGACGGGCAATTTAGTTTCGGGCAGTGTGCCGCTCGCGATTGAACAGGTTATAAAAAATTTCGGCGCGGAAAATTTAAAACGCGTCATGCTCGCGGGCTACGGCGTCGGCTTGAGTTGGGCGGCTTGCATTGCAAATTTGTCCGACATGTGGCAAAAGAAAGGTGATGAGATTGCCTAAAGTCAGTGTGATATTGACGAGTTATAATCATGCGGCATACGTGGCGGCGGCGATTGAGAGCGCACTTAATCAGACGTTCACGGACTTTGAACTTTTAATCGTCGACGACGGCTCGCAAGATAACAGCCGCGATATTATAAAAAATTTCGACGACCCGCGCATAAAAACTTTTCTGTACGAAGAAAATCGCGGACCGGTCATTTCGGTTGCCGAGGCTGTAAAATCTGCGCGGAGAAAATATTTAGCCGTTCACCACTCCGACGACCTGTGGTTTCCCGAAAAGTTGGAAAAGCAGGTTGCCTTCCTCGACGCCAATCCGAATTACGTCGCGTGTTTTACGTGGGTTAATTTTGTCGACGAGCAGGGAAATTTTTACGAGCCTGATAAAAAAGATTTTTATCGGAAAATTTTTGAGCAACCGAATCGAACTCGCGCCGAGTGGCTGAATTATTTTTTTTACAACACGAATTGTCTTTGCCACCCGTCAGCGATGATTCGCCGCGCCGTCGTCGAAAAAATTAATCTGCTTGACACGCACGGTTTTTGGCAGTTGCCCGATTATTTGATGTGGATTCGGCTTTGCTTTCACGCGGATATTTTTATTTTGCAGGAACGCTTAACGGCTTTCAGATTGCGGCGGACGCGACAGGAAAATTTTTCTGCGACGACTTTTGATAAGCTCGTTCGGTTGGAGTTGGAATTTTTCTTCGTGGTGCGAGAATTCGTCAACAGTTTCAAGGACGATAAATTTTTCCTTGAAGTTTTCCCCGACGCAAAAAAATTTCTCGTCGACGGGCAAATCAATCGCAACTTTGCAATCGCTCAACTTTGTTTGGAGAGAAAAAATATCGCGACTTCCGCTTTCAAACTTGCGGGCTTGGAACTTTTAAAAAATTTGTTGAGCAATCCCGTTGACGCCGCGCAGATTAAAAATCTTTACAACTACGACGAAAAAACTTTTCTCCGCGACGGCGGAAGTTTCGACGTTTTTAATTTGGCGCACAAACTCGACGTGCTCCGCGCCGAAATTTTCATAAGCGACGGCGGCGATTATTCTTTTGTCGCCGAAAAAATTATCAACGTCGACGCGGCGGGGAAATTTTACGGGCGCATTGACTTCAACGCGAATCGTCCGTTTAAAATTTTGCGTTTCGACCCCGACACGAATTTTATTTCCGTCAAGATTAATCGCGTGCTGATTAACGGCGTCGAACAAAAAATTTTCGGCGACAACGCAGACAAATTTATCAACGGGTTCCGAAGATTTTTGACGAGCGACCCGCAAATTATTTTCCGCGTCGAAGAAAATTCGGGTCACGTGACTTTTGAGGTTTTCGGCGAGAAAGAGGAAAATTATCCCGTCATCTTCAACCGCAGCATAAATGAACTCGTCAAGCTCAACGAAGAACTAAAGGGAATAAATTCGACCCTCACCGACGAAAATAAACGGCTCGCAAAATTTCACAAATCATTTTCCTATTTTGTCGCGTGGAAGTGCAAAGAGTTCGGAAAAAATTTTCGGCAATGGAAACGTCTCGGCAACAAGGAAAAAATTCTTTCCGTCGCGAGATTTTTTTATAAGTCTTTGCCGATTGACGACGATAAAAAAGTCGCGCTCAAAAATAAATTTTACACGACGCTTGCGCCCGTTCTGAAAAATACTCAGCGTTATAAAATTTGGCAGGCGGCGCAGATGTTGGAAGATTCGCCGATTGTGACGAATTTTATTCAGTACGGAGAAAAATTTTTCGGCGGCGAACTTTTCACGCAGCCGGGCAAAATTGCAATTCAAGCGCACATTTTTTATTTGGACTTGCTGGACGAGATGTCGGCTTACTGCGCGAACATGCCCTATAAATTCGACGCGCTTATTTCAATCGTTGACGACTCGGCGGAAAATAAAGTTCTCAATGCCTTTGAAAAAATTCCCAACGTCGAAAAATGTATCGTGCGAGTTGTGCCGAATCGCGGGCGGGACGTTGCGCCGTTCCTCGTCGGTTTCGGTGACCTTTTGCCTCAATACGATTACATTGCGCACATTCATTCCAAAAAATCACTTTACACGGGCAACGAACAGCAAAATTGGCGCAAATATCTTTTTGAGGCTCTGTTGGGCACGCCCGAACGTTTGCGGAAAATTTTTAAGGCGTTCGACGAAAATCCGCGTGTCGGTCTGATTTATCCGCAACCGTCGCCGATTATGCCTTACATTGCCTGCACGTGGCTTTCCAATAAATCGGTCGGGCAAAATCTTCTGCAACGCTTACAAATTCCCATGCCCAAGACAACTTATTTTGATTTCCCTGTCGGGACAATGTTTTGGGCTAGAGGAAAAGCTTTGCAGAAATTTTTTAAGCTCGGCTTGACGGTTGAGGACTTCCCGCCCGAACAAAAACAAAACGACGGGACGATTGCTCACGCCTTTGAACGTTCGGTCGCGCTCGTCACCGCTTCGGAGGGCATGGATTTTTACGAATTCAGCCCCGCCGACGAAAGTTACTCAATCAATATCGGCATGAAAAATCTTTGGCAATATCTCGGTCACAACGCCAAGGAAATTTCCTACGTCGCGAACACGGGCGAAATTGTGACGTTCGACATTTTCGATACGCTGTTGATGCGTTTGGTCGCCGAACCTTATCACGTCAACGAAATTATTCGGCTCAAAGTTGAAGATTTGCTCGGACGCGATTTTGATTTCCCGACGCTCAGAATCAAGGCAGAAGAAGTTGCAAGGCAAAAAAAATCGGGCGACGTGACCCTTGACGACATTTATAAAAGTTTTGAAGAAATTTCCAATCTCGACTACGACACCTGCCAAAAAATTCGCGAGCTTGAAGTTTCGACCGAAGTCAAATTGATTTTGCCGCGCAGTGAAGTTGTGACTTGGTTTAATGAACTGCGCGACGATTACAATAAAGAAATTTGGCTGATTTCCGATATGTACATGCAGACGCCCGACTTGAAACGCTTGCTGGAAAAATGCGGCGTTGAAGGTTACGACAAACTTTTGATTTCCTGCGAAACGGATATGCGCAAGGATACCGCCGCGATTTGGGAGCATCTCATGAAGTCGGGGCTTAATGCCGACGGGAAATTGATTCACCTCGGCGACAACGAAACCGGCGATATTCAGTTGCCCGGCGACAGAGGATTTGCCGCGTATCATTTGATGAGCGCGTTTAATCTTTTTACGCTGACTCCGTTCGGGAAAATGCTCGTCGAACGCCTTGACAGAAAAAAATCTTTGTACGCGGGAATTTTCCTCGGCGTCCTGCTCGCGAAAAAATTTCAAAGTCCGTTCGCGCTCAATGACGAAATGTCGGAAAAAGTCGGCAAAATCGTTTTGCAAAACTTCCGTGACTTCGGCTACTGGTTTTTCGGCACGCCGCTTTTAACTTTTATTTTGTGGCTGATTCAAAAAACTCAAGCGGACAAAATCAAGCGGCTGTTATTCCTGGCTCGCGACGGATATTTTCTGCAACCGCTTTATAAATTTGTCTGCGAACTGCTCAACATAAAAACTTTGCCGTCCGATTATTTTTACGCCTCGCGAAGAGCCGTGACCGTCGCGGGCATAAGGAAAATTGCTCAAGCCGACGACCTTTTAAGATTGCACTTTGAGGGCACTTTGAAACAATTTTTCCAAGTTCGATTCGGCATTGACATTGACGACGACACAAAAATTATTTTGCCCGATAAATCCTCCGAAGTCGTTCACGACGCCATTAAAAAATATTCTGCGGAAATTTTATCGCACGCCGCCAACGAGCGGAAAAATTACGAAAAATACATCAGCGACTTGGGCGGCACGTGGAAAAATGTCGGCGTGATTGATATGGGCTATTCGGGAACGATTCAATATCATTTGCAGCGGCTCACGAAAAAAATTTTCACGGGCTACTACTTCGCGACGAGTATGGCAAATCTTTTCGGCGATGATGCTCCGAATCGAATGCGCGGTTGCTTTGCCGAGAATCACGACTACGGCGCGACGAATTCTGCCGTTTATAAATATCAGCTTTTGTTCGAGAGTATTTTGACTGCGCCCGATGCTCAACTGCAATATTTCGACGCGGACGGAAAACCTGTCTTCGGCGAGCCGGAAGCGGGACAAATTCATTTCAAAGACATTTTGGAGATTCACGAGGGCATAAAAGATTTTTGCCGCGATGTTCTTGAAAATTTCGGTGATATAATTTTGCGGGTGCCGATTGATAAAAATTTCGTCGACGCGTGGATTGGTTCGTTTATCCGAGATGAATCGATTGTTCCCGAAAAGTTGCGACATATTTTTGATTTCGACGATGTTTATTGCAACACCATGCACGGCAACGCTCTCGACCTTTATCGGAATCAGATTAACAATTTGCCGCCGAATGTTTCTTTCCCTTAAATTTTTGACGGTAGACATTTGCGCGGAATTGATTTAAACTGCAAGCACAAATATATTTTGGGAGGGAAAATTCATGGCTGCACACGTCATTAACGAAGCTCGTCGTTGTCTTCAATGCAAGAAGCCGCTCTGCAAAATCAAAGGCTGTCCGATTCAAACCAATATCCCCGAAATGATTCGACTTTTTCTCGACGGCAAGACCGAAGAGGCCGGACGTATGCTTTTTGAAAATAATCCGATGAGCGTCGTCTGCTCGCTGGTTTGCGACCACGAAAATCAATGCGAAGGCAACTGCATTCAAGGCAAGCGCAAAGAGGGCGCGGCTGTTCAAATCCCGAACATTGAAAATTACATTTCGGATTTTTATTTCGACAAGATAAGTCTGGAACGTGCTCCCGATAACGGTCAACGCGTCGCGATAATCGGTTCCGGTCCTGCGGGAATTACAATCGCAATCAAACTTGCCGCGCTCGGCTATCGAATCACGATTTTTGAACGCAAGGATAAAATCGGCGGCATGATGCGTTACGGCATTCCCGCATTCCGTTTGCCAAAAAAAATTCTCGACCGCTATCAATCCAAGCTCCGTCAAATGGGAATTCATTTCCGCCCGAATACTGCAATAGGCGGCGCACTTCATCTCGACGACTTGTTTAACGACGGCTACGACGCAATTTTTATCGGAACGGGCGTTTGGCGTCCGCGCAGACCGCACGTCAAAGGCGAATCGCTCGGCAACGTTCATTACGCGATTGACTACTTGCAAAACCCCGACGCTTACGACTTGGGCGACAACGTTGCGATAATCGGCGCGGGCAATTCGGCTATCGACGTGGCTCGAACGGTTGTCCGTCAAGGCAGCAGAAATGTCACGCTTTATGCTCGTCGTCAGAGGATTGCGGCAAGTCAGCGCGAATTGGATTATGCGGCAGTCGACGGCATTGAAATTCAGCAAGGCATGGCGATTAAAGAATTTACGGAAGAAGGACCGCTCCTCACGCCCAGGATTTACGACGACAAGGGCAATTTGATTCGCGAGGAAGAACCCGTGCTCATGCCCGCCGACAGCACGATTATTGCAATCAGCCAAGGACCTAAAGATAAAATCGTCAACACAACGCACGATTTGCAAGTTGATGATAACGGTTTGATTGTCGTCGACGAGGCAGGGCGCACGACTCGCGAAGGTGTTTTTTCCAGCGGCGACGTTGTTATCGGCGCGAAAAATGTTGTGCTCGCCGTGAAGTATTCCAAAATCGTCGCGAAGACCATGGACGAATATTTAACTGCAAAAAGAAACGCAAAGTAAATTTTAGAAATGTATTGCGATAAAAAGAAAACCTCGATGGTCAGTCGAGGTTTTCTGCGCGTTTTGAAGAATAACGCTAACTATGCGAGGCGAGCAGTCTCAACGGTCGAGCCACTTAATTATAAAGTAGGACACGACGTTTGCCGCGACCGCCGCCAAAAATGTGGATATAAACATCAATCTCACCTCCTTCCGTCACGGATATAAGTGAGTGACACAATCAGTTTACAATATGACTTTTTATTTTGCAATGAAAAATTTCGTTGCAAAATAAAATGA
>JAFSOQ010000015.1 GCA_017446845.1 Selenomonadaceae bacterium | reverse complement strand
TAACTCATTGTCTCTCCTGCTTTCTTTTTTGAGTTATAAACATTGTAGCAGGAAACTATGAGTTTTTCTATCTGTTGCACTTACATTGTACATTCAAGAGTTTGAACAATGACGCCGCAAATCTTTTAATCGTCTGCCCGAATCATCATCGAATCATTCACGCCACCAATCCGACTTTCGACCGCGAACGGAAGCTTTATCTTTATCCGAACGGCTGCGAAGAAATTTTGCAACTCAACGAACATTTGTAAGCCACAGACAGAGAGGAGAATTTTTATGTTCATGACGAAACCAATGGAAATCGAAGAACGCAGCATGGAAATAATCGCGCCGCATTTGGCAGGACTCGCGCTCAACGACGACGAAAAAAAAATTTACTCGCGAATCATTCACGCGGCGGGCGATGTCGACTACGCGCCGATAATAAAAATTCACCCCGAAGCAATCGCGACGACCAAGGCGGCACTTTTGCGCGGAGCAAATATTTTTACCGATGTGGAAATGGTAAGACGCGGAATAAGTATTCGGACGTTCACGAAATTTGGCGGAGAAGTTTTTTGCAAAGTTTCTGATGTCGATGTTCGCGAATTTGCCAAGCGCGAGGGCATTACTCGTTCGATGGCGGCAATGAGAATTTTCGGCAAGCGACTTAACGGAGAGATTATCGCAATCGGAAATGCCCCGACCGCGCTGTTTGAAGTCTTGCGGCTCGTGCGCGAAGAAAATATCAAACCTGCAGTGATAATCGGAGTGCCCGTCGGATTCGTCGGAGCAGCTGAGGCTAAGGCTCAACTTGCCGCGCAGAATGAAATTCCGTTTATCACGGTCATGGGCAGCAAAGGCGGCAGTTCAATCGCGGTTGCGGCGGTCAATGCGATTCTTTATATTTTGGACAATTCGCGCGGCTTAACCGAAAAGTAAGGAGGAATTATCATGATGAAGAAATGCAAAATCACAATCCTGAAGACGACGTTGCAAAAAGATTTGGCGGAAGAATATGGCGTGCCGAACTTGTCGACGTGCCCGCTCATGAAGGAAGGACAAGTTTTTTATGCGTCGTGGGCTAAGCCCGAAGGTTTTTGCGATGAAGCTTGGAAAGCGGTTTATCAATATGTTTTCGCATTGGCGCACGGAGCCGAGACTTGGTACTACGGCGATTGGATTGACCCAAAAAATAAAGGCGTCGCAATTTGCTCGTGCAATGACGGTTTGCGCCCGGTTATCATGAAAATTGAACGCACTGACGAAGATGAAAAATAATTTTCCACGAATAATAATCGCGGCGACGCAAAGCGGCTCCGGTAAAACTACAATAACGGCGGGATTGCTTGCGGCGTTAAAAAATCGCGGGCTTGACGTTCAAGCCTACAAGGTCGGTCCCGATTACATTGACACGGGCTGGCACGAACTCGCGGGCGGAAAAATTTCTCACAACTTGGACAGCTGGTTGGTCGGTTCGGATAAACTCAAGAAAATTCTCGTCGAAACTTCAAGCGGCGCGGATATTTCTATTATCGAAGGTGTCATGGGTCTTTACGACGGCGGACAAGGCGGAATTTCTTCGACGGCTGAAATTTCCAAACTTCTCGACGCGCCCGTAATTTTGGTTATTGACGCAAAAAGCATGGGGACATCGGCGGCGGCGGTTGCTTTGGGTTTCAGAGAGTTTGACAAGTCGATTAAGCTTGCGGGCGTGATTTTAAATCGGCTCGGTTCGGACTCGCACAAAAAAATAATCGTCGACGCGCTGAACGATTTGGGGATAAAATGTTTCGGCGCGATTAAACGCAACGAAGAATTTCATTTGCCCGAACGTCATCTGGGATTGGTTCCGACTGCCGAAAATAATTCCGTCGACGCGATAAAAAAAATCTGCGCGGCGGTCGAAACTCAAGTTGACATTGACGCGCTGATTAATTTGGCAAAAAATTCTTCTCCGCTCGAAATTCTCCCTAAATCCCAAATCCTAACTCCTAAATCCTTAAAAATAGCCGTTGCGAGGGATGAGGCGTTCAATTTTTATTACGGCGCGAGTTTAACGGAATTGGAAAATCTCGGCGCGGAAATAATTTACTTCAGCCCGCTAAACGATGAAACTTTGCCCGAAGGAATCAGCGGCTTGATAATCGGCGGCGGCTTTCCGGAAATGTTCGCGGCTCGTCTTGAACAAAATAAAAAACTCCGCGCAGAAATTTTCCACGCGGCTCAAGAAGGCTTACCGATTTTTGCGGAGTGCGGCGGCTATATGTATTTGATGCGCGAGTTGATTGACTTCGACGGAAAAAATTTTGAAATGTGCGGCGTGATTGACGGCGTTGCGACCATGACGAATAAACTTCAAACGGTCGGCTACGTCGAGGCGGAAATTTTACGCGATTGCATTATCGGCACGGCGGGCGAAAAAATTCATGCGCATGAGTTTCATTTTTCGACAGCTGAAACTTCGGACGAAAAAATTTTCAAATGTCGACGCATGAGAACCGGCAAAGAATATTTTTCGGGCGCAATCAAAAAAAATCTCGTCGCCTCGTATCTGCACATTCATTTTGCGGGCAGTCAGAGTGCGGCGAGAAATTTTATTCAAGCGTGCAAAAATTTTCAGCGGCAATAAAGAACCATTTCACATTCGGTGGGCACAAAATAATTTAAACCGAAATATTTAAGAATCGCGCGTTCCTCGTCGTTAATTTGATAATCGGTGCAATCAATTCTATAATGGCAGAACTCAAATTCATAATCGGGACGCAAAGACTTTATGTAAGTCGCGAGCGTCCATAAATCTTCGGGCTTGTGATAGGCACTGACTGCCATTTTCGGCTTGCAACGAGTGATAGTTTTCGCAGCGCCGTGAAGCATTTCCAATTCCGCGCCCTCAATGTCGAGTTTAATGTAATCGACGCGGGGCAAATTTTTTTTCGCAACGTAAGTGTCAAGGTCGATGAATTTCGCCGTTAAATTGCCATTCGGATTTTTATTGCTGGCTGCGCCTACGCTTGCATAAGATTCGACGCTTTCCTTGTCGCTCAAGCCGAGATTCTCAAGCGTAATATCATATCCTCCGCCGAAACGTTCGAGACGAGTCACGCAATTCTGATAATTGGCGGCATCCATCTCAAAGGCAAAAACCTTCGCGCCGCATTTGGCAAAAGCAATCGAAGTCGCTCCGTCGTAAGCCCCGCCGTCGATTGCAATGTCGCCCGCACTTGGAGTGAAACCTTCCAAAAAATATTGCGGCTCCGGCGCAAAACGATAATCGCTAATCTTGCCTGTAAGTTTTCCTTTAATCGCCGCGCAGAAAACTTTTTTGGATTCGTCACTGCCTAGCATGTTATAAACGTCGTAAAGTTCGGGCAAATGTTTCATCATGAAGAAAAACAACGCGTCGCTAGAATATGTCACTACTTCCATGCCGTGACGAGTAAAATAATCTGTGAACGCAAGATTTTTAAGTTCCAATAAAAAAATTTCTTGCGGTTTGACAGGAAAATTTTCTTCGCCGAAACGCGGGAAATCTTCGAGTGTAATGACGGGCACGTCGACGAATTTTCTTAGAGCGTTTGCTTGAACGTCGGCCAAGACGATGACGCAGGAAAGATTTATTTTTATGTCGCGGAGATTTTTAACTCTTGCAACAACTTGGCTCGGCACGACCTCAAAACCGTAAAAAAGTCCGCATGGAGTGTTATTAGTTGCAAGGTCGCCCAAATGTGCGTTAAATCTTTCAAACTGCACATCAGAAATCATTTTGATAAATTCTGCGCTCAATTTTCACGCCTCCAATTTTTTTGCCAGCAACTGATTAACGAGCTGAGGATTAGCTTTGCCCTTCGTGAGTTTCATGACTTGCCCGACGAGTGCTCCGAGGGCTTTTTTCTTACCGCCGCGATACTCTTCGACCGCTTTGGGATTTTTGGCAATAACTTCGTCGATAACGCTTTCAATCGCGCCGGTGTCCGTAATTTGAACCAAACCTTTATCCTTAACAATTTTTTCGGGTGAGTCGGGCGACTTCCACATTTCCGCGAAAACTGTCTTGGCAATTTTCCCGCTGATAGTTCCTTTGGCAATAAGCTGAATCATTTCGGCAAGGCGTTTTGCGTCGACGGGAGAATTTTCAATCGTCAAATCGTCCGCGTTGAGATTTTTTGACAAGTCGCCCATAATCCAATTTGCGGCGGCTTTTGCATCGGCACCGAAATTGACAACCGCGTCGAAGTATTCTGCCATAGCCCGCGAACTCGTGATAATGCCCGCGTCGTATTCACTGAGTCCGAAATCTTTTATCAAGCGTGCGCGACGAGCATCGGGCAATTCGGGCAAAGATTTTCTGAAGGCTGCAATTTCTTCGTCGGTCGTGACAATCGGCGGCAAATCGGGTTCGGGCATGTAGCGATAGTCGTGCGCATCCTCTTTACTGCGCATTGATTGAGTAATTCCTTTTTCGGGGTTCCAAGTGCGGGTCTCCTGAATAATTTTTCCGCCGTCGTCCAAAACTTCCGCCTGACGTTCAATCTCGTAGTTAATCGCGTCTTCGAGAGCCTTGAAGGAGTTAATATTTTTCATTTCGGTTCGCGTGCCGAGCTTGTCACTGCCGACGGGTCGCAATGAAACATTTATATCGGCGCGGAGGTTGCCTTCCTCCATGCGGCAGTTGGAAACGTCGATGTATTCGAGAATCGATTTGATTTTTTCCATGTAGGCGCGAGCTTCGGCGGCGGAATGCATGTCGGGTTCGGAAACAATTTCAATCAACGGAACGCCCGTGCGATTGTAGTCGACATTCGAGCTTGAAGAATCTTTAATCGTTGTGCCGCTGTGAACGAGTTTGCCGGCGTCCTCTTCCATGTGAATTCGTGTAAGGCGGACGATTTTTTTCTCGCCGTCAACGTCAATTTCCACATGACCCGCGTAAGCAATCGGCAAATCGTATTGTGAAGTCTGCCAATTCTTCGGCAGGTCGGGATAATAATAATTTTTCCTGTCGAACTTGCTGTACTTGTTAATTTTGCAATTAGTGGCGAGTCCGGCTTTTATCGCGAACTCAACGACGCGCCGATTAATCGTCGGCAAAACTCCGGGCAATCCTAAACACACAGGACAAGTGTGCGTATTTTGTTCCGCGCCGAATGTCGTAGCACAGCCGCAGAAAATTTTCGTCGCGGTCTTCAATTCGCTGTGAATTTCCAATCCGATAACTGCTTCGTAATTCAAATCAATCACTCCAAAAAATTTTTTCGCCCGAAAGTTTAGCGCACTTTATAAAAATCGTCAACGCAACAAAAAAATCCCCGCCGACTAAACAGGGATTTATTTTTTCAGCTTGCAATCTTTTGTTTTTGTTTACGGAGCCGAGCAGGTTTAAATCTTGCTAATTCTTCTTTTGTCAGTCGCGGAATATCGCTGAAATCAATTTCGTCATCGGATTTTGGCTTGTTTTCTTCCAGTCTGCGGATTTGTTCTTCTGACAATGGCGGCATTCCCTTATAAATCCTTATACTGCCCATAATATTTGTCCTCCTCTTCTGTAGTGGCATATCGCGCCGAAATAATTCTGTACTTCTCGCCGCGTTCGGTGTAAATCACTACCAAAATATCTCTTACTCTGCCGATAACTTGCCAACGATCTTCGTAATCGCTGTGTAATTCGTCATAATCCTCAATCCTGTCATCATCAAGAAAGACATACGCAGCGTCTTCAAAATAAATCTTATGTTTTTTCCAATTCAGCTCGGCTTTGTTATCGTCCCATTCAACTAAATACTCTCCGACTTCAATTTCACCCATAAAATCATCTCCAATAAAATCTTAGCAGAAATATTTTCCTTGTCAAATAAAAAAATCCTCCGCCGTAAATTTTTACGCAGAGGATTTTTTTTTCAGCTTTTTTTGATTAGTTTGTCATATTTTTTAAAGTCTGTTTCTGATTTTGCCTTGTCGCCGAGTTTTTTATAAGCTTTTCCGCGATTAATGTACGCCTCTGCAAAATTCGGATTAAGTTCGATAGCTTTGTTGAAATCTTGAATGGCTCGCTCGTATTGTGTTAAATTAAAATAAGCAATGCCTTGATTGCAGTACGCCTCTGCAAAATTCGGATTGAGTTCAATCACCTCATCATAAAGTTTAATTGAACCTTCATATCTTTTTTTATTCAAAAGTTTATTAGCCTCTTCGTATTTTTGATAAGAAAGAAAAATTTTATTTGGAAGTTCGGCGATTTGGCTTTTAAGGTCTTCGATTTCCTTGCGAAAAGATTCATTTTGCGATTTAAGCTCGGTTCTTTCCTGAAAAAATCCGATAAGGCAATTCATAATGTCATTATCATCGACTTGAGCGGTAACGGTGGCGCGAATCATCAAATTATCGTCAGAATCGAAGACATTATACTTAACGTCGGTGATATGATAAATTTCGTTGGCGACAGATAAAATTTCGTTTTTGGGGAAGATTAAAAGCCTGTCCCTCAAAAATTTGTCGACATAATCGGCAATTTTCTTCAGCAGGTTCTCTTGAGCGAGGTCATTGGCGCGGATTTTGACATTTTTGATAGTGTCGGCGTCATTCATAGTGCATTCGGCGACGCCCTCATAAGTTTTGATAGAATTATCGTTGGAATCTTGATTCATGGTCATTCCTCCAAAATTTTTGTCGAAATTATATCACAAGGGCTTTGAAATTAAAAATATGAGCCGAAAATAAATTTGGACGGCTCGTGAGAAAAAAATTAATCCCGGCGGATTTTTTAAAATTTCTGAATGGAATTTTCCAAATCGATTACCGTTTCGGTAATTCAAATTAATTGTTACTTTTCAATAGAGATAACCTTCAAGCCCAAGCCTTGAACTTTTATTATGTTGTCGACTTGCTCAAGCATGTCGGGGATTTGGTTACCGTTATTGCGGCTTTCACTGTTAATGAGTTCGGCGTTTCCGGAATTCGTTACCAAATTATTTACAATACGAATGCGCCGCCGAAAATCCGCATCAGAAATTTTTTCCTTATTAAGCAGATAGGTCAGGAAGGTGTAGAGCATGACGACTTTGCCGAGAGAAAAATTTTTGTTGAAAGATTTTAAACAATCGCCGAAAAAATCCGGGGCGTTGAAGTAAGTTATAATCTTGCCCGCCACGTGATGATTTACGGTCTTGTCACTGCGACTGCCCTTTGAAACTATGTCGGCAAAGAAGTCGGAAATATTTTCACATTCGGCAAGCTTGCATCAACAATCAAAACTTTTTTTCAGGAGGAAATCGATATTTTCCCGGAAAGAAACTATAGACCGTCTGCCAAGTAGAAAAGTGCTTATTGTCGCATACCTGCTTATGAATTCATTCCGTGCAGAAGATTTCATCAAATGTAAAAGTGCCGCCCGAAGACGACACTTGAATTTTCGATATGGTGGGCAGGGATGGATTCGAACCATCGTACCCAAGGGGAGCGGATTTACAGTCCGCCGCGTTTAGCCACTTCGCTACCTACCCGTTTGGCGACCCCGGAGGGATTTGAACCCCCGACCCTTTGATTCGTAGTCAAATACTCTAATCCAGCTGAGCTACGGAGTCGTTTATAATAAGTTGGTGGACCCACCAGGACTTGAACCTGGGACCGACCGGTTATGAGCCGGTTGCTCTAACCAACTGAGCTACGGGTCCAACCGGTAACCAACTCGTTATCAAAAAAATTGGAGCGGACAACGAGGCTCGAACTCGCTACCTCAACCTTGGCAAGGTTGCGCTCTACCAGATGAGCTATGTCCGCGATACCTGGAGCGGAAAACGAGACTCGAACTCGCGACCCCAACCTTGGCAAGGTTGTGCTCTACCACTGAGCTACTTCCGCTTGCATCAGTCACTTGACTAACACAAGCGGCATTATAACGGCTTTGTTAATTTTTGTCAAGGAAATTTTTCAGCATCGCGCCGACCGAATCAAAAATTTCCGTCGCCTCCTGCTTAACGAAATCTTTTGCCGTCGAAACCGTGTAGCCGCCGAATTTTTTTATCATCGGCAAATCGTTCGATTCGTCGCCGATAACATAAACTTTTCCGTCCCAATTACAAACTTCCAAAAGTTTTTCCACGCCGCTTGCCTTATTTATGCCCGCCGTCACTACGTCCAAGCTGCGAGTATTTTTTTGCGCAAAAATCACGTCGCCAAAATTTTTGTTCAAAAAATCTGCCGCCTCTTGAGCTTCTTCGGAACTCGTAAAACCCAAAGCGAATTGATTTATTTTTTTCGGCAACGTCTTGACCTGCGCGGCATCGGTCGGCGTCAAAAAAAATTCCCAACGCGGTTGTTCTCGAATTACCCACGAATTTTCCTTTACGTTGACGCAATAAACTTCGTCCGCCGCCTCGAACAGGAAATGTAAACTTTTTTCCAAAAACGGCTCGTTAAACAGCGCAAGCAAAATTTCTTTGGGAATTTCCGTTTCAAATATGATTTTAACTGCGCCGTCGAAAATTATCGCTCCGTTGTCGCATATCGCAAAATCAATCGCCAAATCGACGTCTTGCAAGTGCGGTATGAGCATAGGATAGCACCGACCTGTTACCAGCCCGAATTTATTTCCCGCCGCTCGCCATGCTCTTATCGTTGCCAAATCTTCCGAAGAAAATTTTTGCTCCCGAAATAATGTTCCATCAAAATCACTCGCCGCAATTTTTAAGGGATTGGGAATCGGGGACAAGGGACAAGAGTTTTCATTCCTAATTCCTAATGCCTCATTCCTAATTTCCATAGACTGCCGCCTCCGTCGGTCGAAAATATTTTTTCTCGTCCGAATAATTGCCAAAAATTTTTTTCATGCCGTCAAAAATCTGCGCGGGCAATTTTACATCATGAGTCGTGAAGTTCACCGCCGTGATAAATTTTTTCTCGCCGAGCGTCCGTGTAAAAATAAAAATTTCTTCGTTGTCGGGATAAAGTTCCTCGTATTCCCCGCCGAGTAAAATTTCGCTCGAATTTCTGAACGCACTCAACTTCCGATAAAAATTCAAAACCGAATCGGGATTTTTTTCTTCAAGCTCGACGTTGCATGATTTAAAATCGCTGTGGACGAACAACCAAGGTTTGCCGCTTGTGAAGCCCGCATTTTTCGACGAATCCCATTGCATCGGAGTTCGCGCGTTGTCACGACTGAATTTTTGTACGAATCGCATTGCCTCTTTATCACTCAAGCCGTCCGCCCGCGCCAAGTCATACGCGCCGTGCGACGAAATGTCATCGTAATCGTCAATCGAATCAAATTTCGTGTTTGCAAGTCCGATTTCTTCGCCCTGGTAAATAAACGGTGTCCCGCGCAACGTGAAAAGAATCGTCGCCATTGCTTTTGCCGCCAAAATTTTATCGGAGCCGTGCGGGAAAAAATTATTCACCGAGCGCGGCTTATCATGATTTTCAAAATAAATCGGATACCAAAGTTCGCGCGTCGCCCGCTGACTGTCACTCAACGCCTTTTTGAATTCGCTGAGCTTTATCGGCTTGGAACGGTGCCAAATTTCGTCGCCGTTATTGAACATAACATTGACGTGACTGAACTCGAACAGCATATCGAAAACGCCGTCCGCGCCGACCCAATATCTCAAATCTTCGGGCTTAACGCTGTTCGCCTCTCCGACCGTAAAAATATCGTGCCCGTCGAAAACTTTGCGCTTAAACTCGTGCAAGAAATCCAAAATGCCGTCCGTGTTCGCCGTCATGTTGTGAATCGCGCAAGTGCCGTCGGGAGAATCGGGTGCGCCGTCCGCAAAAATTTTAGGTTTCTTAATGTAGACTATCGCATCAATTCTGAAACCGCCGACACCTTTATCAAGCCAGAAATTTGCCGCGTCGAAAAGTGCTTGCCGAACTTCGGGATTTTCCCAATTCAAATCGGGCTGTTGCGTCGCGAATGTGTGCAGATAATATTGCTGACGTTCCTCGCACCACTCCCAAGCACTGCCGCCAAAAATACTGCGCCAATTTGTTTTTTCGTCGCGCCAAATGTACCAATCGGCTTTCGGATTGTCGCGGCTCGATTTTGATTCCAAAAACCACGGGTGTTGGTCGGAGCTGTGATTGAAAACCAAATCCATGACGATTTTTATATCGCGCTCCTTAGCTTCGTCAATCAGCTCGTCGAAATCTTCCATTGTGCCGAACAGCGGATTTATTCCCGTGTAGTCGGAAATGTCGTAGCCGTTATCAACCATCGGCGACGGATAAATCGGCGTCAACCAAATTGCTCCCGCGTCCAAACTTTTTATGTAGTCAAGCTTATTAATGACGCCGCGCAAGTCACCAGTGCCTTTGCCAGTCGTGTCAAGAAAACTTTTCGGATAAATTTGGTAGACAGGTTTTTTCTGCCACCATTTTATTTGCGACGCCGCGTCAACTAAAATTATCGGATTCGCCCAAGCTAAAGCGGTCATTGTCATCGCTCCTTTGATAAATTCTCTTCGGTTCATAAAAAAAACCTCCTCTGCGAAGATTTTATCACAATCAAAAATTCTTGACGACAACTTTTAAAAATAACCAGCAAGGATTATTTGAAAAATTCGTTTAGCGGAAAATTTTTGACGGGACAAGTTGCTTGCAAAAACTTTTGAGCTATGATAAACTGCGAGCGCATTGAAAAGCTATATCAGAAATAACGATATAAAAAGAACCCCGAGCCGCTAACTCGGGGTTCAAACGTTTTAAACTGGCGACGCTTTTGGATAAAAAAATATTTGGAGGAAACGGATGATAATTGCTGATGTGTGCGTGAACGTCGCGGCAAATACCGTTCAAGAAAGTTTTACTTATCGTGTGCCCGAACGTTTTAAATTTTTATCGGCGGGTTGGCGAGTGATTGTCCCGTTTAATACGCAAACACTTGACGGTTTTATCATGCAAATGCACGAAGTCGACGACGCAACAGAATTTGAATTTGTCTTGAAAGACATAAAAGACGTTATCGACGAGGAGCCGTGGTTTACGCCGGAGATGATGAGCTTAGCGCGTTGGCTGGCAGATTTTTATCTTTGCCCGCTATCAATGACGATGGGATTGTTTATGCCGGGTCGTCGTGGGAAAAAAATTTCTATGCTTTTCAAACGGGTTTTAAGACTTGAAAAAAGTTTCGACGAGAAAAATTTTTCTAATAAGCCGGCGCAGTTGAGATTGTTAAAACTTTTGGAGGAGCGCGGCGAGCTTCGTGAAGCAGATTTAAAGGAGCAAAAAATTTCTTTAAAAACAGCAAAAATTTTAATCGAAAAAGGTTACGTCGCGGCGGAGCCATATCGAATTTTTCGTGACAGCTACTCAAAAATAAAATCGGTGCCACGCAACTTTGAATTGACTACAGAACAAAAGATTGCAATTACGACGGTTGAAAAATTTTTGGTGGCGCAAAAGTTTCAAGGATTTTTGCTTTACGGCGTGACGGGTTCAGGCAAAACTCAAGTTTATATCGAGCTTGCAAAAATCACGAGACAGCTTGGTCGGCGCGTGATAATTTTGGTTCCAGAGATTGCTTTGACGGGACAAATCGTTTCAAATTTCAAGGCGCATTTCGAGGACATAGTGGTTATCCACAGTCAGCTTAGCATAGCCGAGCGTAGCGATACTTTTCACAGG
>JAFSOQ010000100.1 GCA_017446845.1 Selenomonadaceae bacterium | reverse complement strand
TTATTTTGGGACGAGTTCTCTAAATTCTTTGGCAACAACCGTAATAATCTCGACGAATTTCAGCGGCTGGCGGAGCTGTCAAATATCGCGCCGTTTTATTTGTTTATTGCTACGCATAAATCTGATAGTCTTGCCGGTGAGGGCGACCAAGCATTTCGCATTGTCAGCGACAGATTTACGCACATGAATATCACAATGCCCGATAATATCGCACTTGAACTCGTCGGGCACGCGCTGAAAGTCAAAGACGTTGCTAAAACCGAATGGGAATATATTTCCGCCGCGTTGAGGGAACGCACTGCCGAGCCGCGCAAAACTGTTATGGACTTCGTTAAAATTCGCGACGAAAAAATTCTAACTAACATTTTGCCGATTCACCCGATAACAGTAATCCTGCTAAAAAATCTTGCGTCGTACTTCGCCTCCAATCAGCGAAGCATTTTTAATTTTATCAAGAATAGCGACCCGAATATAAAGGCATTCCAAGAATTTATCGCGACGAAAAGCCCCGAAGACGGCGACCTTTTGACGATAGATTATCTGTGGAATTTTTTTTACGAGAGCGGCACGGACGAACACGGCGGCAACGTCGGGCGCATGAATTTAAAACCTTCAATTCGCGCAATCCTCGATTCCTACACGCTCAACAAAGACAGATTGAATCTTGACGAGCAAGTTGTTCTTAAAACGATTTTGCTTTTCCAGGCGATTGACCAAGAATCAGGCGGCAGCGTCGACCTTTTCCACCCGACAGAAAAAAATTTGGGACTTGCGTTTACCGGCGTCTCCGATATGGAAAACGGACGCGCCGTCACTATCGCTAATGATTTAGTTCGCAAGGAATTTTTATTCAAGAAACCGGGCAGACCGGGTGAGCCGGATACTTTTGCGGCAATGGCTTTGGGCGGCGATTTTGCGGAAATTGAACGGCTGAAAAAATCCATTGCTGAAACTGTTAGGACTGCCGAACTTGTGGAAAATGCTAAGTTGCTTGAAACGATAACTCTGACTGCGGCGCAAAAAGCTCGCTACGTTCTTCATGCTGTGACCGCCGATAATTTCACGCTGACAATAAATCGAATCACTAACGAAAAAGAAGATTATCATATTAAAGCGGTTGTTTGCTTTGCTCGCAACGAGGACGAACAGAATAAAATTTATAATCTGGTCGGTGGCGCAATTCGCAACGAACGCTATCACAGGCTGGTTTTTATAGACGCCTCCTCGAATTTGATAAACCGTGAAGTCTTCACGCGCTGGATTGAAAACGCCGCGAACGAAAAATATTGGCGCAGCAAAGAACCTTCCCTTGCTGACAAAATGAGAAATAACGCCGCCGATTGTCTCAAGGAGTGGTATAACTCTTTTGCGGACGGCTCCTTTGTCTACTACCCTGCGACCAAAACTAATGACGAAGAGCGAAACGGCATTTCTTGCCAAAGTGCAGACAAAATCACCGACGAGCTTAAAGACAACGTGCGCCGCATTTATCCTTATTCCTTCGACAACGCAAATATCACGGACACGCTTTTTTTGTCTACGAATCTAAAAAAGCTTTCCGAAGTGGGAATAAAGCAGGAAGAATTTTCCATGCTCAAGGCGAATTCAATTAAAATCGTCCTGCGCGACGCGTGGCAAATATCCGATAAGTATTGGGAAGTTTATCCTCACGCGAATATTTCGCGCTTGAAAATCAAACTCGACGCGCTGATTAAAAGCGAGATTGAAAAGAATTCTAATATCTCCTTCGACGATATTTTTAGTTGGCTGATTGAACGTGGATTTATGCCGCTGAATATCTATGCATTTTTAACGGGCTTTTTGCTGAAAGAATATGCCGGCGACCCTTACCGATTCAGCGCGGGTATCGACGGCAATTTAGGCGGCGCAATGAGCGTCCAGAAGTTGGCGGAATGTATTAACGATAGTATCAAGCAGGCACTTTCGCCCATAAGAAATTATCGCCCGAAATATCTTGAGATTATGTCACCAAATCAGCGTCAGTTCATGGAGTTTGCGTCGGAAATTTTCGGCGTGGCGGAAGATGTTTCCATTGAGCAGAGTGCGCAGAAACTTCGCTTGAAACTAAAAAATTTAGGCTATCCGCTTTGGTGCTACGTCGACGCCGCGCAGGTCGATTATAAAAATTTTCTGCAACTGATAACGGAAATTGCCAATTCAAAGCAAGCAGTCAGTGTATCGGCTTTGGCGGAGCGTGCCGGACAATTTTTGAAGAATAATCCCGCCGCCTTCCAGGATTTGAAACTTTTCTTGACGGCTCAAAAGGGTTGCGAAATTTTTACCGATTTCGTTAAAAGCTTTGAAGACGGAATAATTTTCGACTTGGCTCAGGAAATTGGAATAGAAAATCCTGTCGCAGAATGTCAGCGGCGGATAACCGCTGGCGACGGCATTTGGTTGCACGATAGGGAAACCGCGATAGACGACCTAAAAAAAATGATTGTCGATTGGCAAATTGTCGCGCAAAGTCGTAATTTCGGCATTGACGGC
>JAFSOQ010000099.1 GCA_017446845.1 Selenomonadaceae bacterium | reverse complement strand
TATATTCTAGTTGTGGATGACTACCACGTTAAAAAAGTGTATCTAAATCAACGGCACGTGCTTTGCCGACAGTGTAGCCGTTTCGGAGTTCACACTCACCCGCACCGCAGCACGACACTTAGAGATTAAATCTCCGGACTAAGTGAATCGCGACGGGTGTAAAGCAGTGTTTTAGGCAAATTTTGAGAAAGGACGGTATGAAAAAAATAAAAGCAAGCGGAACCCGAAAGGCGACCGTGTACGGGCTACTTGGACTAGCCTTTGAGAATAAGGGTAGCTTAGGCTGTCAAACTTCTCATGAATCTCCCGCCTCTACAGGCGGGAGTAGTTCAATCGGTTATGATACCGGTGTTGTCAACGGCGCATTGCCTTTTATGGCGGCTCCCGACTAACTTAACCTCGACCCGCTGCAAGAAGGCATGGTTGTCAGCGCGTTGCTCGTCGGTGCGGCAATCGGTTCAATCGGCGGCGGCAAGCTCGCTGATATTCAAGGGCGCAGAGCAAATATTTCTACGCTGTCCGTAATATTTTTCTTCGCGACGCTCGGTTGTGCACTGGCTCCTTCCTTTGAAATTATGTTAGTTTCTCGTTTTGCGCTTGGTTTGGCAGTCGGCGGCGCGTCAGTCACTGTTCCTGCTTATCTTGCCGAAATTTCTCACGCTGAAACTCGCGAACGCATGGTCACACAATATCTTTGTAGGTGACGTAATTGACTACGCCATAAATCGTATTTGTACAGACGTTGAATTTTCTCGCCAAAGCATTTGCGCCGAATTCACGGTGACGCGAAACGTAGTTCGTACGAATGTAGCAAACGTCCTCCGCAGTTAGTTTGGCTCGCGGAGTGGCACAACTATCCGGCTTATCGTAACTTCCATTTTGAACGGCATACGCAGTATTTTCGCGATGAGTCACCCATTCGAGATTATCAACGCGGTTGTTTGCTCTGTTGCTGTCGCGATGATGAACTACAGGTTTGTTTTCGGGATTCGGCAGGAACGCTTGCGCAACGAGAGTATGAACTTTGAGGCTTTTCCGAACTTTGTTTATATTGGTCAAAACCACATACATATAGCCGCCTTTGTTGACGCTTGGAGTAAGCAATTTCTCGCCTATACCGTAGAAACTTTTTATACGCCCCATGTTGCTGACCATGTACAAGCCTTCGTAGCCGACAACATCGCGCCAAATCTCGTGCGGCAAATTTTCAACCTTAGCTTGAACGATTGCGTTATGTTTTTGTTGCTTGAGTTCGTGGACAATCTCGTCGAATTTTTTCAGCAGAAAATTGGCGGCAACCTGCGCGGGTTCGGGCAAGAGTGGCAGATGCTCCTGCAAGTTTTCTTTTGCTTCCTTAATGTTCATTTAAAATCGCTCCTTTATGCTTGACGTAGCACACCGAAACGCTTAAAATCAGAAAAACGATTGACTTGGCGTTTCGTGTGCTGATGAGTTTACTAAAATTAATTTAGCACAAAGGAGGCGACAGGTCAAATTTTTTACCCGCCTTTGCGTTCCCGAAACTATGGGCAAGACGCTCGAACAAATCGAACACCAATTCCGCAACTACAATCGCAAAGAAATTCAATCCGTCGGACACAGCCTCTAACCTCTTGAATAAAAATTTTTTCCCCGACTTGGAGCGGGGATTTTTTTTTATTTTTTAAAATCCGTTATGGCGGATTTTTACTTTTGTGCTTTCAAACCGGCTTTTTTATGCTAAAATCACTTCAAAACGCTCTCGGAAGGAGTTTTTAGCTTTGAAAATATTTTTTTCCGCAGGTGAGGCTTCCGGTGATGTTCACGGCGCGGGACTTGCTCGCGAGATAAAAAAAATTTCTCCCGCAGTCGAATTGTTCGGACTCGGCGGAAATTTAATGGAATCGGCAGGCGTCAAACTCGTTCGCAATTACAAAGATTATAACGTTATGGGCGTCGTCGAAGTCATAAAAAATTTGCGCAAGATTTTAAAGTTGCTCGACGACTTGACCGAAATTATCCGCGCGGAAAAACCCGATTTGCTCGTGCTGATTGATTATCCCGATTTTAATTGGCGACTTGCCAAACGCGCCAAAAAACTCGGCGTAAAAATTTTGTCGTATATTCCGCCTTCTGCTTGGGCGTGGCGTAAAGGTCGTGCAAAAACCTGCGCGGCAATCGCGGATATTTTTATTGCAATCTTTCCGTTTGAACTCCCCGTTTACGAGGCGGCGGGCGCGAAAATATTTTTCTTGGGCAATCCGCTCGTCGATACCGTCAAGCCGTCAATGTCAAAATCCGAGGCGCGAAAATTTTTCAGCGTAAAAGATTCGGAGCAAGTAATTTTGCTCATGCCCGGCTCGCGTCGACAAGAAATTAAACTTTTACTGCCGCCAATGCTTGAAACCGTAAAACTTTTTCCCGACAAAAAATTTTTCCTGCCCGTAGCCGACGGCATAGAAAATTTAATCAACACGGCAGAACTTGATATAAAACTTGTGAACTCCGCGCGGCGATATGATTTAATGCAAATCGCGGACGCGGCAATCGCGACTTCGGGCACGGTCGTCTTGGAGGCGGCACTTTTAAATTTACCCTGCGTCGTGCTGTATAAAATGGCTCCGTTGAATTTTTTAATCGGAAAACTTTTGGTCGACATAAAATTTTTCAGCCTGCCGAACATTTTAGTCGACGAAAAAATTTTGCCCGAACTCCTTCAAGATGATGTCACGCCCGAAAAAATTTCTTCCGAAGTCTTGAAAATTTTAGACAATCGCGAACACGTCGTAAAAAAATTGCAAACGGCTTGCAAAAAACTCGGCGAACCAAATGCCGCATTGCGTGTCGCAAAAAAGATTTTGGAAACGGCAGGTGACAATCATTGATATTTGATTTACAATTATTCGCGGAAGATGCTGTAGGATTTCAGACGCCTACTCAACTCCGCAAAGGAATTCGCAGCTTGAAAAAGGAAATCGCAGTTCATCAGTATAAAATCGAACATCCTTGGGAAAGTTATTCCGATTGGTTTTCAAAACCTGAAAGACAGCCCGGAAGAATCAAACATTGGCAAAAAGAAATTGAAAACATGGAAGAATCAATTCAAAATCGCGTTGACGAACTAAAAAAGAGAGGAGAATCATTGTGAGAAAGAAACTTACTCCGGCAGAAATGAAATATGTAATCTATCGCGTCGTAAAAAACGGCTACGAATCAATCGACGAGGCTAAGGAAGAGCCGCACGAATTTAACGAAGGACGCAAAC
>JAFSOQ010000098.1 GCA_017446845.1 Selenomonadaceae bacterium | reverse complement strand
TATACCCGTCATAGTTCACTCAGTCCGGAGACTTTCATCTCTAAGTGCTACGCTGCGGCAAGGGCGAGTGCTTGCTCCAAAACGACTTTCTTTCAAGTCGTTGGTCGTAATTACACTTTTTTAACGTGGTAGTCATCCACAACTGAAATATATGTTTTTAGGTTTACAAAGTCAAGCGGCGATTCATCCCACCGCTTATAGAAGCGGGGGTTTTCTCGCCGTATTTTGGATAAAAATCTCCTCGCCGGAAGATATTTTGCCATCCGGACTTGTAAATTCAAAAAACGCTGCCAAAAACGTCAGAATTATAACTTCACTCACGACGAGCAGTGCTGTGCGCTTAAAGTATCGCCAACGATTTAATCTTCCGTCGCGTTTCAAAAAATTTTCGACGAAACCGTCATCTTTTACACGACTCATTTTTTTAACTCCTAAAAATTTTCTACGTCAAAACAAATTTTATTTTATTGACGCCGTCTGAATACTCGTGCGAATAATTTTGGCTAAGGTTGTGCAAAATCATCGCGCCTAAATTTTCTTCTTCCATCTCGTCAAAATCTCTGTCGAGCGGATTATAAAGCTTGCCCGCGCAGGAAAATTTTACCCCGACGCTGTTGTTAATCTCGGCATAAGCTATATCGAGCGTAATTTCAACAATATTTTCTCCTGTACAAGAATGCTCAAGCATTTCGTAAATTAATTCTTCGCAACAAAGCTGTAAGCGATTACTCTGACGAGCAGTCAGCCCGTATTTTTCCGCAAACATATGAATTCCGCCCTGCATTTTCATTAAATCGAAGTGCCGTTCCGAAATTTCGTAGTTGAAATATTTTTGCTTGTGGATAAAAGCGACGGTCTTCGGACGTTTGGGCGCGTCGAAAATTTCTGCGGGCGTTCCCTGTTCGTAAATTTCTCCGTCGGCGAAAAATAAAATCCTCGTAGCAACTTCGCGGGCAAAATTCATTTCGTGCGTGACGATTATCATTGTCAAATCTTGTTTGGCGAGCATTCGGATAACCGCCAAAACTTCTCCGACCATCGTCGGGTCAAGAGCACTCGTCGGCTCGTCGAAGAGAATAACTTTCGGATTCATCATCAAGCTGCGGCAAATGGCAATACGCTGTTGCTGACCGCCCGATAAAAATTCGGGATAAGACTCCGCCTTGGAAGTTAAACCGACTTGCGCGAGTAATTGCATTGCCTTTTCGCGAGCCGCCTCTTTTGTCATGCCGAGAAGTTTTATCGGCGCGACGGTTAAATTTTCCATAACGTCCATGTGCGTGAAAAGATTAAACTTTTGCCAGACCATGCCCATGTTCCGACGAATTCTATCAATATCGACGTTGGGCGCGGTTATCTCATGTCCGGCGATAAAAATTTTCCCCGCGTTCGGAATTTCCAAAAGCTCCAGGCAACGAAGAAAAACACTTTTGCCGCAACCGGAGCCGCCGATTATTGCAATGCGTTCGCCTTCCTCGACGGTTAAATCAACGCCGCGCAGAACGTCCAACTTGTCGAAAGATTTTTTCAAGCCGTGAACTTCAATAATGCTCATTGCCCGCGCCTCCTGTCCGTCCAATGGAAAATTCCGTAAACCAGATAACTCAGCGCGAGATAAATTATCATGCCGCCGATAATCGTAATCATCGGTTGCATTGTGCGCGAGGCGGTGTTATTGATGACGCGAGTCAAATCGGTAATCGTGACGTAGCCGACGACACTTGTCCATTGAATCAAATTTACAATCGTCGATTGATAAATGGGTTTGGCAATGCGTGCCAGTTGCGGCAGTGTCACTAGTTTAAACGCTTGGAATTTTGAAAAGCCGAGTGTCCGCGCCGCCTCGACTTGTCCTTTGTCCAGAGCCATTAACGCCGAACGCAAAAGTTCCGCGACGTGTGCCGCCGTGTGCATTGAAAAAGTTATCACCGCCACGAGCACCGGACTCATTCCCGTGCGAGCAAAGACACCGTAAAACAAAAGCATGAGCAACATTAAAACCGGCGAGCCGCGAATTATCGAAATGTAAATCTGCGCGGCGACTTTGAGCGACTTGAACTTCCCGACGCGAAAAAAACACAGCAGCGAGCCGAATAAAGTGCCGAACAGGAGTGACAGCGCAGAAATTTGCACCGTCACCCACAGCCCGTTCAAAATTGTCAGCCAACTGCCGTCCTTTATAAAAATTTTATACAGTAAATCTGTGAATTCCATTCTTAAACTTAAACTCCATGGGATTATTTATTTTCCTGCTTTGAAAACCATGTGAACGATTTTATCCCTGAAATAAGGTTCGGTCAAAATAATTCCGTCGGGCTTGTCGCTGTCTTCGGGAATAATTTCGCTGACGGGAACAATCGCCCAAAATACAACGTCGACTTGCTTGGAAGTCAAAGCTGCAGCACGCGCTCCGCTGTCGATTTGAACAAGTTCAATATTTTTCAACATGCGATTGCCGATTTCCGCAAGGACTGCCGTATTAAATCCTGCGGGCTTGCCGTCCGCGCTCACATAGTCAAGCGGAGGCAGGTCACCCGTTACGGCAACTTTAATCGTCTGCGCATTTTCAAATTTCGGAATTTCGATTGCGGGCGGTTCGCTTTCGACGTTTATATCGGTGATGTATTCTTTCGTTAAACGGTCAAGCGTGCCGTCGCTTTGCATTTCCTTAATAACAGTGTTCAAAGAGTCTCTAAGCTCTTCTTCGTCGTCGCGCAGTGCAAAACAGAACGTGTCAACGAATTCAAGCGAATGATCTTTCAGCACTTGATAGCGCGGGTCTTTGGCAATCATGTAACGCGCCACGCTCCGATAAGTGCTAATCTCGTCGATTTGATTGGACTGCAACGCCATTTGCATTTGATTTAAGTTGTCGAAGAAAACCGGCACGTGCGAAGAAATTTTCACGTCGAGAGTATCTTCGATTTTTTTCATGAAGACGCCGAAATTTTCTTCGCTGGCATTGAGGCGGGTTATCATGCCGATTTTAATTTTCCCTGCGTCGGAATCTTTTTTTGAGTCATCTCCACTCTGAGAACCGCCGCAACCTGTCATAAGAATCAGCGAGCAAATCATAAACAGTGTTAAAATTTTTTTCATCGTGTCACCTCAATTTTACGTGAACAATTTTATCTGAAAAATAAGGCTCGGTGAGAATCACTCCTTCGGGCGTATCGAAATTCGACGGAAGAATTTCATTGCCTTGCGGGACGACCGCCCAAAAGATAACGTCAACTTCACCGGAACTGAGAGCAATGGCACGCGCCCCGCTGTTGATTTGCACGAGTGTAAAATTTTTCTCGATATGTTTACTAATCTCGGCGAGGACAGCTGTATTGAATCCTGCGGGAATACCGTCGGGGCGAATGTAATCGAGCATGGGCAAATCACCCGTCACGCCGATTTTAACCATCGTGTCGTTGTAAAACGCCGGCATTTTGATAATCGACGGCGTTTCTCTGTGAATACGTTTGTTGATGTAAGTTTTTACAAGATCGGCAAGCGTCCCGTCATTTGCCATTTTCAAAATCGCGGCGTCAAATTCTTTTTTCAAAGCAACGTCTTCCGCGCGCATTGCACAACAGAAAACGTCGGTCAACACGGGTTTAAACTCTTCAATTTCGACAATATTGTTGCGGGCTATGATGTAATGGGCAACGCTTTCATAAGTGCTCATCATGTCAATTTGCCCCGACTGAAGAGCCGCAGCCATGCTGTTCATGTTGTTAAAAAAAATGTACTCGCAATTTAATTTTTCATTGCGGCGTTCGGCATCTTCCGCATAAAACTTATTAAAAGCCTCTTCAGTAACGTTTTCGTATTTAATCGTTCCGATTTTCTGAACTTTTTCCGAATCATCGCAACCGCTTATTAACAAACATACCGCGCAGATTGCTACCAAAAATTTTTTCATACGATTTTACTTTTTAAGTTTGAGATGCTCAACGTTATCTTTGAAGTAAGGAGTGCTGAGTTCGACGCCTTCGGGCTTATCAATGTCGGCGGGAAATTTATCGACAGTGGGAACGACAACCCAGAAGATAACGTCAATTTGCTTGGAGGACAGAGCCGCAGCGCGTGCGCCACTCTCAATTTGAACGACTTCGATATTTTTGCCGGAACGTTTTGCAATTTCAGCGAGCAGTGCAGTATTAAATCCTGCGGGCGAATTATCGGCAAGAATTAAATCAAGCGGCGGAAGGTCACCCGTTACACCGACTTTAATCGTTTGTGCGCCTTCGGTCTTCGGAATTTCGACTTTGGGCGGGTCTTGTCCTTTGTCGACGTTGGTGACGTAATCATTAACCATTTTGTCGAGCGAGCCGTCGGTCTTCATCTCTTCGATAACTTTGTCGAGGTCGGCTTTGAGGGCGGTGTCTTCCTTGCGCACGGCGAAGCAGAAATTATCGGCAAGAGTTTTAAGCGACGCGTCGCTTGCGATTTCATATTTGTCGTTGTTGGCGACGAGATAATTTGCAACGCCGGTGTAAAGGCTTATCTGGTCAACGCTGCCCGATTCGATACCCATTTGCATGAGCTTCAAGCTGTCGTAGTATTTGACTTTGTACTTGGCGAGCGGAACGTTTTCCGACTCTTCGATAGTTGCAAGGATTTCGTCCATTCTTTGTTCAGTGGCGTTAAGGTGAGTAATCATGCCGAGCTGAATTTTTCCGTCGGTTTTGTTAGCGTCGTCGGCTTTTTGGGCAGGCTGTTCGCCGCAACCCGTGAACAATGCGCCCGCCATTACGCAGGACAAGAGAACCTTTGCGATTTTTTTGAATGTCATTTTGTAAAACCTCCATAAAAAATTTTATTTATCTTTCTTCAGCTGAATGAGAGCAATATTATCTTGGAAGTAAGGATTGCTAAGCTCCAAACCTTCGGGCTTATCGATGTCGGCGGGTATTTTGTCATTTCCGAAAGGAACAACAACCCAAAATACCACGTCAATCAATTTCGAGCTTAAAGCCGCCGCACGCGAGCCGGTTTCAATCTGAACGATTTCAATATTTCTGTTGAGACGTTTTGCCATTTCGGCGAGCATTGCGGTATTAAATCCTGCGGGCGAGTTATCGGCAAGAATCAAATCGAGCGGCGGCAAGTCACCCGTCACACCGACTTTAATCGTTTCCGCGCCTTCAAATTTCGGAATGTCAACTGCAGGCGGTTCTTGTCCTTTGTCGACGCTTGTAATGTAATCGTTAATCAATTTATCAAGCGTGCCGTCGGATTTCATCTCTTCAAGAATTTTGTCGAGGTCAGCTTTAAGTTGAGTATCTTCTTTGCGCACGGCGAAACAGAATAAATCTCTGATTTTGTTGAAGGCGTCGTTCTGAATCGTTTCAAATTTGTCGTTGCGGGCAAGGAGATAATTTGCAACGCTTTTGTAAGTGCTTATCGTCTCAATGTCGCCCGACTCAAGCCCCATTTGCATGAGTTTCAAGCTGTCATAGAATTTCGGCAGATGTTTGGGAGCTTTGGAGCCGGTTTCCTCTTCGATATTATTCAAAGCTTCGCCGAAACTTTCTTCGGTCGAGTTCAGATGAGTTAAGACGCCCATTTTTACAGCGTCGCCGGAAAAGTTATTGGAAGGCCTATCGGCGACTTTTTCTCCGCCGCAAGCCGTAAGCAACGTTCCTGCCAATACACAGGATAAGAGAACCTTGGCAATTTTTTTCAGTTTCACTTTACCACCCCTCCATAAAAATTACTTCTTGAGTTTGATGTGAGTAATTTCGTCATTAAAGTAGGGCGTGCTGAATTCGATACCGTCGGGCTTGTCGATATTGGCGGGCATGAACTCTCCGACGGGAATGACTGCCCAGAAGATAACGTCGATTTGGTCGGAGTTCAAAGCTGCGGCACGTGCGCCGCTCTCAATGTCGACGATTTCAATATTTTTGTTAAGGCGTTTGGCGATTTCGGCGAGCAATGCGGTATTAAATCCTGCGGCTTTTCCGTCGGCAGTGACATAATCGAGCGGCGGCAGGTCGCCCGTCACACCGACTTTAATTGTTTCCGCGCCTTCAAACTTCGGAATTTCGATTGCGGGCGGAGTTTGTTTATTGTCGACTTTTGTAATGTAATCGTTAATCAATTTGGCGAGTGAGCCGTCGGATTTCATTTCGCCGATAACTTTATCCAATTCGTTTTTAAGTTGAACGTCTTCTTTCCTTACGGCGAAACAGAAATTATCGTTGAGTCCTTTAATCCAATCGCTTTGGACAATTTCAAATTTATTGTTGTTGGCGAGAATGTAATCGGCGACGCTTTTATAAGTGCTGATAACGTCGACGTTGCCCGAATCGATACCCAGGAGCATGAGATTTAAATTGTCGTAGAATTTCGGAACGTGATTGATAACTTTGGCGCGGGTCTTCTCCTGAACTTTAAAGAGATATTCTTCCATTTGTTTTTCGCTGGCATTGAGGTGACTTATCATGCCGAGCTTGATTATCGTTGCCTGCGAGTTTTTATCGGTGGCAGCGGTGTTATCTCCGCCGCAACCTGTCAGCAAAAGTCCTGCCGCGCAGATTGTTGCCAACATTTTTTTTAGTCTCAAGAAAAAATCACTCTCCCTTTTAGGATTTAGGATTTAGGATTTAGGATTTAGGGGAAAAAAACTTCTAACTCCTAAATCCTAATCAAAGTTTTTTGCTGAATTCGATAGCCTTGCCGGTGCCGATAGCCACACAACTCATCGGGTCATCGGCGAGCATGGCGGGAATATTCGTTTCCTTGCGAATCAAATCCGCCAAACCGTAAAGCATTGCGCCGCCGCCGGTCAAAACAATTCCGTGGTCCATAATATCGGCAGCGAGTTCGGGCGGCGTCCGTTCCAAAACATTTTTGACGCAAGTAACGATATTTTCAACAGAGTCGTGCAAAGCTCCGGCGATTTCGTCCGAGGTGACATTGACATTTTTCGGCAAGCCGCTGATAACATCGCGACCGCGGACACTGATAGTTTCTTTCCTTGCGCCCTCGTAAGCCGCGCCGACTTGAACTTTAATATTTTCCGCCGTGCGTTCGCCTATCATCAAATTATATTCTTTCTTGATATAAAATTCTATATCGCTGTCAAATTTGTCGCCCGCCACGCGCAAACTTTCGCCGCAAACGATTCCGCCCAAAGAAATAACTGCAACGTCGCAAGTGCCGCCGCCTATGTCGACAATCATCGAACCCATCGGCTCGGAAATATCAATGCCCGCGCCCAAGGCAGCTGCTATCGGTTCTTCAATCAACTCGGTGCGTTTTGCGCCTGCCTGTTCTGCCGCCTCTTGTACTGCGCGTTTTTCAACATCATTGACGCCGGTCGGCACGCAAATCATAACTTTCGGACGGAATAAAAACGATCGCCCGATAACTTTTTCCAGAAAGTGTCGAATCATTGATTCGGTCATTTCAAAATCGGCAATGACTCCGTCGCGCAGCGGACGAATCGCTATGATATTTCCGGGCGTGCGTCCTATCATGTCTCGCGCCTCTTGCCCTATCGCCAAAATTTTGTCGTTATCTTTGTCCACGGCGACTACTGATGGTTCGCGCAAAACTATTCCTTTGCCTTTTACGTAAACCAAAATATTTGCCGTGCCCAAATCTATTCCGACGCTCATTGACATTCCAAAAAACAATTACAAAACTCCTTTCTGCCAACGCGCAAAAAAACTTCTGCAAATCGCAAGGATTTTATCATGCTTTATTTTTATTGACAAGCGGCGAGATTAGCTTTAAGGATTTAGGATTTAGGATTTAGGATTTGGGATTTGGGATTTGGGTTTTAGGTTTTTATTTGACAGCTGAAAAAGTTCTTGCTTAAAAATTTTTTCAATGATATAATTCCTGCCCGTCAAGTTTATTTTAAAAACTCTCTGCTCGTTCGCGCGAGCCGAAGACCAAAGGGAGGTGTATTCTGTTGAGAAAGTACGAAGTTATCTTCATTATCCGTTCCATGGAGGAAGAAGCAACGGTCGCCGTCATTGACAAATTTACAAAACTCATCGCGGCGAACGGCGGCAAAATCACTAAGGAAGATCGCTGGGGCAAACGTCGTCTCGCTTACGACATCAAAAAGGAATCCGAGGGTTTCTACGTTTTGTTCTACGTCACTTGCGAACCTGCCTGTGTTGCCGAGTGCGATCGCGTCATGAAAATCACGGACGAGATTTTGAAGCACATGATTGTTCGTTCTGACGAGAAAGAGGCTCAAGAATGAATAAAGTTTTTCTTTCCGGCAATTTGACTCGCGACCCCGAAGTCCGCTACACGCAAGGCGGAAAGGCTTATGCAAGAATGGGTATCGCAATTAATCGCCGCTACAAAGAAAAAGAGTCCGTCGACTTTTTTAATCTTGTAGCGTGGGAAAAGACTGCCGAATTTTGCGGACGCTATCTTAGAAAAGGTTCGCGTGTCCTTGTCGAAGGTCGCTTGCAAACCAATTCTTACGAGAACAAAGACGGCGTTAAAGTTAATACCGTTGAGATTTGGGTTGATAATATCGAATTCGCCGACAGCAAACGTGCCGACAGCGGCGACAATGATTTTTCGGACAATCGTCCCGCCAACAATTATTCCGGTAAAAATTATTCCGGCAATCGTCAATCTGCTCCGCCGAGGAAAAACGATTACGACGATTTCGGCGGCGGCGAGATTATTGACCCCGAAGACACACCCTTTTAGCGGTTAGTGATTAGCGATTAGAAAAATCCTGAAAGCTGACAGCTGAAAGCTAAATTAGGAGGTTTGAAGATGCGTAGAGAAAGAGGTCGACGCCCGCGCAGAAAAGTTTGTGCGTTTTGCGTCGACAAAGTTGAAAAAATAGATTACAAAGACGCGGCAAAACTTCGCCGCTTTACCACAGAGCGCGGGAAAATTCTTCCGCGTCGCATTTCGGGCAACTGCGCAAAGCATCAGCGTCAAGTGACAATCGCCATCAAACGCGCTCGCAACATCGCGCTCTTGCCGTTCACAGCAGATTAAGATTTTTCACGGGGAGTCCTGCGCGGCTCCCTTTTTCGTTAGGTCATAAATCATGCGGGACAAAATTTTTTTAGCGGCGACGTTAATTATTTGCATAATACTTTCTATCGTCTGGTATCAATTTTTTTACTCGGCAACCCGTCGAGAAATTTTAAACATAGAACTTGAAACGCGACGACTTCACGAGGTCGAAAGGGAGATTTCGGAATTAAAAGCGCGTCATGAAAATTTATCGTTGTTCGCGGAGGAAAAGGAACTTGAACTCGACGCGGCACGAAATTTTTTACCGCCGACAATCGCGCAGGAAAAATTCATCGACGAACTTTATCGGGCGGCTGAATCTCACAACGCAAAAATTTTATCGATAAAGGCGGGCGAAATAATTTCTGCGGAAAAAATTCAAGAGCAAGCCATAGCCGTGAATTTGGAGGCGGATTATATTTCGTTGCTGAATTTTATGCGCGAGGTACTTGACGGCGAACGCTTAACGACTTTGGAAAATTTTCAAGTAGAACGTTCGGAAGGAAAAATTCTTTCGTGCGAACTGACTCTTAAAATTTTTGCCGAGCCAATAAAAAAACTGCAAATTTAATTTTGTAACGTTTTATTTGCGGACAATGGTCAGCGCGTCGCTGATGTAGCGTTCTTTTCCGTCGCTGGGCTTGTTGACGAGTTTACCTTTAAAAATTAATTCCGTCGAGCCGCCGCCGTCCAAATTAATTGCTTCGATTGCTCCGAAATCATTTTTAAGAATTCTTGCCCATTCGGTGAGCGTGCAACCTTTGCTGTGAGCTTGTCGACCGTCGACGACTGCAAAAATGTAATCGCCGTATTTGGTTATGCCGACAGCCGAACGCGGCGCACGTCCTACGCGAATATCGGGCGGGAATTGCTCGGCGTCCGCAGTCACGTAAATTTCTCCGTCCTTAACCAATGTGGGACCCGCGCCGATAATGTGAATCGCCTCGTTAAAATCGTCGCCGTGTTCGACGTTGATATAATCTTCGTCAAAAATTATCTCGTCGCCGACGTAAACGCTTTTGAAATTTTCTGCGGCGATACCGTGTGCACTGACTACGAAACCGTTCGGCGGAATGTAATTGTTGCCCTTGTCGCGGAAAACATCTGTGACGATGCCTTCTTGAACGACGATTTCGACGCCGAAATTATTTGTGCCGGTTGTCGTGCCGTACCAGCCGTTATAGACGACGACGGTGTTTGCATTGCGCTCGCAGTCAACGCCGTCGACAACAACTTCCTCGCCGTTGAATTGCAAAACTCCGCGATAAGTTTGCCGAGCAAAAATCGTGGAGCCGTCCGCTTTGATTCCAATTGCCGAACGGATAAAATACGTCGTGCCCGCCGTAACTCCGTCGATTTTCGCGTTGCCGAGAATATCTCCGCTCAAAGCAAAATAACTCGCGTTAATCGTGGCGATTGCGTCGGGCGCGTTCATTTGCGAAACGGTAGCGCGTCCCGGAACTTTTCCGCGAGCCAAAACCGGACGTAACAAATATTTTTCATGGTCGGCGATAATTGCGAACGCCATAACTCCGTTTTGATGATAAACCAAAAATTCCAAGCCTTCGACTTCTTCGACGGGTTCATCAGTAATCGATGGCGGTGGTGGCGGCGGTTTGGAATATGGCGAATCGGAAATAACGGGCGGCTCGGAATATGGCGGCTCCAGTGACGGGTCAACTTTTTCCGGCTCGTCTGAAGGCAGCGGTTCTTCAACGCCTTCGGCTGGCGGAATTTTTTGTTGTGTAAAAGGCTCGTCGACCAAATCTGTACCGACGTTTTCTTCAGCCTGCGCGACGGGCGATGTTAAAAAAATTATCACCGCCGAAATCAGCGCGACAAATTTCTTTATCATAAAAAATTACTCCTCAAAATTATTTTGAGCTTGCAAATTCTGCCACCGTAAAAAAAATTCCTTCCCGACAAAAAAATTTCTTTGCATAAAGAAAAATTACCTCCCCCGTTCGGGAAGGTAATTTGTTATTTTCTTATTGAGTGGTGCTCGCTGAGGGACTCGAACCCACGACTTCCTCCATGTGACGGAGATACTCTACCAACTGAGTTAAGCGAGCCTTCAGGAAATTAAATGGTGGGGCTGACAGAACTCGAATCTGTGACCTCCTCGATGTCAACGAGGCACTCTAACCATCTGAGCTACAACCCCACGTTTGCCTTAAGAACTTGCGTCCTTCAAGACAAGCGCAATTATAAACGTTCAATCTTAAACTGTCAAGGATTTTTTTCAGCCGAAAATCAAAAGGACGCGCCCAAAAATTTTGAGTGCGTCCGAAAAATTTTCGTAAGTAAATTATTTAATTTCGACAGTTGCGCCGACTTCTTCGAGTTTCGCTTTGAGAGCTTCGGCATCAGCCTTGGAGATTTTCTCTTTGACGGGAGCGGGTGCGCCGTCGACGAGTGCTTTAGCTTCTTTAAGTCCGAGACCGGTTGCCTCGCGGACAGCTTTGATGACTTTGATTTTCTCTTGACCGATGTTGGCAAGGATAACGTCGAATTCGGTTTTCTCTTCTTCGGGTTCAGCCGCCGCCGCAGGACCTGCTGCCGCCGCAACTGCTACGGGAGCCGCTGCGGATACGCCGAAACGCTCTTCCATAGCTTTGACCAGTTCGCTCAGTTCGAGAACCGTCATGCTTTCAATCGCTTGCATAATTTCTTCTTTAGTCATTTTATTTCAGCCTCCAATTTTCTAAGCACTAACAGCTAATCGCTAAATTAAGCTGCTTGTTCCTTTTCTTTCTTTTCGCGAATAGCATCGACGACGCCGACGAAATTGCGAATGACAGCCGACAGAACACCGACGCAGTTGGCAATCGGAGCGTTCATGCTGCCGAGGAGTTTGGCAATGAGAACCTCGCGGCTCGGCAAATTCGCCAAAGCTTTGACGCCCGCCGCATCGATAACTTTGCCTTCGACCATGCCGACTTTAATTGTCAAAATGCCGGGGTCTTCAAGCTTATTTTTCTTCATGAAGTCGCACAGGACTTTAGCCGGAGCAACGGCATCTTCTGCGGAAAAAGCCATAGCCGTGGTTCCTTCAAGATGAGAATCAAGTCCTTCGATGCCCGCCTGCTTAGCCGCAATGCGGAGCATGGTATTTTTAACGACTTTATATTGAACGCCCGCCGCGCGAAGTTCGCGACGCAGTTGCGTATCGGTCGCGACGTTAAGTTTGTTGTAGCTCGTAAGAACAACGCCCTTGGAATTGGTCAGCCAGTCTTTAATTTCGGCAACGACTGCCTCTTTCTTGGGCGTGACTTTGCTTGTAACTGCCATAAATTTTCACCTCCCGCAACTTAATGAAAAAATCCTTCGACCACGCAGACCGAAGGAAACTTTAATAACAAAGTCACTTTCGACCTGAGCAAGTGCTTTAATCGGCGTGCCGAACTTGCCGTCTATGGTCGTAATTTTTTTGATTGATGATTAGATTTGAACAGGAACGCCAGGACCCATTGCCGCCGCCAAAGTGATTGAGCGAATGTATTGACCTTTAGCCGCCGCCGGTTTTACGCGAATCAAGGTATCGATAAGCGTTTGATAATTTTCTTTGAGTTTTTCTTCCTCGAAAGATTTTTTACCAATTGGGCAGTGGATATTGCCTTGCTTATCGGTGCGGTACTCAACTTTACCAGCTTTTTGTTCGGCGATAGCTTTTGAGATGTCGGGCGTGACGGTTCCGAGTTTCGGGTTTGGCATTAAGCCGCGAGGTCCCAAAAGTTTACCGAGACGACCGATAATCCTCATCATGTCGGGCGTAGCAACTGCCACGTCGAAATCAAACCAGCCGCCTTGAATCTTCGCAACTAAATCATCGGAGCCGACATAATCTGCGCCAGCCGCTTGAGCCTCTTGAGCTTTTTCGCCCGTTGCGAACGCCAAAACTCTTTTGGTTTTGCCAATGCCGTTGGGTAAGACGATTGCGCCGCGAACTTGCTGGTCAGCGTATTTCGGGTCGACGCCCAAACGAACATGAAGTTCAACAGTCTCATCGAATTTTGCAGTGGCGGTTTTCTTCACGAGGGCAACAGCTTCATCGGCGGTATAAAATTTTCCGTGCTCGACGAGTGCTTGAGCCTCACGAAATCTTTTACTTTGCTTTGCCATTAAAATTTCCTCCTTGCGGTACAAACGATTGACTCTCCCGC
>JAFSOQ010000014.1 GCA_017446845.1 Selenomonadaceae bacterium | reverse complement strand
TTCCCGCCAGGTTGACGGCGATACTTTTTATCTGCGCGGCGATGATTTTGAACTTGGATTATAAAAACGCTTTTGAAATGGCAAAACGCGATGCCAAAAAACATCCGAGTCCGAACGGCGGCTGGGCTGAGGCGACTGTCGCAGGTGCGTTGAAAATTCAACTCGGCGGCACGAATTATTATTTCGGTCAACCGCATTTCAGAGCGTACATGGGCGAGCCGCTTGAAAGTTTGGAGGCGGCACACATACTCGGAGCAATTCGCTTGATGTACACCGCCACGATTTTATTTTTGACTGCCGCTTTTCTTATATGACCCGCTTTCATTGTTTGCTCTTTCCAAAAATTTTCTTTGGTGAGCAGCTTCGACAGGGAAAACGTAACTGTGCTCAAAACTTACTCTATCGTTGAAATTGAATGGTTTTCTGATAATAAAAAATAAGCCCGTGCAAATAACGCGGGCATTTTATTTCGCGAGTATTCCGGAAATTTTTATTTGAAGTAACGATCCAACAGACCTTTAAAGCCTTTGCCATGACGAGCCTCGTCTTTAGCCATTTCGTGAACCGTGTCGTGGATGGCATCGAGATTGAGTTTTTTTGCAAGCGCCGCCAAATCTTTTTTGCCTTGGCAAGCACCGTGCTCGGCAGCAACGCGGACTTTGAGATTTTCTTTTGTAGATGCGCTGACGACTTCGCCCAAGAGTTCGGCAAATTTCGCGGCATGTTCAGCCTCTTCAAGAGCATAGCGACGGAAAGCCTCGCCGATTTCGGGATAACCTTCACGGTGCGCAGCGCGGCTCATTGCCAAATACATGCCGACCTCAGTGCACTCGCCCGTGAAATTTTGGCGGAGACCTTCGATAATTTTTTCGTCGACGCCCTTTGCAACGCCGATAACATGTTCGTCTGCGAAGACTAATTCTCCACTTTGCTCAACGAATTTTTCTGCGGGGGCTTTACAAATCGGGCATTCAATCGGCGGTTCGTCGCCTTCGTAAACATAACCGCAAACGCTACATACATACTTCGCCATAATTAAAACCTCCAAAACATGCTTTTTGATTCATACGCTTGCGTGAATTGTATCACGGAAGTTTTACTTTGGCAAGAGTGAACTGCTTCCACTCCACGTAAATCAATTTTCAGACGAAAACTTTTTCCGATTGTAAGGCACCGGATTTTGGAATGACAATTTACGCAGAAAAAACGGTCAGGAATTGGCAAAAAACAATTATTACAATGTCTGTGATAACATTCAAAAATTTTTTTGTGAGTGTCCTGCCGGGAAAACCAACGCCATGCGATTAAATTTTCTCTCGTATTCATGAGCAAATTTTATTACAGCGGCGGTTAAGCGTCAATCAAGTATGCTTGCAGGAAAATCGCCGGCTTGACAGAAATTATCGACGTTAAGAAATTTCATTGAACATCCGGAATGGAGGGCAGGGCAATGAATTATCGGCGGATTTTGGTAATCGGCGACATGCACGGGAAATTTACTCGGCTGCTGTCGCTGTTCCATAAAATAAATTTCGACGAGCGGCAAGATTTTTTAATTTTGTTGGGCGACTACATTGACCGCGGCGAAGAAAATATGCGTTGTTTTCGTTGGGCAATGGAGATGAGCGAGAAAAATAACGTCATTGCTCTGCGCGGCAATCATGAACAGATGATGCTTTATTATTACGCGTTGGGCGGCACGGAAGGTTATATCTGGCTCCCGAACGGCGGCAACAAGACTAAGGCGGAATTCGATATTTGGCGGCAAAAAGACCCGACTGCTTTTCAACGCGCAATGGATTTCATAAACGATCGCCCGTATTATCATCAAATGTTTGTCGACGGCGAGGAGTATATTTTTGTTCATGCGGGCTTAAAGCCGAATACGCCGCTTGAAAAGCAGGAAGAAGAAGATTTGCTTTGGATACGCGAAAAATTTTATAACGGTTATCGCGGCTCGGCGCACGTCATTTGCGGTCACACGCCTACGCCTTTTATCAAGCGCGATTGGTATTACCCGATTCGTCTGCCGAATAAAATTACGCTCATGGATACCGGCTCGTTCATGAAGAACGGGAAAATTTCCTGCATTGATATTTTGAGCGATAAAATTTGGCAAAGCGATTGACAAGGAGAAAATATTATGAAAAATCGACGATTCAACCCCCGCCAATTTAGTTAGGAGATAGAGTGACTATAAAAAGTCAAGGAAGAATTTCGTAAGGAGAATTTTTTGAGAGAATGGTATGGACAGTGTAACAAAGTTTACGAGCAAGATCTACATTACGGCGAAATCGAACATCGCTAATATTAAATTTTCAAAGGACTGACGAGCTATGATATACTCTTCTTGAAACTCCAACATTTTGTTCGCAGTTTCTTTTATTTAACCCTCACAACGAGTTAATTGATAAAAAGGAGCGATTGTATGAACTTGAAAATTGGCGAAGAACTCAACGGTTTCAGCTTGAAAAATCTTTCCGAGGTCGAAGAAATCGGCGCGAAGACTTACGAGTTTGAACACGTCAAAACCGGCGCGAAACTTTTTTTCGCCGAAACTTCGGACGACAACAAAGTTTTTTATATCGGTTTCCGCACGCCGCCCAAAGATGATACGGGCGTCGCTCACATTGTCGAACATTCCGTTTTATGCGGCTCGAAAAAATATCCGCTCAAGGAACCGTTCGTCGAATTGGTCAAAGGCTCGCTCAATACTTTCCTCAACGCCATGACTTATCCCGACAAAACCGTTTACCCCGTCGCCAGCCGCAATGCCAAAGATTTTCGCAACTTGCAGGACGTTTACCTTGACGCGGTTTTTTATCCCGCCATGCTCACCACGCCCGAAATTTTGATGCAGGAAGGTTGGCACTATGAGATAGTTAGGAGTGAAAGCAATGATACCCCTAACAACTCCTCACTTCTAACTCCTAACTTCAAACTGACTTACAGCGGCGTTGTCTATACCGAGATGAAGGGCGCACTTTCTTCGCCCGACGACATTTTGGGCAGCAAACTTTTGCACGAAACTTTTCCGCAAAATTGTTACGGCTATCAATCGGGCGGCGAACCCGAGGCGATTCCGACTTTGACGCAGGAAAATTTTGTCGCCTTCCACCAAAAATTTTATCACCCGTCCAACAGTTACATTTATCTTTACGGTGACGTTGACATTGCCGAGCAGTTGGAATATCTCGACCGCGAATATCTTTCCAAGTTCGACAAGATTGAAGTTGATTCGGCTATTGATTTCCACCCCGCCTTTGCCGAGATGAAACGCGTTGCCGAAGTTTATCCGATTGGCGAAGAAGAAAATTCCGCCGAGAAAAGTTTTCTGTCGTTAAATTTGGTTGTCGGCGACACGCTCGACACGCTCACGAATTTGGGCTTGGAAATTTTGACGCACGCATTATTTGGAAGTCCTGCCGCACCCGTCCGCAAAGCTCTGATTGATTCGGGCTTGGGCAAGGACGTTGACGCCGGATTGGAAGACGATTTGCGCCAGCCGACTTTTACAATTACAATGACCGGCTCCGAGATTGATCGCGTGGAAAAATTTTACAAGCTCTTGACCGATGAACTTCAAAAACTCGTCGACAACGGCATTGATAAAACTTTGCTGCAGGCGTCGATTAATTTAATGGAATTCAAACTCCGCGAGGCTGATTTCGGACTTGCGCCCAAAGGTTTGATTTACGGCTTGCGGCTTTTGAAGACGTGGCTTTACGGCGGCGACCCCAATGCTTATCTGCGCTACGAAGAAGATTTGGCGGCAGTCAAGCGCGGACTCGACGAAAGATTTTTTGAAGACATTATCAAAAAATATTTCCTTGACAATCCGCACAAAGTTTTGATGACGCTCGCGCCCGATAAAACTTTTGCCAAGAAACGCGACGCCGCTCAAGTCGAAAAGCTCGCCGAAATTAAATCGACTTTGACGCCCGCGCAGGTTGAGGAAATTATTTCGACGGCACAGAAATTAAAACTCCGTCAACAAACTCCCGACTCGCCCGAAACTTTGAAGACGATTCCGGTTTTGAAACGCGAAGACTTGCGCAAAGAGCCGGAAAATTTCCCGCTGCAATTCCGCGACCTCAGCGGCACAAAAATTTTATTCAGCAACATCGACACGCACGGGATAATTTATCTGAATTTCTACTTCGACGCGCTGAAAGTTCCCCAGGATAAAATCTTCCACGCTTATTTACTCACAAGTCTTTTGGGCAACGTCGACACGAAAAAACATTCCTACGAAGAACTTGCGATTCTGACCAACTTAAATATCGGCGGTTTCGGCATGACCCTTCGCGCCGATTCCGAACGCGGTAAGCCGCATTCCTTTGCGCCGCGCTTGAAAGTTTACGTCAAAGCTCTCAAGTCAAAGCTCGTCGAGTTGAGCGACATTCTTGCCGAAATTTTTAACGAAACAATTTTCACCAACAAAAAACGTCTGCGCGAACTGATTGAGCAAGACCAAATCGGCTTTGAACTCAATTTGCAGAACATGGCGACGCAAATTGTTTCTTCGCGACTCAATTCTTATCAGACGAAAAGCGGGGCTTACAACGCCTCCGCCTACCTGCCTTACAACAAATTTTTAAAAGATTTGCTCGCCGATTTCGATAATAAGTTTGAGGACTTGGTTGCCGATTTGCGCGACGTGTTCAATCGTCTGGTCAATCGTAACGGTTTGATTATCAGCGTGACTGCGCCTGACGAGCTTTACAAAGAATTCACGCCGCATTTGTACAAACTTTTGAAGAGCATGACGATTGACGAATTTAAGCGCGAAAATTATTCTTTCCCGTGCAAGCCGAAAAATGAGGGGCTTTACTCTCAAAGCCGCGTGCAATACGTCGGCAAGGGCGCGAACTTTATCGAACTCGGTCACGACTACACGGGCGCGCTGAATGTTTTGGAAACGATTTTGCGCTACGAATACTTCTGGAGTAAAATTCGTGTGCAGGGCGGCGCGTACGGTGCTTTTGCGAGTTTCAATCGCACGGGAAATTTATTCTTCGGCTCGTATCGCGACCCCAACCTTGCCAAGACGCTTGAGACTTTTAACGCTACGGCGGACTTTCTTAAAAATTTCAACGTGAGCGACCGCGAAATGGACAAGTATATAATCGGCACGCTGAGCAAAATTGACAAGCCTTTAACGCCGTCGATTAAAGGACAAATTGCCGCCGAATTCTGCTTGAACAACATCACCTACGCCGACCGCCAAAAATCTCGCAATGAAATTCTCTCTGCGCGGCAGGAAGATATTCAAGCTTTATCGAAATTGGTTGCTGATTGTATGAATCAAAATATTTTGTGCGTCTTCGGCAATGAGCAAATTATAAAAGAGCACACAGAATTTTTCGGCGAAGTTAAACAAGCTTTGGATTAGGTGACAGGTGATAGTGAAGTAGGGAAGTAGCAAAACCTATCACCTATAACCTATAACCTATAACCTAAATCCTAAAAAATTGGAGGTTTTCATATGAAACAAATTCCATTTAAGGGCGCGTGCGTTGCGATAGTTACTCCTTTCGATGAAACGGGCGTCAATTTTTCCGAACTCGGACGAATGATTGACGACCAGATTAAAAATCACACGGACGCGATTTGCATAACGGGCACCACGGGCGAGGCGGCTACCATGAACGACGTTGAGCACAAAGCCGCAATTAAATTTACCGTCGAACATGTCGCGGGACGCGTTCCGGTCATTGCGGGCACCGGCTCCAATGACACGGCTTATGCGATTGAACTTTCCCAATACGCGGAAAAAGTCGGCGTGCAAGCTGTTCTTTTGGTCACGCCTTACTACAACAAGTGCACTCAAGCGGGACTCGTCGCGCACTATTTGAAAATCGTCGACAGCATAAATATTCCCGCGATTCTCTACAACGTGCCGCCGCGCACGGGTGTCGACATTAAGCCGGAAACTTATGCCAAACTTGCCAAACACCCGCGCATAGTCGCCGCAAAAGAGGCTAACGGCGATTTGACTTCGGTTTTGAGGACGCGCAAACTTTGCGGAGACGACTTGGCAATTTATTCGGGCAACGACGACCAAATTATCCCGATTCTGTCACTCGGCGGCAGCGGAGTTATTTCCGTTCTGTCGAACGTCGCGCCGCATGATACTCACATGATTTGCCAAAATTATTTCGACGGCAAAATTGAAGAGGCGTCGCGTATGCAGATTGATTATTGCGATTTAATCGACGCGCTTTTCTGCGAAGTCAATCCGATTCCCGTCAAAGTTGCAATGCGGCTTATGGGCTGGAACGTCGGTGAATTGCGTATGCCGCTCTGTGAACCCGAACCGAAACATCTCGAACAAATTAAAACTGCGCTCAAAGCTCACGGACTTATTAACAATTAGGAATTGGGAATTGGGAATTGGGAATGATTTTACAACTCCTAACTCCTAACTCCTAACTGAAAAAAGGGAGAAACTCTTATGAAAAAATTTTTAGCCGTATTGATAATGCTGACGGTGTTTGTTACGTCGTCGATTGCTTTTGCGGCTTACGAGGAAAACATAGAGGATGATGCCGACCTTGTATCCGTAAAAAAAATGGCGGTCGCCTATCCGAACTATTACAAGATTGAAGAGGCGGAGCCGGAAATTTACGACTTTGCAAGGGACATTTACAACGCGGGCAGATTTACTTCAAGCCGCGAGATTGTCTCCTATGAAGACGTCGCCTCTGCAATTCGTCGCGACACAGGCATAGATATTCACTCACTGGACGTGCCCGAAGCTGAAAAAGTTTACAATCAGCACATCGGTCGCTACGCCGACGCTTACGTCATAACGACCGTCACTAACAATTCCAAACGTCCCTGGCTTTTCTTCTACGTCTACAACGCCGCCGATTCCAAACTCATGTACACCTACAGCATTCAAAGCAACGTCCTCGACAAGACCGCCAAGGACTACGGCAAAGCTGCGGAAGATTTTTTCAAGCAATTCGACGAGACTGCCAAGAAAAATATGAGCAAGGAAGACAGACGTTTACTTGAGGAAAAACAAAAAGCCGCACGAGTTTACAAACGCCACGTTGAAAAGGTAACTTACAAGACCGGCAAAGATAAAGTCGACATGGTTCGCAAAAAATAATTTTACCTGACAAAAATAGAATCCCCTGCAAGTTGTTGCGGGGGGATTTTTTTAGTTAGGAGTGTGGAGTGAGGAGTTAGGAGTTAAAAACGCCTCAAACAACTCCTAACTCCTAACTCCTAACTC
>JAFSOQ010000097.1 GCA_017446845.1 Selenomonadaceae bacterium | reverse complement strand
GGTTATCCCGGCTTGCGTTGGGATTTTAATTTCGGTCTGCGGCTGGATGTCCCCGAAGGAAATTTCCGCGTGAGGATATCTGACTTCGACACGGAGAAAGTGATTTTTGATGAATACGTTTCGGGCGGGCGACTGCTCTCCGTGGAAAAATATTTTATTCGCTGGCACGTCGAAGTTTTTTTGGACGACGAAAAAATTTTTGAGCACACGCTTTCCTTGGAAGGTCAGCCCGTGGCGGTGATGTCCAAATTCGACACATTGGGCGACACGCTTTCTTTTGTCGATTATTTCAATGAGTTTCAGCGGATTCATCGCTGCAAGCTGTCGGTTTGCGTGCCTGAAGTTTTGCGCGAACTGATTGCCCGCCTTTGCCCCGCCGTCGAGATGATTGACGAAATAAATTTCCAAACCTACGCGACGTATTATGTGTTCATGGTGGCGGCACCTTATCCCGATTTCCCCGACGATTTCCGTTGCATGTCAATGACCCGTGTCGGCGGAATATTTTTCGGGATAGATTATCTGCCGCCAAAAGCAAAATTTAAACCGACTGAATCACCCGTCACCGACGAACCTTACGTTTGCATTGGCATTCAAGCGCGCAATGCCCGCAAGTCTTGGCTCTACCCGCGCGGCTGGGATATCGTCGTCGATTATTTGAAACGCCTAGGCTACCGCGTCTTTTGCATTGATAAAAACGCCGAGGAGAAAAATGACGGCTTTACGATTTGCAAGCCCGCTCTTGCCGAAGACTTCACGGGCGACCGACCCATTCTTGAGCGGGCGAACATGCTTTATCACGCTCAATTTTTTATCGGGCTGGGCAGCGGTCTGTCGTGGCTGGCAGAGGCGGTTAATTGCCCCGTGGTGATGATTTGCGGCTTTTCTCAAGAGTGGTGTGAATTTTACACGCCGTATCGCGTGATGAATCGCAAAGTTTGTCACGGCTGCTTCAACGACCCGCGCGTTGCTTTTTTGAACCCGAAATCTTGCCCGCACCACAGGAACACGCCGCGCGAATTCGAGTGCCAGAAAAAAATTTCGCCGCGTATTGTCATCAATGCGATTGAACGTTTGATTCTTGACAGAAATTTAATTCCGCCCGCGCTTTCAGTTAGGAGTTAGGAGTTTAGCTGTCAGCTTTTAGCTTTCAGCTTTCAGAAGTTTTTCCTGACAGCTGAAAGCTGACACCTGAAAGCTAAATTCCTAATTCCTCATTCCTAATTATCAAAGGGAGAATATTTATGAGATTACATTTTTTCACCGCCAAAGACATCGACGATTACCGCGACAATTATCAATTCTGTGCCGAAGCAATTGACCTCGCCGAAAAATCCACCTTGAAGAACAGAGACGACTTCGACCAAGAATTTTTCCTCACAGTCCTGAAAGAAATTTACACCGTGCCCGACGTGGTTTTTGAATCGAAAACTTTTTTGGAGACGGGCATTGAAGGATTGAGTCTTGATTTTAATTTCGGTCTGCGGCTGGACGTGCCCGAAGGAGATTTTCACGTCCGAGTGAGCGACTTCGACAGCGGGAAAATTTTTTTTGACAAAAATATTTCGGGCGGCAGATTAATTTCTGTGGAAAAATATTTCATCCGCTGGCACGTGGAAGTTTTCTTGAGCGGGAAGAAAATTTTTACGCACACGCTGAACTTGGAGGGTCAGCCCGTCACCGTGATGTTTAAAACTCCTTTGCTGGGCGACACGATTGCTCTGCTGCCCTATCTGCGCGCCTTCAAGGAAGTGCATCGTTGCGACCTGTCCTTTTATCCGAATGGTAACATGCGCGAATTGATTGCGCACCTTTACCCCGATATCCCGTTGCTCGACCACATGGACTTTCAAAAATACGCGACGTATTACCCGATAATGTTGATGTCGTCATTGCCGCTGTCCGCCGCCGATGTGCGCAGCGTGCCGATGGACAGAATGGGCGGCGAGTTCCTCGGAGTAAATTATCTGC